>JBEKNK010000103.1:0-8838 GCA_049522915.1 Solirubrobacteraceae bacterium | reverse complement strand
CATCGGGGCGCCCCGCAAACGCCTGCCCGGCCGTGCGGCCTCAAAGCCCAAGGGACGGCCAGTCGGTGGCGGCGCTTGAGCAATCTGTCCTGCCCGAGCACGGCCGAGGCTGAGCCCTCCGACGTGGCAGGCGTCTCCGTGCACGTCGCATCACGGAGCCTGCCTGGAGCGCAAAAGTCGATTGCTACGCTTGGTAAAGGCTGGTTGCCCGGCGCTTCCTCGAGAGGATAGGAGCAGACGTTGCAGACCCCCGCGCCATTTGAGTACGAACGCGCGACGAGCGTGGAGGGCGCGCTCGCCTCGCTTCAGCGGCTCGGCTCCGGCGCGCGCGTCATCGCCGGCGGGCACAGCCTGCTGCCGATGATGAAGCTGCGGCTCGCCAAGCCCGAGCACCTGATCGACATCAACGACCTCAGCGAGCTCGCCTACATCCGCGAGCAGGACGGCGAGATCGCGATCGGGGCGCTGACCCGCCACGTGGACCTGCTCAACTCCGAGCTGCTCGCGGAGCACTTCCCGCTGTTTCGCGACGCCGAGCAGGTGATCGCCGATCCCGTCGTGCGCAACCGCGGCACGATCGGCGGCTCGCTGTGCCAGGCGGACGCGGCAGAGGACCTCTCCGCCGTCTGCTCGGCGGCCAAGGCGCAGGTCGTGATTCGCGGCGCAGGCGGCGAGCGGGTGATCGGGATGGAGGACTTTCACGTCGGCCCCTACATGACCGCGGTCGGCGACGGAGAGCTGCTCACCGAGGTGCGCCTGCCGCTGCGCCCCGGCGCCGGCAGCGCGCACGAGAAGGTCGAGCGCCGAGCCGGCGACTGGGCCATCGCCGCAGTTTCCGCCGCCGTCTGGGTCGATGGCGGCACGATCGCCGACGCCGGCATCGCGCTCGGCGCGGTCGGGCTCACGACGATCCACCTCGCGCGCGCCGAGGAGCTGCTGCGCGGCAAGGCTCCGTCGGACGAGCTGTTCGCGCAAGCCGGCGAGATCGCCTCGGCGGACTGCTCCCCAGGCGCTGACGGTCGCGGGCCGATCGACTACAAACGACATCTTGCCGGAGTGCTGACGCAGCGCGCGCTGCGCCGTGCGAGCGCCCGAGCACTGCATCAGGAGGCGTGATCATGCAAGTCTCGATATCGCTGAACTCAGAGCAGGTCTCGCGCGACATCGAGCCACGCCAGCTGCTGGTTCACTTCATCCGCGACACCCCGGGCCTGACCGGCACCCACTGGGGCTGCGACACCTCCAACTGCGGAGCATGCGTGGTGCTGATGGACGGCAAGCCGATCAAGTCGTGCACGACGCTGGCGGTGATGTGCGAAGGCCACGAGATCCGCACGGTCGAGTCGCTCGAGGTCGACGGCCAACTCGACCCTGTCCAGATGGGCTTCCACGAGCTGCACGCCCTGCAGTGCGGGTTCTGCACGCCGGGAATGCTGATGACCGCTCGCGCCCTGCTGGACGAGAACCCCGATCCAACCGAACTCGAGATCCGTACCGCGATATCGGGTGCCATCTGCCGATGCACCGGCTACAAGAACATCGTCAGCGCGATCCGCTGGGCAGCAGAGCACGAAGCCAACGCAAGGCAGGAGGTCTGAGCATGGCGACCGTCGAAAACCTTCCGAGCGCCGACACCGAGCGCCCGATCGGCTTCGGCCGCCTGAAGCGCAAGGAGGACGCGCGCTTCATCCGCGGCAAGGGCACCTACCTCGACGACATCCGCCTGCCGGGGATGGTCTACGGCGCGCTGCTCCGGAGCCCGTATGCACACGCGCGGATCGTCTCGATCGACACCTCGCGGGCGCTCGCCCACCCCAACGTCGCCGCCGTTGTCACAGCCAAGGACCTCGAGACGCTCGGACTGGCCTGGATGCCGACGATCTCCTATGACACCCAGGCGGTGCTCGCGGGCGACAAGGTGCGCTTCCAGGGCCAGGAGGTCGCGTTCGTGATCGCCACCGACGAGTACTCGGCCAACGACGCGCTCGAGCTGATCGACGTCGAGTACGAGCCGCTGCCCGCCGTCGTCAATGCGCGCAAGGCGCTCGATCCCGACGCTCCGCTGATCCGCGACGACAAGACCGGGCAGCGCGACAATCTCGCGAGCCCGCTCTGGGAGGCAGGCGACGAGGCCGCGACCGACCGCGTCTTCGCGGAGGCCGACACGGTCGTCACGCGCGACATCATCTACCCGCGCTGCCACCCGGCGCCGCTCGAGACCTGCGGCATGATCGCCGACTTCAACCCGCAGACCGGCCAGCTCAACATCTACAACGGCAACCAGGCGCCGCACGCCCACCGCACCGTCTACGCGCACGTCGCCGGTCTCGCCGAGCACATGATCCGGATCCAGTGCCAGGACATCGGCGGCGGCTTCGGCAACAAGGTCCCCGTTTACCCCGGCTACGTCTGTGCGATCGCCGGGTCGATCGTCGCCGGCGTGCCGGTCAAATGGGTCGAGAACCGCTCCGAGAACCTGATGTCCACCGGCTTTGCGCGTGATTACGTGATGCACGCGGAGATCTGCTCGAAGGCCGGCAAGATCACAGGTCTGCGGGTCGACGTGATCGCAGATCACGGCGCATTCGACAGCACCGCGCAGCCGACGAAGTTCCCGGCGGGCTTCTTTCACATCGTCTGTGGCTCCTACGACCTGGAGGCCTCGCACGTCAGGGTGAAAGCGGTCTACACGAACAAGGCGCCGGGCGGCGTCGCCTACCGCTGCTCCTTCCGGATCACTGAGGCCGTGTACCTGGTGGAGCGGATGGTCGACGCACTCGCGCTCGAGATGGAGGTCGACCCGATCGAGCTCCGGATGAGCAGCTTTATCGCCCCCGAGCAGTTCCCCTACGAGACCACCACCGGTTGGACGTATGACTCCGGGAACTACGCCGAGACGATGCGCGTGGCGATGGAGCTCGCGGGCTATGAGGACCTGCGCCGGGAGCAGGCCGAGAAGCGCGCCCGCGGTGAGCTGATGGGAATCGGCGTGTCGTTCTTCACCGAGGGCGTCGGCGCCGGGCCGCGCAAGCACATGGACATCCTCGGACTGGCGATGAACGACGGCGCCGACCTGCGGATCCATCCCTCGGGCAAGGCCGTGGTCAGCATCAGCGCCCAGACGCAGGGCCAGGGGCACGAGACGACGTTTGCGCAGATCGTCGCCGAGGAGCTCGGGATCCCGCCGGAGGACGTGGAGGTCCGCCACGGCGATACCGACCGCTCGCCCTACGGGCTTGGAACCTACGGCAGCCGCTCGACGCCGGTTTCCGGCGCCGCGGTCGCGGTCGTATCGCGCAAGGTGCGCGACAAGGCGCGCCTGATCGCGGCGACGATGCTCGAGACCAGGCCGGAGGATCTCGCGTGGGAGAAGGGTCGCTGGTACGTCAAGGGCGACCCTGAGAAGGGTGTGCTGATCGAGGAGGCCGCCGTGCACGCCTACAGCGGCGAGGCGATGCCCGAGGGCATGGAGGGCGGACTGGACGCGCAGGTGATCTATGACCCGCCGAACCTCACCTACCCCTACGGCGCCTACATCGCGGTCGTCGATATCGACCCCGACACCGGCCATGTGACGGTGAGGCGCTTCATCGCCGTGGACGACTGCGGTGTGCGAATCAATCCGATGATCGTCGACGGGCAGATCCACGGCGGCCTCGCGGAGGGGGTCGGCATCGCGCTGATGGAGGTCATCACGTTCGACGAGGAGGGCAACTGCCTGAACTCCTCGTTCATGGACTACCTCATCCCGACGGCGCTCGAATGTCCCGACTTCGAGCTTGGCGAGACGGTGACGCCGTGTCCGCACCATCCGCTCGGCGCGAAGGGCGTCGGCGAGTCACCGAACGTCGGCTCGCCGCCGGCGATCGTGAACGCGGTGATCGATGCGCTCCACGAAACCCACGGCGTCGACCATCTCGACATGCCCTGCACACCGGCACGCGTATGGGCTGCGATGCAGGGGCGGCCCGAGCCGCCGCAATGATCAGCCCGGCCGCCTCGCGGCGAGCGCAGGAGCTCGCCGCCGCGGGCGTCGCGTTCGCAACCGCGACGGTCGTCCGCGCGCAGCGCCCGACCAGCGCGCAGGCCGGCAACGTTGCGCTCGTGCTGGGCGACGGCACGATCGAGGGCTTCGTCGGCGGAGCCTGTGCCGAGCACAGCGTGCGCGCATATGCGCTGGCGGCGATCGAGGCCGAGGAGGCGCTGCTGCTGCGGATCCTTCCGTTCGACAGCGACGGCGACGGCGACCTCGGCGGTGGCGGCAGCGGCGAGGATGAGATGGGCGGGCAGGAGATCGCGAAACAGGATGGCGCCGTGACGGTGCAGAACCCGTGCCTGTCCGGTGGAGCGATCGAGGTCTTCCTCGAGCCGGTGCTGCCGGCGCCGCGACTGCTCGTCGTCGGCGAGACGCCGATCGCCGGCGCCGTGCGCGAGCTTGCAACGCAACTCGGGCTGGACCTCGTGGAGGACGCCGACGGCACGCCGGAGCCGGCCGCCGGCGACCTCGGGCTGATCGTCGCCACGCACGGCCGCGACGAGCTTGACACGCTGCGGCAGGGGCTCGAGCGCGGCGTGCTCTACGTCGGCCTCGTCGCCAGCCACAAGCGCGCCAGCGGGGTGCTCGCGGAGCTGCGCGGCGACGGAGTGCCCGACGAGCTGCTCGAGCGCATCGATGTGCCGGCCGGCATCGACATCGGCGCGCGCACCCCGGCCGAAGTAGCTGTATCGATCCTTGCCGAGCTGATCGCCGTGCGCCGTGGCAAGCGCACCGCCGCGGCTCCCGCGGTCAGCGACCTCGCGGCGGCGGGCGGGGCCAGCGCCGCCGCCCCCGTATTGGCCGTCGACCCGATCTGCGGCATGACGGTGGCCGCGGTGGCGCAGACCGCGTCGATCGAACACGACGGGGAGACGGTGTACTTCTGCTGCGACGGCTGCCGAACGACGTTCGAGGCGCAGCATGCGCATGCAAGCCCCTCGGACTGAGCCGTTTGTCACCGCGCTCGTGCTCGCCGCGGGCGCCTCGAGACGCCTGGGACGCGCCAAGCAGCTGCTCCCCTACGGCGAGCGGACGCTGCTCGGCCACGTGCTGCGCACGGCCCGCGCGTGTCGCTTCGACCAGATCGTGGTGGTGCTCGGAGGCGCCGAGAGCGAGGTTCGGGCAGGCGTCGACCTGGCGGGCGCGGATGTGGTCGTCAACGACGCCCACGCCTCGGGCTGCTCGTCATCGATCGCCGCGGCGCTCGAAGCCGTGGACCAGCGCTGCGAGGTGCTCGTGCTGATGCTCGGCGACCAGCCGGGCGTCGACGCCGATACTGTCGCGATGCTGTGCGCGGCGCGAGGCGAGGCGCAAATCGCAGTGTGTCGCTACGAGAACGGACGCGGGCACCCGATCGCTTTCGCGCGTGGCGCGTTCGGCCAGCTCGCGGCACTGCACGGGGACAAGGGCGTCTGGCGGCTGCTCGAGCAGTGCGGCGAGGATGTCGTCGAGGTGCCGATCGCCGGTCGCGTACCCCTCGACGTGGACACGGCGGAGGACTACCAGGCCGTGCTCGCACAGGCCGGGCTCGGCGCCAGCCGGCACGCAACCGTCTCGGCGCTCGGATGAGTCCGCCCGAAATCACCGGCGAGGCCGCCGGCGAGGTTCGCCGCCTCGCGCCCGACGTCGAGACGCTGGCAAGGCGCCTCGCCGCGACCGACTATCTGGTCGACGAGGGGCTCGCGACGTCGATGTTCCTGTGCGTTCGCCTGCCGCAGCCGTTGCTGCTCGAGGGTGAGGCGGGCGTGGGCAAGACCGAGGCCGCGAAGGCGCTGGCCGCCGTGCTTGACACGCCGCTGATCCGCCTTCAGTGCTACGAGGGGATCGACTCCGCCGAGGCGCTCTACGAGTGGAACTACCCGCGCCAGCTGCTGAGCATCCGCCTGGCCGACTCGCGCGGGGGGACGCTCGCCGAGGAGGAGCTGTTCGGCCCGGACTACCTGATCCGCCGCCCGCTGCTGCGCGCCCTCGAGCATCCGGGCCCGCGTCCCGCGGTGCTGCTGATCGACGAGATCGACCGCGCCGACGACGACTTCGAGGCCTTCCTGCTCGAGCTGCTCGCAGAGTCAGCCGTGACGATTCCCGAGATCGGGACGATCAGGGCCACGCACCCGCCGATCATCGTGCTCACCTCGAACCGGACCCGCGACCTTCACGACGCCGTCAAGCGGCGCTGCCTCTACCACTGGATCGACTACCCGACGCCCGAGCGCGAGGTCGCGATCGTGCGGCTGCGCGTCAAGGGCGCCTCGCAGACGCTGGCGGTCGCGGTGGCGAACGCCGTCGCTCGCATGCGCGACGCCGACGTGCAGAAGCCGCCCGGAATCGCGGAGGCGATCGACTGGCTGGCTGCGCTGGAGCTGCTCGGCATCGAGCGTCTCGATGTCCCGGCCGTGGAGCTCACGCTCGGGTCGGTGCTCAAGTACGAGGAGGACCAGGAGGTGATCCGCGCGGCAGGCCTCGACCAGCTCGTGCGCGCCGGTGACTGAGGCGGTTGGCGCTCCGCCACCATCCGGCGCGGAGATGCTCGAGCTCGATCTGCCCGCGCTCGCCGGGGCCTTTGGCCGCCGCCTGCACGACGGCGGGGTGGCGATGACGCCGGCGCGCTGTGCCGACCTTGCTCGTGCGCTTGCGCTGGTGGCGCCGATAACCCGCCGGCGGTTGTACTGGACCGCGCGCACGGTGGCCGTGTCCGAGCCGGCGCAGGTGCGGGCGTTCGACGCCGTCTTCTTCTCCGTGTTCGGTTCGCGAGCCGACGGCCGCGAGTTCGAGCCACCGCAGGCGTCGTCGGCCGCCGCGCCGGCGGATCAGCGGGCGCCGTCGGTGCGCGATCGTCCGCCGCCGGCGCCGGATGGCGACGAGGCTCGGGCCAGCGTGTCGCTGTCGCGAGCAGGCGGGCGTGACGCCGACGATCAGGCGCCCGAGCTCGAGGTGCCGCTGGCGATGGCCAGCGATGAAGAGCTGCTGCGCGCCAGGAGCTTTGACGCGCTCGAGCCCGAGGAGCTCGCACAGCTTCACAGGCTGATGTCGCTGCTCGCCGTCGAAACCCCGTTGCGGCGCTTGCGCCGCCATGAAAAGGGTCGTCACGGTGAGCAGATCGATCTGCGGCGCACCCTGCGCGGGAGCCTGCGGACGGGTGGCGATCCGATTCGCCTGGCGCGTCGCCGGCGGCGGATCGCGCGGCGCCGGCTGGTCATGCTGTGCGACATCTCGGGCTCGATGGAGCCCTATGCGCGCGCCTACCTGCAGTTCCTGGCCTGCGCGGCCGCCGGTGGTCGGGACACCGAGGCCTTCGTGTTCGCGACCCGGCTGACGCGTGTCACTCGCGCGCTGGCGGCGCGCAGCCATGAGCGGGCGATCGCCCGCGCGGCCGCAGCGGCACCCGACTGGTCGAGCGGAACCCGGATCGGTGACGCGCTGAAGACCTTCAACGACCGCCATGGACGACGCGGGATGGCTCGCGGCGCCGTGGTCGTGATCCTCTCGGACGGCTGGGAGCGCGGCGACCCAGCGCTCGTCGCACGCGAAATGGAGCGCCTCGGGCGTCTCGCGCACCGGATCGTGTGGGTCAATCCGCGCGCGGGTGCAAGCTCGTTCTCGGTCGCGGCCGGCGGCATGGTCGCGGCACTGCCGCACTGCGACGCGCTGGTGAGCGGGCACAGCTTCGAAGCGCTTGGGGAGGTTGTGGCGGCGATCGGCGCGAGCTCGCGGAGTTCCCGAGGCGGGCCCGCGGCGGGCTGGAAGCCGGGTGCCGCGGCTGAGATCGAGGTGCCGGAGCCGTGGGCCAGCGCGACGCCGGTGCCAGGCAGCTCGGTGGCGATGCCCAGCGGCCACGGCCCGAAAAGGGGCGTAACGACGCCCGGCTGGACCAACGAGCGCGGGGAATGAAACGCAGGTGAACGAGGAGCACACAAAGAGGTGCATCTACCCAGGATGCGAACGGCCGGCGGTGCCGCCGCATCCGTTGGGCGGTCCGCAGCCTTCGTTCTGCGACCTCGAAGGCCACAATGCCCTCACCGCGCACCAGGAGCGCCAGCGGCTCGCGGGCGAGCGCTCGCCCGAGAACGAGACGCGGCGCCAGTGACGATTGCCAACCAATCAACCGTGAGGAGAGTCAGCCGTGGCTAACGAGGCGTACCGAGCCGTCTTCCTGCGCGTTCACCCGACGGGCAAGATGGTGCTCAGCCTGACGAGCGAATCCGACGGCAAGGAGGCGCAGTACGGTCAGCTGGTGGCCGAGGCGCTCGGCGTCCCGGCGCTCGACGTCAAGGTCGTCACGGCCGACACGGACCGTTTCGGCGTCGGCCACGGCTACAACACCAGCCCGTCCGAGGGCGCGCCGGCGGCGATCGCGAGCGCGACCGCGAAGATCCGCGACAAGGCGAGGCTCCTGGCCGGCATGGCGCTGGAAGCCCCGCCGGAGAACCTGACGTGGAGCAATGGGGCGTGGGTCAACGGCGATGGCGCCGATCCGACCGCGGTCAAGACGATTGAGGAGATCGCCCTCTACGCTCACGGCAGTGGCGCCCTGCCACCGGGGGTCGAGGGCGGCCTCGACGCCCAGACCGTCTACCGCGACTGAGCGCGCTGCGGCCGTCGCGCGAGCAGATCCGGTGGGATGGCGTCGCCGCCGCGGCTCCGCTGAGCGCGGCGAGCCAGGCGAGCCCTCATTGCGGGCGGGGCTCGAGCGTCACCGTGACCTCGTCGGCGACCTTCAGCGCTCCGAAGAGCGTCGAGTACGGCTTGATCCCCCAGTCAGTCTGCTTGAGCACCGCCGACGCGCTCAGCTCGCCGTCGCCGCC
>JBEKNK010000102.1:0-8938 GCA_049522915.1 Solirubrobacteraceae bacterium | reverse complement strand
CGCGGTCCGAGCACGCCGCAGCGGGGGAACATCGAGTTCAGGGCCCCGCCGGGATGCTGATGGGTGACGAACGAGGTCGTATAGGGATAGGGATCAAGGTCGGTGTGCGTCACGATCGGCAGCAGTGCGAGATCGACGTCGTCGCCGAACAGCTTCACCTCCTTGCACGGCGCATCGTCGACGCTGACGAGCGGCCTGGGCCCGCGCGCGAGCGCGGCGGCCATGCTTTTCAACACGTCCGCCGGGTCGCAATCGAGCACGCGCGCCTGCGCCGCACGGTCGATAAAGAGTCCGTCCACGATCGGGATACGATGGTTCTCGATCTGCGTGAAGACGATCGGCCGGCAGGCGCGACCAGTCAGCGCGCCGACCGCGCTCAGGGGGACCGGCTTGTCGATCCAGAGAAAGTGCTCGCGGTGGCGGTCCAGGAAGCCCTGAAGGTCGGTCGTCACGGTCGGCGATCTATTCATTCGCATGTAACATGCTACCTTCATCATCGCGAGGAGGAGGAAATGATGCGCGAGTTGAGACTGCCGTCGCCCGGATCCCCGGTGCGCCGCCCGCCCGCCGAAGTCATCGTGGCGGCGACCGCGATAGCAAGCCGCGCGACGCCGGGGCAACCCGCAGGCGCTCGACCCTCCGACCCAGCGTGACGATGAGGGGTGGCACATCGGAGCCGTTGCCGATCCCGTCGGTCTTCCGGGTCGAGACGCTCGCACGCCAGACCTATACGGCAATCCGCGCCTCGATCCGCTCGGGCACGATTGCACCCGAGGGGTTCTACTCGGAGGTGCAGCTGGCCCAGGCGCTCGGCATCTCGCGGACCCCGGTTCGCGAGGCGCTGATCGAGCTGGAGCGCGAAGGCCTGATCGAGATCATCGCCCAGCGCGGCTTCCGGCTTCGGACGATTCCCGAGTCCGAGCGCCGCGAGGCCTTCGAGCTGCGGATCCTGATCGAGTCAAACGTCGTCCGGCGCCTCGCCAAGGACGCGACCGAGGCAGACATCAACGTGCTGCGCGGGATCCTCGACGACCAGGAGCGCGTGGTCTCGGATTCGGTGGCCTTCCTCGATGCCGACGAGGAGTTCCACCTGACGATGCCGATGCTGCTCCAACTCGAGCGAACCCGGCGCATCCTGCTGACCCTCCGCGGCATCATCTGGCTCGCCGGCCACGATGCGATCCGAGCCCCGACCCGCGCCGCGGAGGTCATCGCAGAGCACCGCGCGATCGTCGATCGGATCGCCGCGAGGGACCCCGCCGGGGCCGCCAAGGCGGTCCGCGCGCACGTCCAGCTCACGCGGCGGGCGGTAAAGACGCGGACGCCCCGCGCGTCCGCCCGCGTCGGCTGAGCGGAGCCTTCGCGCAGGCGCGCGGCGGGCCGACCCTACCGGCACAACCACCGCCACTAGTATGCTATATACCACCGACTAACATGCAGGCGCACGCTGGCGAGTGGTCAGTCGCGGGGTAAGCGCGGTGCGGCGTAAAGCGCCTTAATCAGACTGGAGGGGCGTCCATGAGATCTGTCCATGCGGTAGCCAAACACGACCGGGGCGACGATCGAAATCGCCATCGCCTCAGAGGCCGCAGGACGGTTGCCGGCGTCCTCGCCGCCTGCCTCGTGATCGCGGCGGCCGGAGCCGCCTACGCGGCGTCGACGAAATCGCCGCCGGCGTCGGCACTGACAGCGGCGCTCAAGTACACCGGCGGCAAGGCCAAGGCGGCGAATCCGAAGCTGTCCCCGGTTTCGGTCGGATGGGTCAGCGACGAGACGGCGCTGACCGGACACCCGGGCAACACGGCGGGCGTGAAGGCCGCGATCGCCCTGGTCAACGACAACCTCGACGGAGTGGACGGCGGTCATCCGCTGAAGCTCGTCTACTGCCCGATCACCACCACGGCGTCGCAGGGCGCGACCTGTGCCCAGACGATGCTCAACAACTCACAGGTCAGTGTCGTTGCCGAAGGCGAGTTGCTCACCGGAGAGACGCCGTTCATCTCGACGATGGCAGGAACGAAGCCGGTCGTCGGTGTCTTCACCAACGGCACCGGAACCGACCCGAACGCGTACTACGTCGATGGTGCGATCCAGGCACAGCTTGCCGTGGTCACCTACCTCGCGACGATTCAGAAGGCGAAGTCGGTCGCTGTGCTGGGACCTGACCTACCGGGAGTCTCGACGGCCCTGGGGATGTTCAAGGCGCTCTTTGGCGCCCTGGGCGTCAACGCGACGGTGATCCTCTATCCAAACGCGGCCACCGACCTGACCGCCTCGATCGAGGCGTCGGGGGCATCCGGCGCCAACGCGATCTTCGCGGTCGGCTCCACATCCTCCGAATGCATCGCGCTTTCGCAGGCGTTCAGCTCGCTCAACATCAGGACGCCGGTTGTGTCGCTGCCCGAATGCCTCGAGCCCGCCGTCAAGGCGGCCCTCGGTGACTATCCCAAGTGGAGCTACGTGTTCACGAGCCAGAACCCGTCGGCTCCCTATGGCAAGAGCAGCCAGATGGCCGCGTTCATCGCGGCGATGACCGACTACAGCAATGCCGCTGATGTGAACAGCGGCTACGCGCCGCTGACGTTCGGCACGATCCTGACGATCGCGAAGTGGATGAACGAGCTCGGGAAGCCCTCGGCCATCACCCCGGCGGCGATCGCCGCCAAGGCGGCGGCGTTCACCGGCCCGATGTACCTCGGCGATCCGCACCTCGTATTCGGCACCAAGCCGTTCGCGTCGATCGGGTCGGTCCGGGCGCTGTTCTACGGCTACCTCGGCAAGAACAAGTTCTACCCGGAGGGCGGCGGCAAGTGGCTCTGCCCGCCAGTGCCTGCATCCGGCTGCACGGGACCGCCCGCGCCGTGACGATCGCGGAGCCGGTCTGAGGTCAAGGGAATCGGGGTCACGGCGACGGCGCTCACGCTAGCGTTGGTCGCCGTGACACCCGCTCCCGGGAGCCTGCCGTGAACCAGCTCCTGCTGTTCGCGGTCCTGGGTCTCGCGACGGGCGCGCTGATCGCCGGGATCGCGGTCGGCCTGGTCCAGAACTATCGCGGGTCGGGCGTCACCAACCTGGCGCTCGGCGCCGTCGCGATGGTCGGGGCCTACGAGTACGACGTGCTGCGAACGGCGGGATCCGTCTGGATCCCCCTGCCCGCGGTGCCGCTCGCGCACCTCGGGCATCCCTGGGCTGTCGTGCCCGCGCTCGTGTTGGCGCTCGTGCTCTGCGCGCTGCTCGGCGCGTTCTTCGACATGGCGATCATGAGGCGCCTGCGCGCCGCGTCGCCGCTCGCCAAACTCGTCGCCTCGCTCGGCCTGCTGCTGACGCTGCAGGGGATCGCCATCCAGCGCTTCGGGGTCGGCGGACAGTCCGCGCCGGCGGTGTTGCCAGCCAGCACATCGACGCTGGTTCACATCTTCGGCGGCGTCGTTCCGGCCAATCAATTCGTGCTCACCGGCATCGTCATCGTCATCACCGCGGGCCTCGCCGGCGTCTACCGCTACACCCGCTTCGGTCTCGCAACGCGCGCGGCGTCGGAGAACGAGACGGCGGCCGACCTCACCGGGCTCGCACCGCAGAGCATCTCGGCAATCAACACGATGGCCGCCTTCGTGCTGGCCGGCGCGCTCGGCATCCTCGTCGCGCCGACCTCCCAGCTCGACCCCACCACACTCCCGTTCATCGTGATTCCGGCGCTCGGGGCGGCGCTGCTGGCTCGCTTCAGCTCGTTTGCGATCGCGGCCGCGGCGGGAATCGGAATGGGGATCATCCAGTCGGAGCTCCTCTACCTGGAGACCAAGTCGTGGTTCCCGACCTCCGGGGGCATCCCGCTCACCGGGGTCGCCGACCTCATCTACTTCCTGATCATCGCCACCGTCCTGCTGTTCCAGGGCCGCGGCCTGCCGACGCGCGGAGCGCTGTTCGAGGCCCGGCTGCCGGCCGCCCCGAGCGCGCGGCGGATCGTCGCGCCCGCGCTGATCGCGACGACGGTCTGCGCCGCGGCGCTGCTGCTGTTCTCCTTCTCCGTACGCGGAGCGATCATCAACACGCTGATCGGATCGCTCGTGTGCATGTCGCTCGTCGTGATCACGGGCTTCGTCGGGCAGGTCTCGCTGGTCCAGGTCGGGCTCGGCGGGATCGCCGGCCTCAGCGTCGCGCGGCTCGCGCTCAACGCCGGCATCGGCTTCCCGATCGGCGCCATTGTCGCGATCCTGATCGCCACCGGGGTGGGGGTGATCGTCGCCCTCCCCGCATTCCGCGTTCGCGGTGTGAATCTCGCCATCCTGACGGTCGCCGCGATGGTCGCGATCGAGAACTTCGTGCTTGACAACCCCAGCTGGGGCTCAGGGCCGGGAGGCGCGCTCGCGGTGTCGCCGCCACGCCTGTTCGGCGTCGACCTCGGACCGAGCGGCGGGTTCCTCGGACTTCATTACGGCGTACCGACCCCGACCTTTGGCCTGATCTGCCTGGTCGCAGTGCTCCTCGTCGGCATGCTCGTGGCCGCGCTGCGCCGCAGCCTGGTCGGCCAGCAGATGCTGGCCGTCCGCTCGAATGAGCGGGCCGCCGCCGCGGTTGGAATCAGCCCGCGCGCGATGAAGATGCTCGCGTTCGCCCTCTCCTCCTTCATCGGCGGCGTGGCGGGGGTGCTCTACGCCTACGACCTCGCGTCGGTCTCACCCGTGCAGTTCGGAACGACGACGGCGCTCGAATTCGTCGCCTTCGCATATCTCGGAGGTATCACGACCGTCCGCGGCGCCCTGGTCGGCGCCCTGCTGGCCCCCGGCGCGCTCGTCGCCCTCGTGATGGGCGACCTCAACATCTCGTCGGTCTACCTGCTGATCATCGGTGGCATCGGCCTGATCATCGCGATCGTCAGCGCGCCGGAGGGCATCGCGCTGACCTCGATTCGCGACCAGCCGCCCGTGGCGCTGGCTCGCTACCTCGCACGCACGTTGCGCGGGCGCGGCGGCGGGCAACCGCCGATCGCGAGCCCGGACGAGGCGTCGGCGTGACCGCCGACGCCAGCGGCGCAGTCCTTGCGACCGACGGTCTCTCGGTCAGCTACGGCGGCGTGCACGCCCTGGTCGACGCGGCGGTCGCGGTTCACCGCGGCCAGCTCGTCGGGTTGATCGGGCCCAATGGGGCCGGCAAGACCACCTTTATCGACGCGGTCAGCGGCTTCACCCCCTCGCGCGGACGCGTCCGCCTCGACGGGGCCGACATCTCGAAGCTCGCACCCCACCGGCGCGCGCGCCGCGGCCTCGCGCGTACGTGGCAGTCGACCGAGCTGTTCGACGACCTCACCGTCGCCGAAAACCTCGCGGTCGCGTCGCGGGCGCCCGGCGCGCGACGGATTCTCTCCTCGGTTCTGAGCGGCCGGCCGCTGGCCTCTGCGGACGTCGCCGCGGCGATCGCGCTGCTCGGGCTCGAGAGCCTCGCCGACACCTTCCCGGCGAACCTGAGCCAGGGCCAGCGCAAGCTCGTGGGGGTCGCGCGGGCGCTGGCGGCGCGGCCGTCCGCGCTCTGCCTCGATGAGCCGGCCGCCGGACTCGACAGCGAGGAGAGCCAGGTGCTCGGCCAGCGGCTCGCCGAGGTCGCCCATGGCGGCACGGCGACGCTGCTGATCGATCACGACATGGATCTCGTGCTGACGATCAGCGACTACGTCTACGTGCTCGACTTCGGCCGCCTGATCGCGCAGGGACCTCCCGAGCGCGTCCGTGAGGACCCGGCCGTGGTCGAGGCCTACCTCGGCCGGCCCCGCGAGCCGGCCGGCCCGCAGGCAGCATCGGCCGCCGGCCCGCAGGCAGCATCGGCCGCCGGCCCGCAGGCAGCATCAGCCGCCGGCCCGCAGGCAGCGTCAGCCGCCGGCCCGCAGGCAGCATCAGCCGCCGGCCCGCAGGCAGCATCAGCCGCCGGCGCGCAGGCAGCATCGGCCGCCGGCGCGGAGTCAGCGTCGGGCGCCGGCGCGCCGGGACCGTCCGCGCAGGAGGAGATCGCGTGAGCGACGCGTTGCTTGCGATCGAGGGCCTCACCGCCGGGTACGGGCGCGCGTCGGTGCTGCGCAACCTCGACCTGACCGTCGAGCCGGGCGAGATGGTCGCGCTCCTCGGAGCCAACGGGGCCGGCAAGACCACCGCGCTGCGCGTGATCTCGGGGCTGATCCGCCCGATGGGCGGGACGATTGTCTTCGACGGCCGGGCCGTTGGATCCTCGACGCCGCACGCGCTCGCCAGGCGCGGCCTGGCCCACGTTCCGGAGGGGCGCGGGATCTTCCACGCGCTGACCGTCGCCGAGCACTTCCGCCTGGGCTTCGGCGGCCGCAAGCTCGACCCCGAGGCGGCGTACGAGTACTTCCCGGTCCTGCGCCCGCTGCACCACAGGCGAGTTGGCCTGCTGTCCGGCGGGGAGCAGCAGATGTTGGCGCTGGCAAGGGTGCTCGTCTGCGAACGCAAGCTGCTGCTGATCGACGAGCTTTCGCTGGGGCTCGCGCCGGTGATCGTGGATGCGATCCTGCCGACCCTGCGCGACTACGCCAAGCAGACGGGGGCCGGCGTGCTGATCGTGGAGCAGCACGTGCAACGCGTGCTCGAGGTCGCCGATCGCGGCTACGTTCTCTCGCACGGCGAAACGGTGATGGCGGGATCGGCCGCCGAGCTCGCCCGCGACCGCCACCTGATCATGGCCAGCTACCTGGGGCGCAACGCGCCGTAGTGGACCGCCCGGCCCACCCGCCCGGCCAGTGCAAACCAGCGGCCGGCTGCCGGCCCCGGAGCTAGCCTCGGCGCCAGAATTCCAGCGCGATGGCGAGCAGGACGAGCGCAGAGGCCGGAAGCAGGATCCGCGCCAGGGGCGCGACGTTATAGCGCACGAGCAGAGCGTTGACGGCCAGCAACGCGCACGCGACCAGTCCAAAGACAGCGAACCTGGGTCGCGCCATCAACAGCCGCCGCCGCGCGAGCTGAGCGAGCTGCGCGCTATCCCTTCGCCTCGGCCTTCGCGATGTTGGCGGCGAACGCCTCCATCGTTTTCTGCGCCTCGGGCGCGGGGTTGAACTCGATGTTCTCGAAGTCCTCGATCGCGAACAGCTTGTGGCCCGGAGGGCAGTAGTAGAGGTCGCCGCCGTTGATCTCGAGCTCGCGGCCGTCGGCGAGGCGCAGCAGTCCCTTGCCCTTGATCATGTAGCCCCAGTGCGGGCACTGGCAAAGCTCATCCGGCAGGCCCTCGAACGCCAGGTCGCCGCCGGGCGGGAAGCCCTTCGGGACGACCTCGAACGCCATCGCGTGGCCAGCCCATTCAACCCATTGGGCCCTGTATGGACCCATGCTCACGGTCGGCACGTCGTCCTTCGCAATCACCAGGTCCTCGGGCTTGAAGATGTCGGCCATCGTCGAATGCTCCTTTCGGGCTGGGTATCGAACCGTTATGTAGCATACTAGTCAGCCATCCAGGCGCTCCCGCGCCAGCGGCCCGGAAACAAGCTCGCCGGTGACAACGGATCCCAAACCCATGGCCGGCGGCGAGGCGGCCGCGAGCCCGCGGAGCGCACGCGAAGGCGGCGCCTACACCCACGTGTACGACCGCGAACAGGTCGAGCGCGATCTCGCGCGCGCGGGCGCGGGGACCGGCTCGGCGCCGCTGCGCGGCTGGACCTTCGCCGTGAAGGACCTGATCGCGGTCGCGGGGCGGCCGCTGCGAGCCGGGTCTCGCGCGCGCGAGGGCGCGGCGCCCGAGGAGCGCGACGCGCCGATCGTCTCGGAACTGCGGCGGCTTGGCGGGGTGCTCGTGGGCACGACCACGCTGCACGAGCTGGCATTCGGCGTCACCGGGGTCAATCACCACGCCGGCACGCCGGTCAACCCGCGCGCGCCCGGCAGCGTCCCGGGCGGCTCGAGCTCCGGCTCTGCGGTGGCCGTGGCCGAGGGGTCGGCGCGAATCGCGCTCGGCACCGACACCGGCGGGTCGGTGCGGATTCCGGCGGCGCTCTGCGGCGTCGTCGGCTTCAAGCCAGCCTACGGCAGCTATCCGACGGCCGGCGTGCTGGCGCTCTCGCCGAGCCTCGACCACGTCGGGGTGCTGGCCGCGTCCGTGGCCGACGTCGGCGCCGTTCACGCGGCGCTGCGCCAAGGCGCCACGACGGGAGCCCGCCGGCCGCCGCGCATCGGCCTGATCAAGACGGACCTGGAGGACGCGCAGCCGCAGGTTGCTGCGGCTGTCGAAGCACTGCTCGCGCTGGCCGCACGCGGCGGTTGCGCGATCGTCGAAACCGCGCTCCCCGAGCGAGAGCTGGTCCTGCACGCCAGCACGACGATCATGTTCGCGGAGGCCGCGCACTCGCACCGCGAGATCCTGGCCGGCTGCCCCGAGCTCCTGGGGGAGGACGTGCGCGAGCGGCTGGCAGCCGGGGCCGCGATCACCGCCGGCGAGCTGGCGGCAGCGCGGCGCGCCCGGGAAGGCGTGTGCGAAGTCACCGCGCACGCCCTCGAGGGCCTCGGCTGCCTTCTCGGCCCGACCGTCGGCACGCTGCCGCCGCCCCTGAGCGCAGCCGCCGAGCGCTCCGTCGGCCTGGGGCTGGTCGCGAACACGCGGCTCGCGAACCTCACCGGATTGCCGTCGCTGTCGCTGCCGCTGCCGGCGGGCGGAGCGATGATCGGCCTGCAGGTCACGGCGCGCAGCGACGAGAGTGCGCTCGCGGCGGCGGCCTGGTTGGAGGCGCTGACCCAGGCCTGAAGCGCGCCGCAGCAGCCCCCGCCCGGACCGCGCGACGCCCGCCCGGACCGCGCCCGCGCGCAACGGCCCGGACCGCGCGACGCCCGCCCGGACCGCGCCCGCACGCAAACGGGCCGGCCCGCGCCCCCCGGACCGCGCCCGCACGCAAACGGGCCGGCCCGCGCCCCCCGGACCGCGCCCGCGCGCAACGGGCCGGCCCGCGCCCCCC
>JBEKNK010000101.1:0-9038 GCA_049522915.1 Solirubrobacteraceae bacterium | reverse complement strand
TGTGCAGGCCGCGGCGCCGCGGGCGGGGGAGTAGCTGCCGGGCGCGCACGGCGCCTCTGCGGTCGACGTCGAGGCGGCGACGTATGAGCCGAGATCGGCTGCGACGCACAGCGCGGCGCCGGCGTTGGCCGAGTAGTAGCCGGGCGGGCACGCGACCTCGCCGGTCGCGCGCTGGTCGTCGACGTAGAAGCCTGGATCTGCGAGCGTGCACGCCGAGCTTCCGCTGGCGGGCGCGTAGCTTCCCGCCGGGCAGGACGTGGCGGCCGCGGCGGTGGCGCCCGAGTAGGTGCCGGGCGCATCGGTGCTGCACGCAGCGGACCCCATCGGGGCGTAGGACCCGGCGGTGCACGGAGTCGGAGTCCCGGTCATCGCGGGCGCCGCGTAGCCTGCCGGCGAGGTCGTGCACATGATCGCCGTCGCACCTCCAGCCGAGTAGCTGCCCGCGGGGCACGGCGTCTCGGCGGTTGACTGCGCGGCGGCGACGAAGTAGCCAGGCGCCGCCGGGGTGCACGACGAGCTGTCGGAGAGGGCCGCGTAGCTGCCCGGATAGCACGCCGTGGCGACCACGGCGCCGGCGCCCGAAAAGAACCCCGGGTCGTCGACGAGGCAGGCCGACAACGCGCTCGCCCCGGTGGTCTCGTTGTAGGTGCCGGCAGGGCAGGGCGTTTGGGCCGTCGCGCCGCTGGCGGCCACGTAGTTTCCGGGATCGGCGGCTGCGCACGGCGTATCGCCGCTCGCAGACCAGCTGCCTGGATCGCACGGTGTCCCGGTGGCGCTTGCGCTGGCGGGGCTGAACGCCAGGATCAGCGCGACCGCCGCGGCCAGTCCGGCCGCTCTGCATCCGACTGCGAAAACCCGTCGACTCATCGACACAGGCGGCTGTATCGGCAATCGGCGTCGCGCGATGAGCGTCGGCGGACGCGTTGCGAGCGCCGCTGCGCCGGCGGTCGCCCGCCCACGCGGGCCGGCGCGGTGTGGGCTATCGAGGTGCCCGGCGTCGCGCTCGCCCGCCGAGGAGGCTCGCTAGGGTCTGAAGCATGACCGTCGTGGTGATCACAGGCGCGACTCGCGGGATCGGCCAGGCTGCGGCGATCGAGCTGGCCCGCCAGGGCGCCGAGCTCGCGCTCGTCGGACGCGATGGCGAGCGTGTCGCCGCCGTCGCGGCGGCGGCCAGGGCTGCGGGTGACGGGGCGGCGGTCCACGAGCATGTGGCCGATCTCACGCTGATGTCGCAGGTGCGGGCGCTGGCGGAGCGCCTCCGCGAGCAGCACGCGCAGATCGATGTGCTCGCGAACAACGCCGGGGCGCTGTTCGCGACGCGCGAGGTGACAGCCGAGGGCCTCGAGCGAACGTTCGCCCTCAACCATCTCGCGCCGTTCCTGCTGACCAACCTGCTGCGCGACCGTCTGGCGGGCGGCCGCGTGGTCACCACCTCCTCGGACGCTCACAAGACCGGGCTGCTCGATCTTGACGACCTGCAGTCCGAGCGCTCCTTCTCGGCGTGGCGTGCCTATGGCACCTCGAAGCTCGCCAACATCCTCTTCACGCGCGAGCTCGCCAGGCGAGCACCCGAGCTGCACGCGACCTGCTTTCACCCCGGCGTGGTGCGCACCGGCTTCGGCAAGAACCAGAACGGGGTCTGGAAGGTGATGACCACGCTCGCCGCGCCCTTCCTGCGCTCCCCGCAGCGCGGCGCTCGCTCGCTCGTCTGGCTCGCCGTCTCCGCTCAGGCTGCCGAGCTGACAGGCGTCTACGTGCAGGACGAGAAGGTCGTGACGCCGAGCCTGCAGGCCCGCGACGACACGCTCGCCGAGGGCCTGTGGGAGCGCAGCGCGCAGCTGGTGGGCCTCGCAGCCGCCGCCGAGGCCTGACCCGAGGGCGCCTGCGCGCAGCCGGCGGGTCACCGCCGCCGCCGAGGCCTGACCCGAGGCGGCTGCGCGCAGCCGGCGGGCCGCGGCCGGCGTCGCCGAGGCCTGACCCGTGCGGCGCAGCGGCAGCGCACCGCTCAGGTCACGGCGTCGAGGTTGCGCGGCGGCTCGCCCACGTACTTCGCGCTGGGACGAATCAGGCGCCCCTCGCGCTGCTGCTCGAGGATGTGCGCCGACCAGCCGGCCGTGCGCGCGCAGGCGAACATCGGCGTGAACAACTCGGAGGGGATCTGTGCGAAGTCGAGTACGACCGCCGACCAGAACTCGACATTGGTCGCGAGCACGCGGTCGGGCTTGCGCGCGTGCAGCTCGGCCAGGGCGGCCTGCTCGAGCGCCTCGGCCACGTCGAGCCGCGGCGCGTCGAGCTCGCGCGCGGTGCGGCGCAGCACGCGCGCGCGGGGGTCCTCGGCTCGATAGACGCGGTGGCCGAAGCCCATCAGCCGATCGCCGCGGTCCAGCGCCGCCGTCACCCAGCGTTCCGCGTCGCCGAGCGCCTCGACCTCGTCGAGCATCTTCAGCACGCGCGAGGGGGCGCCGCCGTGGAGCGGGCCCGACAGCGCTCCGACCGCGGCCGACAGCGCCGCCGCGCAGTCGGCGCCGGTCGAGGCGACGACGCGCGCGGTGAAGGTCGAGGCGTTCATGCCGTGCTCGGCCGCCGAAACCCAGTAGGCGTCGATCGCCCTGGCCGCGCGCGGGTCGGCGACCCCTCGCCAGCTCAACAGGAAGCTCTCGGCGACCGTCGCAGCGTCGTCGATCTCCGCTTGCGAGACCACCGTGGCGCCGGGGTCGCGGGCCGACTGGGCGACGAACGAGAGCGTCGCGGCCGAGAGCCGGGCGAGGTCGTCGCGAGCCTGCGCCGCGTCGATGTCGATCAGCTGGCCGAGGCTCCACTCCGCCGCAAGCATCGCGAGGGCGGCCTGCACGTCGACGCGCACGTTGCCGCTGGCAACGCTCAGCTGCGGCGGGCGCGGGCGCCCCAGCCCCGGCTGCAGGCGCCCGTCCACCAGCAGCCCCCAGACCTGCTCGAACGTGACGGTCCCGACGAGCTCCTCGATGTCGACGCCGCGGTAGCGCAGCGCGCCGCCGTCACGGTCGGGCTCGGCGATCTGAGTGGCAAACGCGACGACCCCCTCGAGACCCGACTGGACTTCGCTCATCTGGCCCGCTTTCTGTTGACGGCGTCCCGCTCGGACGGGATCTTCGGTAGCCACCCGTAAGCGTTGCGCAAATCCCTCGCCGGTAGGCTCCCGGCGGCGATGAGCGACGAGTTGATGTTTCGCCCACCGGGGGAGCTGGCCGCGCTCGTGCGCGACGGCGAGCTTTCCGCTCGCGAGCTGGTCGGCGCCTCGCTCGAGCGGATCGACGCGCTCGACCCGCGCCTCGGCGCCTTCGTCCAGGTCGACCACGACGGCGCGCTGGCCGCGGCCGACGCGATCGGGCCGGGCGACGAGCGACCGTTCGCCGGGGTGCCGATCGCGATCAAGAACAACCGCGCCGTCAAGGGCCTGCTGCTGACGCAGGGTTGCACGCTGATGCGTGACTTCGTCGCGGCCTACGACCACAGCGTCGTGCGCCGGCTGCGCGGCGCGGGCTTCGTGATCGTCGGCACGACGAAACTGCCGGAGTACGGCATCCTGCCCGTCACCGAGCCGCGCGTGCACGGAGCGGCGCGCAACCCGTGGGACCCCTCGCGCACCCCGGGCGGCTCCTCCGGCGGTTCGGCCGCCGCGGTGGCGGCCGGGATGGTGCCGATCGCGCACGGCAACGATGGCGGCGGCTCGCTGCGGATCCCGGCCGCCTGCTGCGGCCTGGTCGGCCTGAAGGCCCAGCGCCACCGCGTCTCGGCGGCCCCCGACCTCGGCGCCTCGCCGCTGGTGCTCGACGGTGTGCTCACGCGCAGCGTCGCGCAGACCGCCGTGCTGCTCGATCTGATCGCCGGCTATGAGACCGGCGACGCCGCGTGGATACCGGCTCCGGCGGAGCCGTTCGCGACGAGTGCGGAGCGTGCGCCGCGCGGCCTGCGAATCGCCTTTACGAAACTGGCGCCGATCGGCGATGCGCCGGTGCACGCCGAGTGCGCCGCCGCGGTCGATCGCGCCGCCGCGCTGGCCGAGGGGCTCGGTCACGCCGTCGAGGAGGTCGATCCACCGTGGCAGGGCGAGGACCTCGCCGACCTCTTCGGCGAGTACTTCGCCGCTCACGTCGCCCTCGGCATCCGCTTCTCGGCGATGAACGCCGGCCGCGTGGAGCCCGAGCCGGAGGACATGGAGCCGATGAGCTGGGCGCTGTGGGAGCGCTGCCGGGGAATCGACGCGGTCGCGTTCCAGCTGCTCGGGGTCCGGCTGCAGAGCGCGATGCGGTCGCTGATCGCCTTCCTCGCCCCCTACGACGCGCTGCTGACGCCCGCCTTGGCCCAGCGCCCGCTCGAGCTCGGCTCGCTCAACACGGCGGCCCCCGAGCCGCTCGAGACCTTCGTGCGCTCCGGGTACTTCACGCCGTTCACGCCGATCTTCAACGCCAGCGGGCAGCCGGCGATCGCGCTGCCGCTGTTCGAGGGCGAGGACGGGCTCCCGCTGGCCGTGCAGCTGGTCGGACGCCCGGCCGGCGAGGGGCCGCTGCTCGCGCTCGCGGCCGCGCTGGAGCAGGCCGCGCCGCCGATCCCGCGCCGACCGCTGGTCAGCTGAGGCGATCCGGCCCGTAATATTCGCGTCCCTTCCCTCGAAGACAGGAATCAGAACCAGATGGCATATGTGATCGCCGAACCGTGCATCGGGACCAAGGACAACTCGTGTGTCGAGGTCTGCCCGGTCGACTGCATCCATCCGACGCCGGAGGAGACCGGCTACGCCGAGGTCGAGATGCTCTACATAGACCCGGACGAGTGCATCGACTGCGACGCCTGCGTCGAGGCCTGCCCGGTGGACGCCTGCTTTGCGGAGGACCAGCTACCCGACGAGTGGACGAAGTACATCGTGATCAACGCGGAGTACTACAAGAACGGCTGAGCCGCGCCCGGCGATCGTTTCCCGCGAGCGACGCCGCCCGGGAGTCAGGGGGCCGCTGCCACTTGGCGGAGCGCGGGCCCACGTGCCCGCCGCCGCGTGGACAACCAGCCGCGACCGTGGTGCTGGAGAGGGGCCGAGCCGTCGCTCAGGCGACGGTTGCGGCCGGCCCGTCGCCGGCCGCGCCAAGCGGTGTCTGCTCCGCGGTGCAGAAGGCGCAGCGGCGAGCGGCCTTGGGGATCTCCGAAAGGCACTCGGTGCACGCGCGCGTGTCGGCATCGGGATCGGGCCGGCCGGCGGCGCGACGCGCCGCCATCGCGTTCAGTGGCTTGACGACAAAGAAGAAGATCGCGGCTGCGACCGACACGAAGGTGATCAGCGAGTTGATGAAGTCGCCGTAGTAGAAGTGGCTGCTGTTGATCGTGAAGCTCAGCGCGCCGAAGTCCGGCTGCCCGAAGATCAGCGCGATGATCGGCGTGAGCAGGTCGGCCACGAGCGCCTTGATCACGACGCCGAAGGCGGTTCCGAGCACCACCGCGACGGCGAGATCGACGACGTTGCCGCGCGAGAGGAAGTTCTTGAATTCGCTCGCCAGCCCCCGCATTGCGCGAACCCTACCCGCTCGCCTGCGGACCGGGGAATTTCTTCGCCGCTACTGGGTCGAGGAGAGGATCCACAGGCCGAGGCTCGTGAAGGCGACCATCACGGTCAGCATCCAGTACTGCGAGCGGGTTGCGTCGCGGGCGCGGCGGTAGAGCGTCAGCGCCCGGTCGTGGGCGAGCATCAGGCCGCCGACGTGGCCGACGATCAGCGCCCCGACCTGCACGTACCAGACGACGTTCCCGGTCACGATCGCCAGGTTGGGCTGGAAGTTCGCGGTGCCGAAGATGTTGGCGCCGGTTCCGAGCGGGTCCGACACCAGGTAGATCATCGACTGGCCGGAGAAGGCGAGCAGCGAGAAGTAGTGCGCGATCACGTAGGCGATCGAGATCGGCAGCAGCGTGTGGGCGAAGCGCCGCGCGAGGTCGCCCGCCTCGTAGCCGGCGCCGATCGAGCGCATCCCGAGTGTGCCGAGCCGGTACATGCCGCCGACGATCGCCACCATCCCGACCAGGCCCAGCGTGTAGGAGTACTCCGTTGCCGCATCGGGGCTCGAGACCCCGAGGCTCGTGAAGAGGCTGAAGAGGTGGGGGAACAGGCTGATCCAGACGGTGCCGTTGGAGAGCCCGTCGAAGCTCGTTGAGCCGATCATCACCGCGATCAGCGCGATCGTCCCCGGCATCACCTCGAGCGCCACCGCGCCGACGAACGGCGCGCGGCGGTGGATCCGCCCATCCGCCCAGCGAAGCGGCGCCATCAGGCCGAACAGCCCGAAGTAGACCGCGAAGGCATCGCCGCGCTGTGTCCAGGTTTCGATCCCGTAGAGGCTCATCGCGACCAGCTGGACCGCGGCGTAGCCGAGTGCGAGGAAGGCGAGCAGTCGCGGCTCGACGCGCTGCGCCGGGTTGTCGACCAGCTCGAGCCAGGCGAAGCAGAGGATGCCCAGTGCGGCCGGCCAGCGACCCAGCCAGGCCGGGTAGGGCAGCGGCTCCGGGGCCGGCGCGCCGCGGCGCACGCGCGACGCCAGCCAGGCGGTTGCCCGGGCGATCGCGCGCCAGGGGTTGAACGGGCGGAACGCGTCGCCGAACAGCACCGAGGCGACCGCCAGACCGACCCAGAAGACGACGTAGATCCAGGTCGGGGTGATGTTCGCCGTGACCAGCTGGGCGCCGGCGATGCCGGCGTAGACGATCAGCACGAACAGCGCGACGCCGATCGCCCCGCAGAGGGGGTCCAGCCAGCGCGGGTAGTGGCGCCAGGCTCCCTCGTGCGGCGGATCCAGCCGCGGCGCCGGCCAGAGCGTCGCCAGGGCGACGAACGACACGACGAGCACGATCGCCGTGGCCCACGCGAACAGCCATTCCGGGATCGGCAGGTCGGTGACCAGCTGGATGCCGTGGGCCGCGGCGGCCGAGGGGACCACCAGGGCCGCGAACACGCCGCCGAGCGCGCCGAACGCGACGCGCGCGCTCACGCTCCGGCGACCGCGCCGGCTTCCGCCGCGGCGGCGCGTCACGCTCGGTGTCCTCCCCCGGCGGCGGTGTGTGACGCCCGCTGTCCTCCGGCGGCGGCGCGCGTCACGCTCGGCTCACCCGGCTGCTGCGCGTCATGCTTGCTGATCCCCGCCGCGCGCGGCGACCACCCGGGCTACCCCGCCATCGGCAGCGCCATCCCGACCGGCGCCGGAGCGCTCGGCCTGGGTGGCGGGGCGAGCGCGATCAGTCCGCGAGCGGCGTGACGGATCGCCTGTGAGGCAGGGTCGTCGGGGTTCTCGACGACCAGCGGCACGCCCGCGTCGGAGGCCGCACGCAGCGGCATCGTCAGCGGCACGCGCCCGAGCAGCGGCACGTCCAGCTCGTCGGCGAGCGCCTGGCCGCCGCCCTCGCCGAAGATCGCGTAGCGCTCGCCGTCGGGCGTGACGAAGCCGGCCATGTTCTCGATCACGCCGGAGATCTCCAGCGACACCTTGTGGGCCATCTCCGCGGCGCGCCGGGCGACTCGCTGTGCCGCGGGCTGCGGCGTCGTGACGATCACGAAGGTCGCCTGTGGCAGGAGCTGGGCGAGTGTCATCGAGACGTCGCCGGTGCCCGGCGGCAGGTCGATCAGCAGGAAGTCGAGCGCGCCCCAGTCGACGTCCTCGAGGAACTGCTTGAGCGCCTTGTGCAGCATCGGTCCCCGCCAGACCACGGCCGAGTCCTCCGGGACGAAGAAGCCGATCGACATCACGGCGATGCCGCTCGCGTCGAGCGGGATGATCTTGCGCTCCGCGGACACCGCCGGTCGCTCGGCCCCGAGGCCCAGCATGCGCGGGATCGAGTAGCCCCAGACGTCGGCGTCGAGCACGCCCACGCGACGTCCCTCGGCCGCCAGCGCGGCGGCGAGGTTGGCGGTCAGCGTCGACTTGCCGACGCCGCCCTTGCCCGAGCCGATGCAGACGACGTTCTCGACCAGCGCCAGCGCGCCCGCCGGCAGGTCGGTCCGGCCAAGGGTCCGCTGCAGCGCCGATTTCTGCTCATCGCTGAGCACGTCGAAGTCGACGTCGACGGAGCGAACGCCCGGCAGGCCCATCACCGCGTCGCGCACGCTGCTCTGGAAGTGGCCGCGGATCGGGCAGCCGGCGGTGGTCAGCGAGACCGTCACCGAGACCTCGCCGTCGGCGCCAGGCTCGATCCGCCGGATCATGTCGAGCTCGACGATCGAGCGGTGCAGCTCGGGGTCGATCACGACCTCGAGCGCCTTGCGGATCTCCTCCACGGTGGGCATGAACCTATTCTCGCAAAGACGCGGGCCCGCGCGTTTGCGCCCACCCGGGCCGCGGCTCCTGCGCTCGTTCAGCCCGCGACGACGCGGCGGAACAGGAACACGCAGATCGCCGCCACGATGAGCACCAGGATCGGCACGGTTGCGCCGATCACCCCGGCGAGGGCGAGGACCAGCCCGACGATTCCGGCCACGCCGGCCACGCCGCCGCCCAACGCGAGCCGGTAGGCGCGCTGCTCGCGGACCCGCCGCGGCGTGTAGTTCCCGCGCTTTTGGAGATTGGCCACGCTCCGAGCATAGCGCGACGGCGCGCCCGCTTCGGCCGGCCACGCTGCGGCTGCACGTCGTCCTGCGGCGCGAGCGCCCGGCGCCACGGCGCTTGGACGGGGCTCTCCGCGGGCCGGCGAGATCGCGGCGCACTCGCCGAAGCGCGGCGCAGCGCGGCCGCGGAGCGGATTATGGAACTCTTTGCGGGCGCAGCCTGCACTCAAGCACCCTGATCGGGGAGAGAAGCGATCATGCGAATCAGCAGCCGTGTGCGTCGCGTAGCGATCAGGACGGTCGTGGCGGTGCTGGCCATCGCGGCGCTGTCGGCGGTGGCCGCGAACGCGCTGAGCTCCGGCCCTGCCGCCACGACCTACAGCGCGTGCCTGGGTGACGGGCTGCTCTACAACGTGGTGGCCAATGCGAAGGCGCCGCTGCGCTGCTTCGGCCACGACCCCACGATCACGTTCAACGCGACCGGGCC
>JBEKNK010000100.1:0-9436 GCA_049522915.1 Solirubrobacteraceae bacterium | reverse complement strand
CAGCGGCAGCGATTCCAAAATCGGGCACGATCGTCGCCCAGCTGGAGAGCCTCTGCCTCGACGGGCAGCCGGCCAACCTCAACATCTCCTCGTGCGCGGTCAGCCACATCCGGATCTCGACGGTGAACTCCCGATACGCATCGTTCACAGCGGGGCCCAGGTCACTGACGTTTCCCGGCCTGGCCCGCCAGCGCTTCATCGCGCAGAAGCGCAAGGATCGCTGGTCGCGCTCGTGGGAGCTCGGCCGGCTGCACGGCGCGCTCGAGGTGGTGGCCGGACCGTTTGGGCCGAACGCGGGAAACACCTTCACCTGCCCACCGGCGCGTGTGCTTGCCGCCTGGGGAGTTTCGTCGACCGGTTGTCCGACGAGGCAAGGCTGACCCGCGGTCGCTTCGACGAGCTAGCCAATGCCCGCCTCGGCTAAACCCCACCGGTCATCATGCCGCCGAAGGCGGCTTATTGGTCTTGGCTGTCGACATCGATGGACGTTGGCAGTCACCTTCGCGGGCGCCGGAGTTGCGGCGGCGCTCTGCGCGGTGCCGGCCGGTAGCGCGGCGCCCGCCAGCGTCGCGGGCCTCGGCCGCGCCGGCCCGGGCGCGTCGATCGGCGGCGGTCACCCGATCGGGCGCGCAGCGTCCGGCGGCGGCGGGCTCTCCCTGATTGTCGAGCCCGACCAGGGTCTCGGCCAGATCGACCGCGACATCGCGGCCGCCAGGCACAGCGTGGACATGACGATGTACGAGCTCGACGATACGACGATCGAGGCGGAGCTCGTTGCGGACAGGCGCCGCGGAGTGACGGTTCGCGTGCTCCTCAACGGCGGCTACTACGGCGGCGGGTTCGCCGAGAACGATGACGCGACCACTTACCTGCGCGCGAACGGTGTCGCGGTTCGAACCAGCTCCGCGTCCTTCGCGCTGACGCACCAGAAGACGATCACGATCGATGATCGGACGTCGCTGGTGATGACGCTGAACCTGACGTCGCGCTACTACACGACGAGCCGCGACTTCGCGGTGCTCGACACCCAGCCCGCCGATGTCGCGGCGATCGAGCAGGTCTTTGACGCCGATTGGAGCCACACCCCGATCACCCCGTCCGCCGGCAGCGGTGACCTCGTCTGGTCCCCTGGCGCCGAGAGCGAGCAGGTCGCGCTGATCGACAGCGCCCGCTCGAGCCTGGATGTTGAGAACGAGGAGATGGACGACGGCTACATCACCAGTGCGCTGTGTGACGTCGCTCGTCGCCGCGTGAAGGTCAGCGTCGTGATGACCTACGACGACAGCTGGCGTCAGGCGTTTGACCAGCTCAGCGGCTGTGGCGTCCAGGTCCGCACCTACGCGGAGGACGCGCCGCTGTACATCCACGCGAAGGAGATCCTCGTCGACGGTCGCGAGGCGTTCGTCGGGTCGCAGAACTTCTCGGAGACCTCGCTGCAGGACAATCGAGAGCTCGGGATCGTGACCTCCGACCCGGCAATCGTCGGTGAGCTTGAGAGGACATTCGCGAGCGACTTCCGCGGCGCCAGCCCGCTGCGCTCGTGACAGGCATGTGGGAGTCCGCCACGGCACATTGCGCAGCCCCCCGCGCCAAGCCCGCCTTCAACTCGCCAGCACGGCGGCGGCAAACCGCTGCGCCGCTCCGCTCGCCTCCGCGAAGTACAGCCTCGGCTCGATCAGCTCGAGTTCGAGCAGCACCGGGCGCCCCTCGTCGTCGCGGACGAGGTCGACACGCGCGTACAGCGGTGTGCCGAAGCGCTCCGAGATCTCGGCGACGATCGCTCGCGCGAGCGCGCGCTCGTCCTCCTGCGCCGCGCGGGCGACGACGAGGTCGGGCTCGAGCATCGCCTTCGCCACGGCGAGACGATCGCCGGTCGTGGGCGCGACCTCGTCGGGGGCGAGCACCGGCCGCTTGTGCAGCTCGTGTGAGAGCTGGCCGCCGATGAAGACCAGCGCGGTCTCGCCGAGCTCGTCGACAGAGCGCAGGTAGGGCTGGACGAGGGCCGTGCGACCGCTGGCGTGGATTCGCTCCAGCAGCGCCCGGGCGTCGGGTGCGAACCCGGGGCCGAAACGCCCGGTGTTGCGTGCGCCCGCGGACACGCTGGGCTTCACGACCAGCTCGCGATCCCAGTCCGGCGGCCGCTCGCCCGGCGCCACGAACACGGTTGGAACGGTCGGGCACGACAGATCCGACAGGTAGCGCTTGTCGGCGTTGAACTCGGCGATCTCGACGGCGTTGCGGAGCCGCTCGCTGCCGACGCGCCGGCACCACTCGAGGAACTCGTGCACGCGAAGCGTGTAGTCCCACACGGAGCGCAGGATCACCCGGTCGTAGGCGTCCCAGTCGACCGAGGGGTCGTCCCAGACGGGGTAGTCGGCATCGAGCAGCGCGCCCGCCGCGTGGTCGTCCGGCGATCCGTCGCGAAGCTCCGAGCATGTTGCGAAGGCGACGCGCAAGGAGGCGGATCGTAGCGGTCGGCGGACCCGAGGAGGTCCGTCCAAACCGCAGGATCCCTGCGCCTCCGCCGCCGCGCGACGGGCAGCCCACTTCGGGTGCCTTTTGCCACAAACAGCGGCTCCTCAAATATTAGTTACGTAAATAGCCGCTAAGTCGCGGCGCCTACGGTCGATCACACGTATCGGCTATTTCCCTGCTATCGGTAGCTTTCACGAAAAATCGAGCGGTGACCGGCGCGCACTGCACCATTAAGCGTCGCCGTGTTGTTGGCACCGCCCCGCAAAATTGCGACAGATGTGATAGGTTCCATGAAGCGCCCAAATGCCCCCCGCCGACGTCGCAGAGCTCCCAGAGCTTCCCGCGGCGCCACTCAGGGCCGGCGCTTCCGGGACGACTCAACCGAGCCGTTCCAACCTGATGAACAGAGATGGGAGCATCAATATGCATGCCACCATTCGACGCTATGAGGCGATCGATCAGTCCCGCACAAGCGAGCTCGTCCAGAAGGCCGAGACCACCCTGCTGCCGCGCCTGAGCGAGCTGCCGGGCTTCAACGGCTACTACCTGATCGAGGCCGGCAACGGCGTGTTCAGTTCCGTTGGCCTGTTCGACACAGCCGCGCATGCCGAGGAGTCGACGCGCGTCGCGTCAACCTGGGTTCGCGACGAGAAGTTCGACAAGGCGCTCCCGAATCCGCCGAAGATCACGGGCGGCAAGGTCGTCGTGCACAAGACGCGCGAGCTCGCCGCGGTCTAGCACTCAGCAGTCGTTTGTTGTAGCGAGGAGGCCCGCTCTGCGGGCCTCCTCGACGTCCGGGCAGCGGTCAATCCAACCGACCACCGCACCTCGCCCGCACCGCCGGCGGACGCCAGCGCGAGCCGCGCCCGCTACACCGCCGCAGGCGCTCCGGCTGTCTCTACGGCGCCATCGCCCTGCGCTGTCCCCTGCGCCACGAAGTCCCGCGAGTGGATCAGCGTCAGCGCCCCGACCGCGGCGACAAACGCGACGATCGCCGCGATCAGGAACAGGTCGTTCAGGCTCGCGATGAAGCTCGCGCGCGCGACGCCGGCGACGGCGGCGCGCGCCTGCACGGGCAGGTGAGCGACCGCCTGCGCCGTCGCGCCGTTGGAGATCGCCTTCGTCAGCGCGGCGGCGCCACTCTGGTGCAGAGCCGCGAGGCCCGCGGTGACGTGTGTGCGGATCTCGCTCGTGAAGATTGAGCCGAGCGCGGCGATGCCGGTGGCGATGCCGACCTGGCGAAAGGTGCTGTTGATGCCCGATCCCATGCCGGCCTGGCGGGGCGGGACGACGGCGATCGCAGTCGAGGCCAGGGGCGGGTTGATCATGCCGACGCCGACGCCGGCGACGAGGAACGCGGGCAGCAGGTGGGTCCAGTGGGAGGTCACACTGAGACCGCGCATCAGCATCAGGCTCACACCGGAGAGCGCGAGGCCGAAGCCCATCAGCAGCCTCACCGGCACGACCGTCGTCAGTCGCCCGGCGGTCGCGGCGACGATCAGCGTCACGCCCGAGATGGCCAGGAACCGCAGGCCGGCGGCAAGCGGGGAGAGGCCGAGCACGTCCTGGAGGTAGAGCGTCAGGTAGAGGAACATCGAGAAGATCGACGCCGACACTCCGAAGGCGACGATCGACGCGCCGGCGAAGGCCGGCACACGGAACAGCCCGAGATCCAGCATCGGCGAGCTCGTCCGCCGCTCGATCACGACAAACACGATCATCAGCACGACGCTGGCGGTGAGGCAGCCCTCGACCACGCCGCTGCCCCAACCGTCGAGGCTCGACTCGATCAGGCCGAAGACGAGGGTCGCGAGCGCGGCCGTGAAGGTGACGAAGCCCGGTATGTCGAGGCGGCTGCTCTCAGGTGACCGCGACTCCGCAACCTTCGCCAGGGTCAGCGCGAGCGCGGCTGCGCCGATCGGCACGTTGAGCAGGAAGATCCACCGCCAGCTGAGCCCCTGCGTCAACCCTCCGCCGACGATCGGCCCGATCGAGACTGCCGCGCCCGTCACCGCGCCCCAGACGCCGAACGCGACGCCGCGGTCGCGGCCGCGGTAGGACTGCCCGAGCAGGGCCAGCGAGGTGGCGAACATCATCGCGCCGCCGGCGCCCTGGACGCCGCGGGAGATGTTCAGCATGAGCGGGGACTGGGCGATCCCGCAGACCAGCGAGGAGATCGAGAAAACGACGAGGCCGATCGTGAAGATCATGCGGCGCCCCAGGCGGTCGGCGAGCGACCCCGCGGTCAGCAGCAGGGCGCCCAGCGTCAGCGCGTAGGCGTCGACAACCCACTGCAGGTCGGTGAAGCTCGCGTGCAGTCCGGACTGGATCCGCGGCAGCGCGACATTCACGATCGTGATGTCGAGCAGCAGCATGAAGGTCGCGATCGAAACGGCTACCAGCGTCCACCACTTGCTGTCCACGGCCAACCTCACCTTGCGCGCTTGAACTTGCTCCACCCGCCGTCACTCCCCCATGCGCGCGTCGCGCAAAACGGCGGCGCGGGCCCCCAGGGGAGGTGGCTACCCCGTGATCCTAAAGCGTCGCTCGCGCGGGCTCGTTCAGGCACGGTCTCGGCCGCACCGCGCTATGTTCAACCGGTGTGCCGCCTCTACGGGATGTCCGCCGCGCCGCACCGCGTGCGTGCCACCTTCTGGCTGATCGAGGCGCCCGACAGTCTCCGCGCCCAGAGCCGGCGCGACCCTGACGGCACGGGCATCGGCTACTTCGAGCCCGACGGCACGCCGCGGATCGACAAGCGCCCGATCGCCGCCTTCGAGGACCGGGCGTTCGCCCGCGAGGCGCGCCACGTGGAGTCGACCACCTTCGTCGCGCACGTCCGTGACGCCACGACCGGCGCGCTCACCCCCCAGAACACGCACCCCTTCGAGCAGCACGGGCGCCTCTTTGCTCACAACGGCGTGATCGAGGACCTGCCGGCGCTCGAGGCGCAGCTCGGCAGCTACCGATCGCTCGTCGGCGGCGAGACCGACTCCGAGCGCTTCTTCGCCCTCGTCACAAAGCAGATCGACGAGCACGACGGCGACGTCGCCGCGGGCCTCACCGCCGCCGCGAGCTGGGTCGCGCAGACGCTGCCGGTGTTCGCGCTCAACGTGATCATCACGAGGCCCGACGAGCTGTGGGCGCTGCGCTACCCCGAGATGCAGGGCCTCTACGTGCTGCAGCGCCCGACCGGCAAACCGCGCCTGGAACACCACAGCGAGACCCAGACGATCCACGTGCGCTCAGAGGACCTGACCGAACACGCGGCCGTCGTGATCGCCAGCGAGCCGATGGACGAGGATCCCGGCTGGCGCGAGCTTCACTCCGGCGAGCTGTTGCACATCGACGCGAAGCTCAACCTCACATCACACACCGCGATCGAGCACCCGCCGCGCCATCCGCTGACGCTCGCCGACCTCGAGCCCAACGCAGCGGCCGCGCAGGCTGCGCACGCGAACCGCTGAGCGCCGTCCCGCGGCCGCTACACCTGCGACATCGCGGCGTAACACCCGCTGTGGAAGTGCTCGTCGCCCGCGCGCGGCAGCTCCGGGTCGGCCGCGCGCGAGGTCTCACGCGCCGCATCGCCCACGCGCACGACCACCATCGGCTCATACACGCCGATCACGTCCCCGCAATGCGTGCATCGCAGCTGCGCCAACGCCGCCATTAGCGCCGCGGGCCGGTGCGCGCGGGGCCGGGAAACACGATCGACTGGGGAAAGCTCATGGCGGATCCATCCCGTCCGTGGGGCGACGTTCAACCGTAGCCCGCGTCGCGGGTTTCGCCCTTCGCACTACCCCGCCGACCTTGCGCGGGAAACTACGGAGCGCGGCGCGCTATCGTCGTCGCCGTGGAGCTGTTCGAGGTGATGCGCGGGACCCCGGCGACGCGCCGGTTCACCGCCGACCCGGTGGAGCCAGAGGTGCTGGCGCGCGTGCTCGAGGCGGCGCGCTTTGCGCCGAGCGGCGGCAACCGCCAGGGCTGGCGGGTGATCGCGGTGCGCGAGGCCGAGACGCGGCGGGCGCTGCGCGACCTCTACCAGCCCCACTGGCGCTCCTACTTCGAGCACAGCGGCGCCGCCGAGGTGCTCGCGAAGCCGGTCGAGCACGACGCCTCGAGGGTCGCGATGGTGCGCGGCGCGGACGAGTTCGCCGACCGCCTGCACGAGGTTCCGCTGCACCTGATCGTCTGCGTGCGGATCGCCGACATGCTGATCACCGACGGCGCGCTGGATCGCCCGAGCATCGTCGGCGGCGCCTCGATCTACCCGTTTGTGCAGAACGTCCTGCTCGGCCTGCGCGCGGAGGGCCTCGGCGCCGCGATGACGACGCTGATGGTCCCCGCGGAGCCGGCGATCAAGCGCCTGTTGGCGATCCCCGCGGACCTCGCGATCGCCGCCCACATCGCCGCCGGGCACCGCGCTGACCCCTGGCCCGCGTCGCTGCGCCGCCACGCGGTGTCCGAATTCGCCTACGGCGAACGCTACGGGGAGCCGCTTTAGAGGTTGTCCGGGGGCGCACCCCGTTCGGGGCACAGGCATGCGCCCCCGGCAGAACGGCGCACCCCGTTCGGGGCACAGGCATGCGCCGTTCTGGCGGTCGGCGCATGCGCCGACCGCAACAGCGACGGAGGTCAGCGCTGCACGAACTCGAGCAGCGCCTGCTTGGCACCGCCGACGACGGGTGCGCCGTGGGCCATCAGCAGGATGTCGAAGTCCAGCTCGTCCAGCAGGCGGGTGTAGGCGGCGATCAGGCCGGCCTTCGTCGCCGGGGGGTCGTCCATGAGGTGGTCGGGGACGAAGGTCAGCCCCTCGACGCCCGGCCAGCGCACGACGCCGTCGGCCACCGCGAGCGCGTCGTGGGCCGGGATGTGAAGCGCCGTCTCATCGGCGCAGATCGCGCCGACCTCATGGGCGACGATCCCGCCGGGCAGCGCATCGCCCCAGTCGAAGACCTCGACCGGCCCGCGTCCGGTCAGCTCGTGCAGGCCGGCGCGGATGCAGTGGACCCTGGTGCCGTAGGCCTCGCGCAGGCGCCAGGCGTCGCGGTCGTGGTGGCGGTTGGTCAACAGGGCGTGCGCCGGCGGGCCGTGGGCCTCGAACCACTCGAGCCCCTCGGCTGGGATCAGCACGTCGATCGCGACGCGCTCGGGCTGGAGGTAGTAGGAGTGGACCGGCTTTTCGATCCGCGGGTGGATCGTCGCCCAGTGCCACAGTCCGGGGGCGATCTGCTCCATCGGTTGCAAGCCTACCCCTGCGGCCTCGATCAGGCCGCACCGGCGGCTGCCGGGTTCGCGATCATCGCGCGCAGCGTCGAGCCGACCCGCTGCACGGCCTCGTTGCCTGTCGGGATCAGGTTCACAAACGAGAAGAAGACGTGCGGCATGTCGTCGTAGCGCAGCAGCGTGACGTCGACGCCGGCGCTGCTCAGCCGCTCCGCGTAGCGCAGACCGTCGTCGCGCAGCGGGTCGTACTCGGCCACGACGACGATCGCCGGCGGCAGGCCTGAGAGGTTCGGGGCGCGTAGCGGCGCCACCTCGGGGTTGCGGCGCTGCGCGACCTCGGGAACGTACTGGTCGAAGAACCATGCCATCTCGGCGGCGCCCAGCATGAGCAGCTCGTTGGCGCCGTGCTCTATGTACGACGCGGTGGTCATGTCGGTGTCGGTGACGGGGTAGACGAGCAGCTGCGCGGCGAGCGGCGGACCGCCCCGGTCGCGCGCCCGCAGCGCGCACACGGCGGCCAGGTTCCCGCCCGCGCTGTCGCCGCCGATCACCAGCGGCGAGGAGTCCTCACGTCCGGCGACCCAGTTGAGCGCGTCGAAGCAGTCGTCGAGCGGCACCGGGAAGGGATGCTCGGGCGCCAGGCGGTAGTCGACGCTGACAACCGTCGCAGCGGCGCTGTTGGCCAGGATCCGGCACATCGCGTCGTGCGGGTCGAGACCGCCGCCGATCACCCAGCCACCGCCATGGAGCCAGACGATCGTTGCGCGCGAGCCGGCCGGGCGGTAGCGGCGCGCCGGGATCTCGGCGTCGCGGACCGCGATTGAGATGTCGCGTACGTCATCGACCGCCGGGCCGGGGCCGATCAGGTCGCCGATCGGGCCCGTGGCGTCACGGGCCGCCGGCGCGTCGAGCTCGTAGAGCCGTGGCAGTCCCGCAGCCCGGACCTGCTCGAGGTACGCCTGCGCCTGCGGATCCAGCGTCATCGCGATCCTCCTACCAGTGCCCGCGGTGCACGACCTCGTCGAACGGCCGGCGGTTGATCTTCGTCAGCGGCGCGAGCGGGCGATCGGCGGGGTGGCCGAGCGCGATCAGGTAGGAGCAGATGCGATCTTCCGGCAGCTGCAGCAGGCGGCGCGCGAGGTCCTGGTCGCCGACCGCCGAGTGGCCGCTGCCGATCCCCAGGTCGGCCGCGGCGATCATGATCGACATCGTCGCCTGGCCGAGGTCGTACTGGGCGATCGCAAGCTCGCGCGGCGTCTCGTAGGCCGTCGTGACGAGCGCGATCGTCGCCGCCGAGGTCGCGATGTGGCCGGCGCCCTGCCAGACGGTCGCGAGGTCCTCCAGCTCCTTGCGCCCCGTGAGCACGACGAAGTCCCAGGGCTGCCAGTTGCGCGAGGAGGGCGTGCGGCGGCCCGCCTCGAGGATCTGGTCGAGCTGCTCGGGCTCGATCGGCTGATCGGTGTAGGAGCGCACGTTGCGTCGCGCGCGGATCGCGTCCCAGGTCTGCATGTCGCTGCTCTCCTGTGTCTGTGAGTGCCGCCCGCGGGCGGGGGGTCACGAACGCTACAGACGTGCGGCGATCAGCTCGCGAACGCGGGTGCCGACGGCTTGCACCGCGGCATCGCCGGCGTCGATCACGTTGCCGCGCGTGAAGAAGCCGTGCGGCTGGTCGCCGTGGTGGTAGAGCGTGAGCTCGTTGGCGGCCTCGCGCAGACGCGCCGCGTAGAGGAGTGCG
>JBEKNK010000099.1:0-9448 GCA_049522915.1 Solirubrobacteraceae bacterium | reverse complement strand
CAAAGGAGCCGGAACCGGCTCCGGTGCCGGCGGGGCTGGAGACCTCCGAGCCGAAGACGAGCGTGAGGTTGCTCTTACTTTGCGTGCCCGACACCGAGAAGGTGGCGCCCGTGATCTCTGTAACGTTGGAGTAGAAAGTGCAGCTGAATGATGTGCTCGTCAGCGTGCCCGTCCCGCTAATCACATTGTTGGACGCGATGGACAGAGACAGCGTGCCTTGCCAGCTGTCCATGCACACGCCGCCGTCGCCATCAGAGTCGTTGTACTGGCGAGTAGTGCTCGTGCCAATCGTGCCGGTCCACTGCTCGCCGGCGACCGCGGCGGACGACCCGGCCGTATCAACGCCCGCGCTTGAGGAACTCGCGGCGACAGCAGCGCCGAAGCCCGCGCCGACGAGCGCGATGACCGCAGCAACTACGATCCGACGCCTAGCTGACACCATCCTCCAATGACGTGACGGTCGACACTATCGCATGTGGACTTGGGCGCGCCCGCCGCGCCCAAGCCGACCAGCCAGCAAAGGACGCGAACCGTGTCGACACGATGTGGGCGGGCCTGGGACAGGTTCACACGCCGCCATCTCGACGGCGACTCGATTCGCGTGCTGCAGGCCACACCCGAGTGTCACTCCGCGAAATGGAGCACTCGAGCGACGCTCGCTTCGGCACACGATCGCGGGCGCCCGTTCGGGTCGGCCCGGCGCGCTTGGTCGTCGTCCGCAGCGAGCGTGTGGAGCGACGCGGCGCGGACGCTCGCAATTCGCGCGCGACGCGAGCGCCTTGTGAACTAACGGCTAGCCGAGTGCTCGCTTTATGCGGGAGCGGTCGTGTCAGGCGGTTAGCCCCGTCGATGACCGTGATCGCCTCCCCGGTGGAAAGGTCTCGCTGGTTGCCGGACATGTTGGTCGCATGAGGCTCACCGCGAGGCTTTCCGCGTGGACGATCGGTTTCACAGTCGTTGCCGTGCTGGGCAGCGCGCTCGGCGTGCCGGCCGCGAGCGCAGCGAAATACAAGCCGGTCTGGCTGTGCCGGCCGGGCTTACCAGACAACCCGTGTGTGACGAGCCTGCAGACCGGGATCTTTTCACCGGCCGGGACGCTCCAGAGCACCGTGACGCCACAGGCGAATGCAAACGCGCCGGTCGACTGCTTTTACCTTTATCCGACGGTCAGTGGCGAGACCTCGCTGCTGTCCAATCTGAAGATCCAGCCGGCGGAGACGGGTGTCGCTTTTCTCCAGGCGTCTTACTACCAGTCCGTGTGCAGGATGTACGCGCCGATGTACCGCCAGGTCACCCTCTCCGGGGCCCCGGATCCGTTGCTACCGGGTCCCGGGCTCCTCAAGCCCGCGCAGCGTGCCGAGCAGTACGACAGCGTGTTGGACGCCTGGAAGTACTACCTCGCGCACTACAACCACGGCCGCCCGTTCGTGCTGATCGGGCACTCGCAGGGGGCGTTCGTGCTGCGCAAGCTGATCGCGCAGCAGATCGACCCGAACGCGACGCTCCGCAGCCGGATGCTCTCGGCAATCCTCTTCGGCGGTTCCGTGGTCGTCAAGAGGGGCAGCCTCGTCGGCGGGAGCTTCAAGAACATCCCGGGCTGCACATCGACGACCGAGCTTGGCTGCGTCGTCTCCTGGTCCTCTTACCCAGGCCCGCCGCCGCCGCGCGCCGTGTTCGGTGACACCATCTGGAGCCCAACCGACGTGCTGCGAGCCGTGCCGCCCGGAGACGCGATCCTATGCACCAACCCGGCCGCCCTCGGTGGCGGCGCCGGGACGCTCGAGCCGGTCTTCCCCGTGTCGTTTCCGGCCGGCAACGGCGTCTGGCTTCCAAGCGCGGAAGTCCCCGGAAAGGCGGGAGCGACCGCGTGGTTCGAATACGACGACTCCTACAGCGCGCAGTGCATGCAGTCGAACGGCAACAACTTCCTCGAGGTGACGCCGCTGAACGGCGCGATGCCGTTCATGTCCACCGGCACGCTCTCACCGCTCTGGGGACTGCATCCCCTCGACGCCAACCTCGCGCTCGGCAATATCGTCAGCCTCATCGCGAGCGAGACCACGGCCTACCTGGCACAGTCCGCCAGCAGGTAGCGCACCGCGCCGGCGGCGCAGCTACTACTTACTCGCTCGAGAGCATCTCGATGTCAAGCCGCGGGGTTCTCGCTCTGCTGGTTGGGCACAGTGGCCGACGCGGACGCCACGGTCCCGCTCGCGAGGACGGCGACATGCCCGCCCGCCGTTCGACCCGAGGCAGGCGAGTGCGCACTCGATACCCCACGACCGTTGGATGTTCCGAAGCGTTATCGCTGTGTGATCAGTGGTTCGCTGGCGGTTTGGTCGCGGTGAGTTCGGCGCGCGCGGCGGCGGCAATGTCGGCTCCGGTGTTGGCGTGGCCGCTGATGCCCCAGCCACCTTCGGGGGATTCGGTGATCAGGACCCACGTTCGCTCGACGAGGCTCGGATCGCCGGCCGCGGCGGCGACGATGTCGGTGAGCTCACGCACGACGCCGAGCTGCTTTTCGCGATCAAGGACACCGGTCGGGGTGAGGACCTGCACACGGACGTGATCGCGGTCGCCGTCGACATTCGAGAGCGCGTCGCCGGGCAGGTCATGGATGAACGCGGCCGTGTTCTGACGGAACAGCGAGATGTCCGGCACCTGCTCCCAGCGCATCACGGCCGCCGCGAGGTCCCTGGCCAGGGCATGGCGGTCCGAGAACGTGCCAGTTGCGCAGTAGACGTCGATCATCGGCATGTCTTCAAGCCTCCTCGGCAGTTATGACGCCTGTCATAGTCTGGCGCGCGCGGAGCCTAACATATGATGGTCGTCATAGAGGTTGAGGACCAAGACGACGAGGACGTGCCGACCCTGCACCACGAGGGTCCGGACGTACGGACCAGGATGGTGCAGGCCGCGGCGACGCTGATCGGTGCTCGCGGCGTGAGCGCGTCGTCGTTCGCGGACGTGCTCGAGGCAAGCGGCGCTTCTCGCGGCTCGATCTACCACTACTTCGCGGGCGGAAAGCGCCAGCTCGTGGCAGAAGCGATCGAGTGGACATCCGAGCAGGTACAGGCCCACCAGCGCGGCTGCGATGCGACCACGCCGTCGGGCGTCATCGAGCACTTCGTCGATCTCTGGCGCCAGATCGTCACGTCCTCCGGCGCTCATGCTGGCTGTCCGCTCGCCGCCCTCGCCAGCGATCCCTACGCCGATGAACCGCAGCTAGCCGCAGCAGTCACGCGAGGCTTCGAAGCCTGGACCGCGCTCCTGACAGACCAGCTCGGCTGCGCCGGGATGAGCGGCTCCGATGCTCTCGCAATCGCGACGACAACGGTCGCCGCCATGGAGGGAGCCCTCATCCTCTGCCGAGCCCGCGGCAACGTTGCGCCGCTCGACGCGATCGCCACCCAGCTCGACAAACTCGTGACAACCCGGACCTAACGGGCCATGCGGGCCGACCGGCACGGCAGCCCACGCGCAGCTCGTTCGCGCGAGATGAGCCGCGTTCCCAGGTCCCTCGCGGTATTCATGTGGGCGGGAGCAGGAGCGAGCCGAAAGGCATCGGGGACGCACGCAAGTCGTCCCGAGCGAGCGTGTGGCACGACGTGCAGCAGACTGCTCGCTCTAGTCGCGCAAGCGGTTCGTCCAGTTCCCTGCGACTCAGCGGACGACGAACGAGACGGCTTCGCCCGAGTTGTCGTTGTACGTATCCGCCCCGTCGAGGGTGACGTTGATCTTGTCGCCGGACGCGAGCGGGATGTTGCCGGAGTTGAAGCAGCTCGTTAGGTCGATCGAGAAGCTGAGCGTGTTGGCGGCACTGCTCGGCATGTCAGCGGCCTGATCGGCGAGGCCGGCACCGCCGCCGAAGCCGGAACTGCCCGGCACAAGGTTCGAGTCCGTGGTCGTGTAGGCGGACTGCGGGCAGTCCACCGGGCTGTTATTCGGAGGACCGCTGTTGTAGATGTTTGCGGACACCGAGTAGGTGAGGTGACCGATGTCCATAAAGCCGCTGGGCGACGGCGGGTCGGCCCCAGGAATGGCGGTGCGCTGCGGTCGCCAGAACGTCAGGGTTAGCATGATGTCGCCAGAGCCACCGCCGATCGTATACGGATCGTGCTGAGTGCCGGGACCCGTGAGCGCGACCGGGTAGTTGATCGTTGCCGAATCCGAGCCCGAACTCCAAGAGTGAACCGCAGGAACGGTGTCAAAGACGAACTGGATGATGCCAGGCACGGTAGTCGTAGCGCCCGATGAGTCGGTCACGTATTGGACCAGCGCATCACCGGTCCCGATCTGATCGGCGGCGGGACACGGGGGCGTCGCGGCCGCAGCGGGCGGCGCCAGGGCGCAGGCGTCTGGCGCGAGATAGAAGAAGTTCGTCTGCGACCCGTTTGTGTCCCCGGTGACGCTGTTCAGGATGTCGCCGAGCCCATTGGCGTTCACATCACAGCAACCCGGGAAGGCCGGGCCCCAGCTGTTGAGGACGTCGCCGTCGATGAGCTGGCCCCCTTTGATGCCGGTGCTGCTGGCTGCAACGAGCTTGCCGCTTCCGCCCTGCTCGCACCAGCTGAGGCCGGTCGTTGAGCTGCTCCCCGGAGCGCCGCAGTCGAGGTATGTCGAGGCCCCCGGCACGACGGTCATCCCGAGGCCGAGAAGGTTCTCCATGCCTGTGTCGATTTGGTTGGTGGTAATGTCCCCAGCCGCCTCGTTGAGCGCCGCGTCCTCGTTAGCCACCTGCTCCAACGGAAGCAGCATCTGCGACACGGTCCCAAAGCCGTTTACCAGATCGCACGACGATGGCTGCCCGAGTTGTGGCGTGGGTGGGCAGCTCATTGTGGGTGAGCCTGCCGCGCCGGTTGTCCCAGTCGACCCTTGATCAGGCACGATCGACGCCCGCCCGGCATGCGTCGGCTTCGGCTTGGTCGGCTTCAGCGGCTCGAGGTTGTTGAGAACCTTGTTCCCGTCCTCGGCTACGTTGAAGGCGTTGGGAACGCCGGAGTGGTCGTAGTCCTCGCCGAGGCCCCTGCCGCCGCCGAGCCGTGTCGAACGCACGAGCCCAAAGTTCGTCCCGTTTCCGATCGGCACGCCGTGGTGGGCCTGCGCGTAGCGGTGTTTGTCTAGGAAGCGCGCTGGCAGGGCCTTGGCGGTCTTTGCATAACCGTCGCTCGGGTTGACGTCGATCGTGCCGAGCCTGGCACCAGCCTTGAATCCGACGATCACCCGCGACCCGCCCCCGCCCACCACGACGGGACCGGCGTATCGGCCTGTGCTGTCGTCTAGCAGCTGCAACGTGAGCTTGCTAGCCGGCGCAACGATCGAGAACGAGGCGGTCGTCGCCGTCGCAGCCTTTCCGTTGTAGCCGAGTGCGACAACTGTATAGCCGGGCATGTCCAGCTTGCCGGTAATCCGCTTTGCCGCCGGAGCGCCATGGGCAGACGGAACGGATAGCGCGACGAGCAGTACCAGCGCAGCTGCGACGGCCACAAAAAGGCCGGCGGCAGCGATGCGGCAGCGTAGCGACAGCCATGTCGCATTCCGGTGTGACAACAGCTTCTTGCCCCCTTCTGGCTACCGGCAGCCTACGGAGGGCTCTGGCGCCTGTCAATAGTCGAAGCAATGCGCGACCCGCCCGGTCGACCGCCACCCGAATCTGACCGCGCTTGCGCCTCGGACGACCAGCAGGTCAGACGGCCGACCGCAGAGCGCTCCCGCAATGAACGGCTGAGCGAGTGCGAGCCGCGCCTCGGGGGACAGCCGGGCCTCGGGTTAGACGCCCGGACCTGCATCGCGCAAAGGCGGTCGCCGGCATCGCGCGAGACCGTTCCGCGGGCACGAGCCGCCCGAGTCGGCTACCGGATTCTTGTAGCCATTTGGAGTCACTCCCACCGCCTATCTGCGCCTATTTGCGCGAGCATCGTCGAACCCCGAAAAACCGAAAAACCGAAAAACGCGCTATTGCAGGGAATAATGGGCTTACGCAGGCGCTCGCGGCGGCCCAAAGGTTTCATGGTAAGGAAGGGGTCAACGGTTCGAGTCCGTTAGAGGGCTTCCGACGAAATACCTGCAATAAGCGTCCGACGTGATCCTTTTGACCTAGCCTCCCTCGCACGCTGTTGGTTGAGTTCGCCCCCCTGCGACGGCCGTCAACTCGACGGCACAGACACTGCAGCTGCGTCGCCGCTGCGGGCTCCGTCCGAGTGGTCCCGACTGTCGCGCGAGGAGATCAAGACCGCCGCCAGGACCACCCCCAGGAGCGCGAAGCCGGCGCCGACGAGAAACGCACGGTCGAACCCCTTGGTCAAGGCAACCGACGCGCGAATGGCAACGCCCGAATGCGAGAGCGACTGGGTTCGGCTGTTGGCGATCGTCGCGAGGATCGCCAGGCCCAGCGCGCCGCCGACCTGCTGAGCGGTGTTGATCAGGCCTGAGGCGAGGCCAGCCTCGTGTGGCTCGGTTCCGGCGACCGCCGCTGTCGTCACCGCAACGAAGGCGAACCCAAGTCCGACCGCGGCCAGTAGCGAAGGACCGAGCACATCAGCCAGGAACGCGCCTCCGGTGCCTGGAACCTGAGCGAACCAGACGAGCCCGCCCGCAATCGAAATGAGGCCCAGGATCAGCGGCGTCTTGAAACCCAAGCGTGTTACCAGCTGCGACGCAACGCCCGCCGAGATGATGATCCCGACCGCCAGCGGCAGATACGAGATGCCCGTCTTGATCGGGGTGTAATGCAAGACGTCCTGGAGGTACAGCGAGATGAAGAAGAACATGGAAAAGAGGGACATGCCAATCAGGAGTCCGACGATGTTCGCGCCGCGCAAGGTCCGCAGGCGAAAGATCGAGAACGGCATCAGCGGATGGCGCGAACGCGCCTCGATGATCAGAAAGGCGGCCAACAAGACGAGGGCGCCGGCGAGTCTCAGGATTGTCGCCGTCGAGCCCCAACCGTCATTGACCGTGTCCACGATTGCGTAGACGAGCAGCGATAGGCCTGCCGTCACGGTCGCGGCGCCGGGCAGGTCGAATGATCTAGTCGAGCCGTCATCAGCACGACTTTCGACCAGTGTTCGCGGCGCGAGCGCGGCTGCCGCGATTCCGATCGGAACGTTGACAAACAACACCCAGCGCCAACTCAGTCCACTCGTCAGAATCCCGCCGAGCAGCACGCCGGCCGCACCGCCGGCGCCCGCAACGGCACCCCAGATACCGAGCGCCCGGTTCCGCTCGGCGCCGTCGGCGAAGGTCGTGACGAGGATCGAGAGGGCTGCCGGCGAAACGATCGCGGCACCCATGCCTTGGACTGCCCGGGCGGCGAGCAGCCATCCTTCGGACTGGGCTATACCCCCCGCGAACGAGGCAATCGAGAAGAGGACCAGGCCGACGATGAACATGCGCCTGCGTCCGAGCAGGTCAGCCATCCGGCCCCCGAGCATCAGAAACCCGCCGAAGGTGAGGGTGTAAGCATTCACCACCCAGGAGAGGTCCGTCCGCGAGAAGTGGAGGTGGAGGCCGATCGAGGGCAGCGCGACGTTCACGATCGAGGCATCGATCACGACGACGAACTGCGTCATCGCCAGGAGCGCCAGAGCGAGGTTCTTCGCGCGCTGCGAGTCGCGGAGTGTGGTGGTCGGTTCGGCGGCGAACGTCATGGCAATCACCCTGCACGACACTGTCTGGCGAGCACAAGTTTGCGGCGCTGTTTAGCTGGCCAGCGTCAACGAGGACTGCGGACCGCCCAGGTCAGGGATCGTAGACGACCCGCGTGCGGGCTTCGACGGAGACCATGACAAGGCCGTACCCCGGGCCGAACTGGCGAGCAAAGATCCGCGTCGAAGCGTGCTGGACCCTCCGCCCCACAGGCGCAGCCGGCGATCGCGGGCGCCGGCTCGACCCCTTTGCGGGCCGGCCCAAAGAGGCCGGAAATGATCAGTATGGTAGTAGTATGGTTATGACCATACTGGCGGTGAGCATCGACCATTCGGATCAGACGACGCTCCACGAGCAGGTCGCCGCAGAGATTCGACGCGCGCTCGCCGCGGGGGAGGCGAGGCCCGGCGATCGGCTGCCGCCCGCCAAGGACTTCGCTGCGGAGCTCGGCGTGAACTCGAACACCGTCCTTCGCGCCTTCCATCAGCTTCGGGACGAGGGGCTGCTGGAATTCCGGCGGGGCAAGGGCATCACCGTCGCAGGTGCACCCGAGCGAGCCCTCGTGCTCGCTCGCGCGAAGGAATTGCTGTTGTTCGCCCGTTCGCAGGGAGTTGGTCCCGACGAACTCGCCCGCCTCTTCGAGCAGATCGCGTAACAACCGTGGCTTGGAGAAGTGATGACGAGGGTTGACGAATATCTCGGTACGCGCGGACCAGCCGCCGCGCCTACTGAACCGATCGAGGATCTGATCCCCGAGGTCCGGCAGCGCGCTCGGCGTCGCCGTCTGAGAAATCTTGCCGTCGTTCTGCTGGCAGCTGCACTCGCGGCAGGGCTGATCGCGATCACCGACTCGGGGTCTCCTGCCACGCATCGGACGGGCCGATCGCCCTCGCCGTCTTCTCTGGCATCGACGCTCGCGAACAGTGCGACGGTTGTCCCTAAGCAACCCGCTTCTCTCGCGGTCGGGCCGAACGGGGACCTGTATGTCGCCGACATTGGTCGCAACCAGATTCTTCGCCGATTGCCGGATGGACGCTTCGTGGTGGTCGCTGGAACGGGCATCGCCGGCTACACCGGCGATGGCGGTCGCGCGACCCAAGCCGAGATCGACCTGCCGGGGAGTTTGGCGATCGCGCCGAACGGAGCTCTCTTTTTCGTGCAGCCGGGTCGAACGAAGACCTCTGGGCTACCGATGAACTCCGTGGTTCGTGAAGTCACACCGAACGGCAAGATCACAACGGTCATCGGCCAGGACCCGAACTGTGCCGTCCTACCGGCGAACTCGATCGCGGTGCCCGCAAGCTCCGCAGAGTTCTCCGCTGCGTGGCTCACGATCGGGAGCGGCGGCCTGCTGGACGTCTCCACGACGGTGTGTCCTAACGTCCTCCACCTCGGAGGCTTCCTCCAGCTGACCTCATCCGGCGAGCTCGTCCGAACCTCCGCCGACTCAATCCCAATTTCAGAAAAGACATCGGGATACTGCGGAGCCGGAGTCCCCGGACCCGGGTTCATCGCGTTTGGGTGCTCGTCCGGCGCCCGGCGTGGTCCAAGACTGATGGTTGCCCGAACCAACGGCACCACGGAGAACTTTCCGGATCTCGGTTCGCAAGCAAACGACATGTCTGCCTCCAACGGAACCGTCGTCGCGATCCACAACGGTGCAATCGTCCGAGTCGGGGTGAATGGACTCGCAACGATCGCGACCGAGCGTCAGCTGACCAGCCTTGTCCCAGGAGGACTCGGCTGGCCGGGTGTTGGAATCGCGATTGATCGCGAGGGGACCGTCTACGTCGATCGGGAT
>JBEKNK010000098.1:0-9672 GCA_049522915.1 Solirubrobacteraceae bacterium | reverse complement strand
GTAGGGTTTGCGGTGCGCTATCCCGCGGGCTTTGATCCCGGGGAGCCCTCGGGATCGGGCAGCGAGTAGATCGCCATCTTGTTGACGCGCCCACGGATGTCGAAGTTGTCGACGAAGATCATGTCCTCGGGGATCTCGGACATGCGTTCGCGCGTGCTCTCGGAGATGAACAGCATGTGCGGCGTGCCCTTCGTCATGCCCTCCAGACGCGAGGCGGTGTTGGTCGTGTCGCCGATCGCCGTGTATTCGACGCGCTGAGCCGAGCCGACGTTGCCGGCCATCACCAGCCCGCTGTTGAGGCCGATGCCCATACGGAAGCCGGATTCGTGTCCCTGCGCCCGCAGCCAATCGTTGAAGTGCTGCAGCCGCGTTCCCATCATCTCGCGCGCCGCGACAAGCGCACGGTCGGCGTGGTCCGGCTGCTCGATCGGCGTGCCGAAAACGGCCATGATGCCGTCGCCCATGTAGGCGATCAGCGTGCCGCCGGCGGCGAGGATCGCCTCGGTCATCTCGTTGAGGTAGTAATTGACCACCTCGATCACCTTCGCGGCGGGCTGGGACTCGGAAAAGCTCGTAAAGCCGCGCAGGTCGCTGAAGAGCACCGTGCAGTCGCGCTCGACACCGCCGAGGCGGAAGTCGTCATCCGTACGGGTCAGGACCTCGTCGACCACTCCGGGCGGGACAAAGCGGGCGAAAATGTCGCGCGCGTGCTGTCGCTCGAAGGCCTCGCCGAGCAGGACGATCGTGAGCGTTGCGATCACCGCGAGCACGAGCGCGAGCAGCGGGTAGCTGAAGGTGACGATCGTGCCGCTATCGAAGGCCAGCTGGACTGCGACGACGAAGGCGGCAGCCATCACCAGGACGACGGCGAGTGCCCGCCACAGGCGGATGCGAATGCTCGCGAGCGGCAGGGCCGAGCCGAACAGCACGATCAGCGCCACGTTCAGCCAGCCTGGGCCGTCGCGCAACGGGATGCCGGCCAGCACGGTCGCGGCCGAGTCCGCCTGGATCTCGGGGCCGCTCATCATCTCCCCGCCCGAGGTGGGCGTCGGGTGGTTGTCCTGCAGCTCGGGCGCGGAGGCGCCGACGATCACGATCTTGCCGCGCACGGCGGCCCTCGGGAACCTGTCCGCGTAGATCTGCCAGTAGGAGAGGTGGGCGACGGTTCCGGGTGGCCCGGCGTAATCGATCGGCACCGGATGCATCGCGCCGCCGAAGAGGCTCGCGCTGATTTCGTGGCCTTCGGCGTCCGAGGCGATCGCGACGGGGAACGAGTCCAGCGGCGGCTGGTAGGTGTGCTGAAAGTCGTAGACCACGCCGGTCGAGTTGGCCTTCACGGTCGAGTCGCCGGGGCGCGCGCCAAAGGCCTGCGGATCGCCGCCGAGCACCCCGGTCTTGCCGGTCCTGGGGTCGACGGCGTCGGTCGCCAGCACCATGTTGTGGGCGCGATCGACGGCCTCGATCAGGTCGTTGTCGTCCGTCGGGTCGGTCGGTTGGGTGAACTGGACGTCGAACGCAATCAGCTTCGCCCCGGCCGCGAGCAGGTTGTCGATCACGCGGGCGTGGTAGCGCCGTGGAAACGGCCAGTAGCCGTCGAGCGGCGGGTGGTTTCGCAGGTAGTTGAACGTCGCGTCGTCGATCTGCACCAGCAGGAAGTCCTTGACGAGCGACGCGCGCGTGCCGCGAATCGAGAAGCGAAGATCGATCGACTGCGCCTCCAGCGGATAGAGCAGGCCGGTGGCGTAGGCGAGCAGGCCGAGTCCGATCGTGGCGGCGGTGACAGCCGCGAGCAGCAGTCGCTTGCGTTTTTGCCAGGCGCGTCGGCCCATCGCGACGCGATGCTAGTGCAGCGCGACAAGCGTGACGTGCGCCGGCACGCCACGCCCGGCGCGTCTGGGAATCCGCGCGTCAGGCGGCGCCGGTCGTGTCGGCGATCAAGACCGAGCAGGGCGCCTTGTGGGCGACCGAGTTGGGGACGCTGCCCAGCACTCGGCGCACGCCCTTCATGCCCTTGTTGCCGACGACGATCAGGTCGGCGCCGACGCTTTCCGCAACGGCGACGATCGCATCGACCGGATCGCCCTCGGCGGCGTGGACGATCGGCTCGAGCCCCCGCTCTCTGACCAACTCGGAAAGGCGCGCCAAGAGCGCCTCGGCTGGGTGCTGGTCGGCCGCGTAGCGCAGCTCTTCCGGCAGGGTGTCGATGCGCACCGACTTCGGATCGTAGGCCGTGACGATGTGGAGCTGCGCGCCTCCGGACTGCGCGACGTCCGCGGCGACGACCACGGCCTCGCGCGCCGTGCTCGAATCATCCGCCCCGACGACGACTGTGTTGAACACGGCTGCCTCCTGACTGCTCGAACGGCGCTGAAATGGTTCGCCTCATGCTGCGTAAGGCGTCTTTGGGCGGGCGCATCCTATCCTCCTGGGTGTTGGCTGGAAACGTCGGCTGCGGTGGCGGAGGCCATCCGCGCGAGATTGTCGCGGCGCGTCGAGAGCGCCTCGCGCAGATCGTCGCCGGACACCGTCAATAGGGTGCAGTCCTCCTCGGCGCGGACCGTGGCCGAGCGTGGTACGCAGTGCAGCACCGCGATCTCGCCGAAGCCGTCCCCGGGGAGCAGCTGCCTCCGCCGTTCTTTGCCGACGATGACGGCCGCGGCTCCGCTGAGCAGGACGTGGTACTCGTCATCGATTTCGCCGGCGGTCACGATGTCGGCACCCGACGACGCGTCGCGCACGATCGCGTTGCGGGCCAGTTTTGCGACCGCGCGCCACTCGAGCCCCTGAAGCAGAGGCAGGCGGGCGAACACCTCGGCATGATCGTCGTCGCGCAGGTCGCCGCCGGCGAAGCTTCCGCCGAGCGGTACGTCGGGGCCTCCGACGGCGCTCAGAAACATGTCGCGTTCGAGCGACAGGAGCGATACATCCGTGACCGTCCGCACGGTGGCGGCGCGCGGGCGGTCGCGCAGCAGCGCGAGCTCGCCGAAGCCATCCCCGCGGGCGAGCTCGTTGACGACGAAGCCGTCGATCAACACGTCGAGCCGACCCTGCTCCACCAGGTACCAGCCACCGTGGTCGTCGACGCCCTGGGTGAGGACGTCCCGACCGGCCGGTACGGCAAGCGGGTGCAGTTGCGCGACGACGCCCTCGAGCAGGTCTACTCGCATCCGGTGGAAGAGCCTTACGCCGGCGAGGAGGTGGCTGAGGTCGGCGCGCCCGGCGGCGCGTGAGTCGATCCGCGCGAACGAGCGCGCTCCGCCGGCGACGACCGCGGCGACCACCACTCCCACGACGACGAGGGCGTCGCGGATCCCAAGCGTGGCCACAAGGGCTGGCGCGAGCAGGCAGGCGCCGCCCTCGAACAGCAGTTTCGCGCTCTCCATCAGGCCCGTCACCGGCGCGATCGAGCGCGCCGGGACCACTCGGTAGAGCACCGCCTGCGCGGCGAAGTCCGACACCGCCATGCCCATCCCCCAGCCGACCATGAAGACGACCGCAGGGATCGCGGCGGCAGCTCCACCGATCGCCGCGATCGGCGCGCCGCACATCAAAAGGCCGACCGCCATCCAGCGTGCGAGCAGGCGTCGTCCGACGAGGAGTGCGCTCAGCGGAATCGCCACCAGCGCGCCGGCGCCCGCGGCAGCCATCAGGATGCCGAAGCCGGCGTTGCCGAAGTTGAGCAGCCGGAGCGCGGCGACCACCCCCAGTGAGATCCAGACGCCGCGGATCGCCGAGCGCAGACATGAGTACGCGACGATCTCCTTGGCCTCGCGGTCGGCGCTGATCGCCACGCTGCCGTCACGCATCCGCCGCAGTCGCCCACGCAGGCCGATGCCAGCGCCGTCCAGGGGGTCGGGGGCGTGGATCCCGGCTGTCGCGAGGGCCGAGACGGCGTAGAGCGCCGTGGAAGCCGACACTGCGACGGCGATCGGCAGTCCCGCGACCAGCAGGCCGCCCGCGAGCGCTCCGAACATCTGGCCGGACGACTTGGCGTTGGATGCGAGTGCCGTCGCCGAGGTGAACTCCGACGGCGAGTGGACCAGCGTCGGCAGCAGGGTCGCCTGCGCTGGGCGGTAGGCTGACCCGGCGACCGCATCGAGCCAGACCAGCAGCAACGGCAGGACAAAAGGGAGCTTCAAGGCGAGCGACACCGCGACCAGCCCGCTCGCCAGCGTCCTGATCGAGGCCGTCGCGGTCAGGACCCGCTCACGCCGGTGGCTGTCGGCGAACTGGGCCGTGAGTAGCCCGGCCAGCGCAGCCGGAAAGAAGCGAAAGCCGACCAACCCGACGAGCAGCGCGCCACCCACCGGATAGGCATGGATCGCGACCGTCGTTCCGAGCACCCACTCGCCCACCGTGACGGCCGCGAACGCACCGACGACCTGCGCGACGGCCACGTTGTGAAGCGCGGTGTGACGCAGTCCCCCGTCGCCGCGGGCCGGTTGGCGCATCGCGCGACAATATGCCGCGGGTGTTGCTGATTCGTAACGATTTTGTAGCGCAGGACGCGCCGAGGTTGACTAGCGGGTTCGCTCGCAAGCCGATGCTGGTCGGGGCGGGACACGCGACTCGGCCGCCGCTACGATCTCGTTCAAGGGGCCATAGCTCAGCTGGGAGAGCGCCTGCTTTGCAAGCAGGAGGTCGACGGTTCGATCCCGTCTGGCTCCAGTTAGGAAGTAGCTGCAAGGGACTGGTTTTGCGCGCGCCGGGCGGCATCGCCAGCGTCAAGGTGTTCCCCAGACGTTTTCCCCAGGGCTTGGGGTTCTTGTTAGGCCGCGGGCAGGCGCGCTGCGGCGACCGTGGGGGCCGATGCGCCTGACGTCCGGGAAGTGACCGGCGCGACGACGTTGACATAAGATCATTGCTCGGAGAGGATCCCTACACACGGACGGTGGGCGAGCACGAGCCGGCAGCGATCTGCGCCTGTGCGTTTGCGTGCCGCGCCGCAGGAGTGACGACGCCAGCGGAAAGGAAAACGCGCGATGAGAACTACTCCAGCCTCGACATCTGCGTCTCCGCGCTCAGCCCCGGTCTCTTCGCAGACCACCGTCCGCGACGCTTGCGGATCTTCGGGGCTGTCGGGTCGTGGAGGCTGGGCCCTGCGATCCGCAGCGTTTGCGGCGTTCGTCGGCCTGTGGCTCTCGCTCGCCGCACCGCAGGCGGGTGCAGCGTCGCCCTGCCCGAGCACCACCCTGACGCCCGGCGACCAGAGCAGTTTGAAGTCGGCAGTCCTGTACTGCGGCGGCACGTATGCGGACACGTGGAACGCCAACGGCCAGGTCGACTGGATCGCGTTCTACACCACGGTCGATGACGCGACCGTGGTCGTGCACTACGTCTCGACGTCGTCCGCGTCCGGCGGTCCGCAGGTTGGCGCGAGCTTCTACGATCCCGGCAATCCTCCGCAGCTTGACGCGCTCGGCGACAACTCGGCCGACGATCAGGATCAGCAGGGCCTGTCCTACACCTTCACCACGCCCGGGGTCCACTACGTCGAGCTTTCCCCGGTCTTCGGCGACTCGAACGGGATCGGCTACCAGGTTTGGCTCACCGGACAGGTTTCCGCGGCACCCGGCGGCGCTGTGGGGCCGCCCCCGGGGACCTCCACGACGTGTCCTCCGAGGAAGCCTCTCACGCCGGGCGATCAGGGCAGCGCGGCGTGGCCGGTGCTGTACTGCGGCGGGATCTACTCGGACACGTGGGACGGCAGTGGTGAGAGCGACTGGATCGTGTTCTACACGACGGTGGACGATGCGACCGTGCTCGTGCGCTACGTCTCGACCGGCGCAACGGGCGGACCGCAGGTTGGGGCGAGCTTCTTCGATCCCGGCAGCTCGCCCGGGAGTCCCAGCGACGACGTCGACGGCGACACATCGGCTGACAGACTGAGTCCGCAGGGTGTGTCCTACACGTTTGTGACGCCGGGAGTCCATTACGTGCACCTCTACGCCGTCTACGGCGATTCGACCGGCGTCGGTTACCAGGTCGAGCTCAGCGGACAGTGGTCGCTGACGCGCGCGTACGGGAACGTGCCGCCGCCCCCCGGTACGGCCACCAGCTGCCCGCCGAGTGCGACTCTGACACCGGGGGCCCAGGGCAGCGCGGCGTGGCCCGCCCTCTACTGCGGCGGGACCTATACGCAGACTTGGGACGGCAGTGGCGAGAGCGACTGGCTCGCGTTCTACACGACGGTGGACGATGCGACCGTCGTCGTGCACTACGTCTCGACCGGCGCAATGAGCGGCCCTCACGTTGGCGCGAGCTTCTTCGATCCAGGCAGCTCGCCCGGCAGTCCGAGCGACGACGTCGACGGCGACTCCTCGGGCGACCCGCAGGATCCGCAGGGTGTGTCCTACACGTTCGCTACGCCGGGCCTTCACTATGTCGAGCTCTACTCGGTCTACGGCGACTCGACCGGCATCGGCTACGAGGTCTCGCTCAGCGGACAGTGGTCGCAGACGCCCGCGTCCGGGACCATCACGCCGCCCCCCGGTACGGCCACCAGCTGCCCGGCGAGTGCGACGCTGACACCGGGGGCCCAGGGCAGCGCGGCGTGGCCAGCCCTCTACTGCGGCGGGACCTATACGCAGACTTGGGACGGCAGTGGCGAGAGCGACTGGCTCGCGTTCTACACGATCCTCGCCGATGCGACCGTCGTCGTGCACTACGTCTCGACCGGCGCAATGAGCGGCCCTCACGTTGGCGCGAGCTTCTTCGATCCCGGCAGCTCGCCCGGCAGTCCGAGCGACGACGTCGACGGCGACTCCTCCGGCGACCCGCAGGATCCGCAGACCCTGTCCTACACCTTCGCTACGCCGGGCCTTCACTATGTCGAGCTCTACTCGGTCTACGGCGACTCGACCGGCATCGGGTATCAGGTCTCGCTCACCGGAGCGTGGTCGCAGACTCCCCCGTCCACCACTTCGCCGCCGCCGTCCGTGACCACGCCCCCGGGACCGTCGAGCGTCAGGGTCTTGTCACATAGGGTAAGCGGCGACACGGTCACGCTCGTCGTGCGCGCGTCCGCAGCGGGCTCGCTGAAGGTTTCGGGCGTTGGCCTGACGACCGTGGTCAAGAGGGTCGCCAAGGCCGGGAAGCTGACGCTGGAGGTCAGGCTGTCGAAGGTCGGCACGACCCGGCTGAGACACGATCACGACAAGCTGAAGCTGACGGTCAAGGTGGCGCTCACGCCAAGCGCGCTCGCGAGCTCTTCCGCGAGCGTGACCGTGACCCTCAGGTAATCCACGGTCAGCGCCCGCGTTCGCTCCGCCGCTCAGTCCTCGTCGGCGGAATGCGAACGCGCAGTTGTGGCGGCTGTGCGACTCTTCGCTGCCGCGTACCAATACACGCTTCGCATCGATGGCCTATCCCGAACCTGAGCGCCACCTGCTCCGCTCTCGCGACCTGGCGGATACGCGCTATGCCGACCAGATCGACGTCGCGGCCATGGCGACCGTCGCCGGTCTCTCGAGGGCGCATTTCAGCCGGTCGTTCATGCGCGCCTTCGGCGAATCGCCGGGCGCCTACCTGCTGACCCGTCGGCTTGAAAGGGCAGCGGCCCTACTGCGCAACACTGATCACAGCGTCGCAGAGGTGTGCTTCGAGGTGGGGCTCACGAGCGTCGGCTCCTTCACCACATCTTTCAAGCGAATTTACGGCCAAACACCCACCCAGTATCGGGCTTCCAACCCGCCGGCGGCCACCTGGGCGATGGTTCCCAGCTGCCTGATCCAGGAGTATGCGCGCCGCCGCAACCGCACAATTCGAGAAGACAGCGCAGCACCTGAGTACTAGCCTGCGATCCATGATCTCACTCGCCATGACCCAGATCTGGGTCCACGACCAAGACGTAGCCAAGGAGTTCTACACAACCAAGTTGGGCTGGGAGGTACGCCAGGATGCGGTGATCGCCGAGCTTGGCGGGTTCCGCTTCCTCACCGTCGGTCCGCCCGCTCAGCCCGACATAGCGGTCGCGCTGCTGACTGTGCCACCACCGCCGATCCTCGATGAGGAGACCGCCGCTGCGCTCAAGGGGCTGGTGGCCAAGGGAAAGACCGGGGGCTTGTTTCTGTCCACCAACGACATCCACGCCGACTGCGAGGCGCTGAAGGCCCGCGGCGTCCAGTTCTACGAGGAGCCGACGGAGTATCCCTACGGAACCGACTCGGGCTTTCACGATCCATCGGGCAACAGCATCCGGCTGGCCCAGGTCAAGCCGCAGTTCAGCTCCGCAGGCCAGTCAAGCGGCGCCTGAGCTGGGTTGAGACGACAGCGGAGGGCCGGGCTTTTCGCTCGGCCCTCCACCGTCGCGAGTGCGCACTTCCACGCTGGACGGGCTCAACCAAGCCTCGCAAGCAGGCGCGCGCCAAAAGCCGGGCCGGTCACCCGTCGACCACGCTGTGCGCGAGGCAGTAGGCGTTGCGCGTGGCGTTCTCCCGGGCTGGGTGGGTCAACGCGGTGGCGCGCCAGATCAACAATGCGCGCAGCGTCGCGGTCGTGTCGATCCGAGTCTCGACCTCGACGCGCGCCGCGACGCTGTGCGCGCTCAGGAGATCACGCGCGTTGGCGATCGCCTCGAGTCGCCAGGCCGCGATGATCTTCGGCAGCTCGCGCGCCGACACCCAGTGAGGCAAACCGCGCGGCGGCTGAAGCGACGGCTCGTAGCGGGCTCGGATCTGCGCGAGCATCGGCTGTGTTGCGCGTTCGATATCGCGATTGACGGCGATCACGTCGCCGGTCGCGTTGCGCCCGTCGGGGTAGCGCAATCCCACCGTCGCCAGCGCATAGGGCAGATCCCGGCTGATGTGCGCATTCATGCCGAGGAGCATGTCGCCAAGCGCGCTGACCTGCTGACCCTCGGCCGCTGAGAATGCGATCCGCCACGCCTGAGGAGTCTCATTGCGACGCCCAGATCGCCATGCATCGAGCGCGTGGTAGTAGAACGTTGAAAAGACCGAGTCGAGGTGAATGACATAGGCCGGATCCCGGTAGCGCCCGGCCGTCGCGCTCGCCCTGATCTCCGCCGAAACCTGCCGGTACATCGTCGCGAACGGAGCCAGGTGGCTGCAACCGAGGGACGTGATCCGCTGGCTCATCTCGGCGATCACCGCGGTCATGCAGGCCGCCTTCCCGCTGTCACAGATATTGGCCGAGCTGGGGTCGAGCTTTCCGCCCAGCGTCGGCGCGATCGCCTTCCACTGGCGGCCGGTCCGCGCACCGATGACGGCGAACGGCGGCAGCGGAGCCAGCGCGAGCGAGCCGTTGCACCCGCCGAGCGCAAGCACGATGCCGACCGCGAGGAGGGGTCTCAACCGCCGCACACCTACCCCGGATGATCCCGCAGCAGTACGGCGCCCGCGCCCAAAAGTCCGATGAGCGTCAGCCCCAGCAGGGCGCCCGCGTCTGCCAACCAGGTCGAGACCGAGTGTTCCCACAGTGCATCCGCGGCGTCGTGTTCGCGGAAGGCTTGAAACAGCGAGCCGGGATTGTCGACGTTCACCTCTGGCGTCCGCGTCAGCTCGCCCGTCACCGCCTGGAGGTTGGTGAGGTCGCTGGTGGAGGCCAAACCGGCGAAGCCCCATTGGGTGGACGCGACGTACTCGAGTTGCTTGAGGACGGGTTTGTTTCCGACCTGCGGGAACACTCCGCCCAACGCCAGCACGAGCAGGAAAA
>JBEKNK010000097.1:0-9884 GCA_049522915.1 Solirubrobacteraceae bacterium | reverse complement strand
CGTGGTTGGCAGGGCAGCGCTCGCGGAGGACTCTTCCGTCTGCGGCGACGATGCTCTGGTGAACTCCGGCGATGCCGAGCGCCGGATCGGCCTCGAGCCGGCGCTCGAGTTCGGCGAAGGTGTCCGGGGAGAGACGCAGGTCGGCGTCGAGCTTGGCCACGACATCCCATGCGATGTCCACCTGCTCGACGGCCCAGCAGAACGCTTCGAGCTCGGCGGCTCTGGCAAGCCGATCGCGAGCAGCTGGGCGGCGCGGGCGACGCAACACCGCAACGGTCGGGCGGCCGCGCGCAAACTCCTCTGCCAGGCGCACCGACCCGTCCGCCGAACCATCGTCGACGAGCAGCAGCGCGTCCGGCTCGCGCACCTGGGCGGCGAGCGACTGGAGGAAGGTGGGCAGGTATGCTTCCTCGTTCAGGAAGCAAGCGATGACTGCCAGCCGCATCGTCGGTCAGCTTACTCAGCCGGCGCCAGCGGGTCACCGATGACCGAAGCCCTCGCCCCCCGCGTATGGATCAACGCCACACTCGTTGGCGGGCTGGCGGTCCTGCTCGGCGTGCTGGCCGGCAAACACCCGAGCTACGCGGTCGCGGTGGCCGCTCTGGCCGTGGTGACGCTGCTCGCGTTCAGGGCGCCGGTCACCCACCTGACGATCCTGATCGCGCTGACGACGCTCGTGCCCTACTCGGTCGCGGATGCCTACCACGTCGGCGGCGGCGGCACCGGCAACGGCGGACTCCAGGCGTCTGATCTCTTCCTGCTGACTGGCCTGCTGCGGGCCGCATTCGTGCTGTCGCGACTGCGGCTCACACGCCGCCAGCTCGTGGTCATCGTGCTCGTCGTTGTGGCCTGTTTGTTCACCGTGTATGAGGCCGTGGTGGGCCTGCGCGCCGGCAACGGGCTGTCGGAGGTGGGCGCCGAGTTCCGGGCGCTCGCCGGCGGGTTCGCGTTCGTGCTGATCGTGATGGCAGCGCTCGAAGACCGGGGCGCCCAGCCCCGGGTGATGCGAGCGCTCGTGCTGCTCGGTCTCGCACTCGGCCTCACCGGCATCGCACAGTGGACCCTGGGGACGAGCTTTGGCGGGGACTTCGGTGTCCGCTCAGGTGTCAGCCTCACGACCAACGGCGTCGGACAGCTGCAGGGTGGCCTGTTCGCGTTTCCGATCGCCGTGACGCTTGCCGTCGCCGCATTGACCTCCGGAGCGCTGCGCGGCTGGCGCCAGTGGACGGCCGTCTCGGCCGTCCTGGTGCTCAACGCGATCTCGCTGCTGCTCACATTCGAGCGCACATTCTGGGTCGCGGCCGTCGTCGCGGTCCTGCTCGTCGTCGTGCGCTCCGGGCGGGCGCGACGCGCGCGCGCACTGCTCTCCATCCTCGCCGGCACGATCGTCGGCGTATCGGTGCTCGCCGCCGTCTCCCCCACCACGCTGCAGACCGCCGAGCAGCGCCTGCTCAGCATCGGGCAGTACCAGACTGACAACTCGGTTCGCTACCGGACGGTCGAGTCGGGATTCGTGATCGCCAAAATACGTGCAAAGCCACTTCTGGGCTGGGGGCTTGGAGACACGATCTACTGGGGGCAGCCGTGGGATCAGGTGCCTCCGTCCGCTCAGTCCTACACCCACGTCGGCTACCTCTGGCTGTTCTGGCGGGAGGGTCTGCTCGGGGCCGCCGTGTTCCTGTTACTGCTGCTGCTGTCCGCCGTCTGGCCAGGCAAGGTGCGCGGCGGCCCTCTTGCCAGCGCGATCAAGGTTGGCGCTCAGGCGAGCGTCGTGGCGCTGCTGATCGTGAACTTCACCTTCCCGGCGTTCCACCAGGGCTCGCAGATCACCTACGTGATGGGCTTCCTCGTCGCGTACTGCGCGTTGCCGGCGATCCGCGGTCGAGCCCGGAGCGACCGCCACGGCGACGCGGCCGCGCTCCCGTCGCCGGCCTAGTGGTCGTCCGCCGGGCCGGCGCAGCGCGGCAATCACGCAGCGCGGCGCCGCAGCGTTGCCGTGAGGACCGTGCGGCCCTCGGCAAGCAGTTCGCCGGCGCATGCGCGCAGCGCGACCGCGAGTACGAGCAGGCCGGCGGCCGCGCCGAGCAGACCTCCGGCCAGCAGCCCGCTACCGGCACGCTCGAGGCCGAGCGTGACCGCCGCGGTGACCGCGGCCTGCAGCGCGGCGCACAGAGCAACACCGCGGACCGCGCCGAGCACGGCGCGCAGCGACAGGCCGATGCCGCGGCCGCCGCGCCAGCCGTAGGCGATCGCCAACCCGCAGAAGGTGACGATGTGCGCGAGTGCCGCGCCACGGATCCCGTCGAGGTTGACGCCGATCACGATCGCGCCGATCGTCGCGACCGCCCAGGTGACGTCGATCCTCGCGCGCACCGTGACGCTCCTGACCCCGGCGCCGGCCAGCGCCTCGCCGAGAATGTTGAGCACGCCGTATCCGACGCCCACCACCACGAGGATCTGGAACGGCACAACCATGCCAGTCCAGCGAGCGCCGAATGCCGCCGGGATCAGGCCCGGAGCGACGGCGATCGCAGCCGGCAGCAGCGGCACGAGCATCAGGGCCATCATCCGCAGGGCCTTGAGTGTCTGGCGTCTAACCACCTCCTCGTCGCGAGCCGCGGCGATCGCCGGCAGTAGCACCTGGCCGACCGTCCACGACACCTGGGTCAGCGGCAGGTAGGCCAGCGAAAAGGCGAGCGCGTAGAGGCCGAGCTCGGTTGGCGTCGTGAACGCTCCGACGGCGAGGTTGTCACAGGTCCAAGCCAGGAACGTCGCGCTCGCGATCATCAGGAACGCCGTCGCCCCAGCCCGCCGCGTGGCGGGCTCCCCGGCTGAACGCGCGTGCGGGAGAAGACGCCGCGCGGCGAGGACGGTCAGCACAGTCAGCACCGCCTGGTTGACGACGATGCGAATCACCAGCGCCCAGACGCCGGCGTGGAGCGCGGCGGCCACCACGGCCGCCACCGACGCGATCGCCGCGGCCGCAATCCAGATCTGCGCTATGGCCTTGAAGCGCAGGTGCTTCGACAGCAGCGCATTCGGCACGATCGAGACCGCCGCGAGCCCGACCGTCACGGCGATGACCCGCAGCACGCCGGCGTCGGCGCCGCCCGTGAAGACGTCGGCGATCGGCCCGGCCAGCGCGATGAACAGCGCGGTCGCCGCGAGCCCTGCGACGCTTGTGAGGATCAGTGACCGCCGCACCGACGCCGGCGTGAGCTCGCGCGCGATGATCAACGACCCGCCCGTTCCGGACTCGAGGATCAGCAACGTGCCCGACACGACGGCGGAGCCGACAGCCATCACACCGAAGTCGCGCGGCGGAACGAGTACGGCGAGCACGAGCAGCGACGCGTACCAGGATCCCTGGCCGAACACGACGCTGAGCACCTTCCACGAGACGCCGCGCGCGACGACGTCCATCGTGGGCGCCGGTACGGCGATTTCGCTGGCGGGTGGGTTCACAGGCGCAGGTCGCTGTTGTGGAGGCTCAGTCGACTGCGTCGAAGGCGACACGCGCGGGGGACGCCCACGGTCTCCTCGCAACGCACTCGACGCTCGGCCAACGTCGCGCAATCGGGTTGTCAGGCGACGATAACGCTGGCGAGCCTTCCTACCAGGAACGACGAGCGCCACCGCCGCGAAGGCCACGAGCAGCATGCGCGCCCCGGCGGCCAACCGCCGGGCGCCGGGTGCCGGCGCGCGGCCGTCGCGCATCTACGGCCCACCGATGCCCGCCACGATCGCGCGGCCTGGCGGAGTCTCGCCGGGAACATCCCTGCTCACCGGACGATCGTAACCGCTGGCGACCGAGCGGACCGTTGACGGTGGTCCGGGGCCCCGAACCGCGGGCCGCCGCCTTGCACGGGCGGCCGGCCGCGAGCGTGAGCGCGATAGCGTGCGTCGCGATGCCCGAGACGGTGAGCCGCGAGCCTGGAGAGATCGACCCGGAGGACTACCTCTTCGAGCGCTACCACGCGCTGGGGCGCCGGCGGCGGGTGCTCGACGGCTACTACGCGATCAAGCCCCTGGTGCCGCACCGCCTTCGCATGGCGGCTCGTCGCGTCCACGCCCGGCACGTCCATCCCTCCTTCCCGCACTGGCCGATCGAGCCGCTGCTCCTCGACCACCAGCGCGCCGTCTGGCAGCGCGCTCTGGCGGAGCGCTCGGCGTCAAGACTGCCGCTGGTCGGCTTCTGGCCCGACGGGCGTAGCTTCGCCGTCATCGTGACCCACGACGTGGAGTCCCCGCGCGGCATCGCGAACATGCGGTCGCTGCTCGAGGTCGAGCGCGAGCATGGTGTCTCCTCCTCCTGGAACTTCGTCGCCGAGTGGTACCCGATACCGCCCGAAACGTTCGAACTCGTGCGCAACAGCGGTGGAGAGATCGGCCTGCACGGCATCAGACACGACGGCCTGCTGTTCAGCGACCGCAGGAGCTTCAGCGAAGCCCTGCCCGCGATCCAGCGTTACATGCGCGAGTGGGAGGCGGTCGGCTTCCGATCGCCGGCGACGCATCGCAACGCCGAGTGGATGCGCGAGCTTGGCTGCCTCTACGACTCGTCCTTCCCCGATACGGATCCCTACGAACCCCAGCCCGGAGGCTGCTGCTCGATCTTCCCCTACTTCCTCGGAGACGTCGTCGAATTGCCGGTCACGATGGTGCAGGACCACACGCTGTGGGAGGTCCTGCGCCGGCCAAACATCGACCTGTGGCGGCAGAAGGGAGACTGGTTGATGGCAAACCAGGGACTCGTCAACGTGATCGTGCACCCGGACTACGTGCGCTCGGCGAAGCGCCTCGAGCTCTACTCAGAGCTGCTCGGCTACCTACGCCAACGCGTCGATGAGCGCCACGGCTGGCACGCGCTGCCGCGCGAGGTCGCAGGCTGGTGGAAGGCGCGAGCGCAGATGCGCGTCGTCGAAGACGGGGCGGTGACTCGCATCGCCTGCGACGGACCGGCTGACGGATGGTCTGACCGGGCGACCGTCGCGTGGGCTTACGAACAGGACGGCAGCGTGAGCATCGATGTCTGAAGCGGCGCGCCCGCGGCTCGTCTTCGCAACCTGTCGCCCCCCCTACCCGCTCGATAACGGCGCACGGATTCGCTCGCACCGCCTCCTCACCGGGCTCGCGCGGTCATTTGACACGCTCGTTGTGACGTTCGAATTCGAGCCGGGCGACCCGGATGGCCACTGCTCGCGCGAGCAGCTAGAGACGCTGATCCCCGGCGCCGCGTTCGTGACCGTGCCGGAAGCGCGTCGCGCCAAGCGCATGGGTCAGTTGGTGAGCCTGCCGCGGCGGGAGTCCTGGTCGCTTGGGAGGTACCGAACCGCCGCCTACACAGCGGCGCTCGAGCATGCCGTCGCCTCGCACCGCCCCGGCATCGTGCACTTCGATGACGCCGGCGTCGCGCTGGTGCGACCGTTTCCCGGCACCGTGAACGTCTACAGCGCGCACAACATCGAACAGACGATCCTGCGGCTCGGTGCCCGCGCCGGGAGTCCACCGAGGCGCCTGTTCAACGCCGTCGAGGCAGGCAAGGTCAGCCGCGAAGAACGGCGCATCTGGAGCAGCATGGACATCTGCCTCGCCGTTTCGACGCTCGACGCCGCCGTGATGAAGGCGGGCGGTGCCCGCCGCGTCGAGCTGTGCCCCAACGGAGCCGACAGTGTCGAGCCGCTCGGCCTGCGGCCGCGGCGCGGCGGCGAGCCGCTGCGTCTGCTGTTCGTCGGCTCCGGAAGCTATGCGCCGTATGAGCGTGGTCTCGCGTGGATCGTGCGCCAGGTCCTGCCGCGCGTTCGCTCGGAGGTGGCGGCTGAACTCGACATCGTCGGCACCCCGCCGACGCGTCTCCTCGCGGCCGATGGCGTCCGCTACGTCGGCCGTGTTCCCTCCGTCCAGCCCTATTACGAGCGCGCGCATGTTGTTGTGGTGCCGGTGTTCGAGGGCTCGGGCACGCGACTGAAGGTGATTGAGGCCGCCGCGTTCGGGCGACCGGTGGTGTCAACGAGCCTCGGAGCAGAGGGCCTGCCGCTCGAGGCTGGTGTGCACTTCATGCAAGCCGACGGCGCTGAGGAGTTTGCCGCTGCGGTGCTCAAGCTCGAGCGCTGCTGGCGCGAGCCGATCGACGTGAGCCTCGAGCGCATGGTGGCGCAGGCGCGGGACGCCGTCCGCCCGCTCGCATGGACGCGGATCGTCGACCAACTTTCGGCGCTCTACCGCTCCGCGCTGCCGGGTGCGTCGACGTTTGAGGACGCCGGTCCCCGCAGCGCACCGGCGAGCGCGGCCACGGTGCGCCGCCAGGAGGGGACGGCTTGAGATGCGCAATCTGCTGATCGTCAACGCCGACGACTGGGGCATAGATGAGCCGACGACCGAAGCGGCCCTGGCGTGCTTCGACGCCGGCGCGGTGACATCGGTCAGCGCGATGGTGTTCATGGCCGGGTCGCAGGCGGGAAGCCGCCTCGCCCTGGCCCGAGGCGTTCCGGCCGGGCTTCACATCAATCTGACCGAGCCGTTCAGCGCGGCCGCCGACGGCGCAACACGCGCCCGCCAGGCGAGGCTCGCCGAGTACTTCGCGGGCCCGGCCCGGCGCCGCTGGGGCCCCAACTCGAAGCTGTTCGCGGAGATAGAGCGCGCCATCGGTGACCAGTTCGAGGAATTCCGCCGGCTCTACGGTCGTGAGCCGACGCATGTCGATGGGCACGAACACATCCATCAATCGCTCGGCGTCCTGGCGGCTCGCACGATCCCCTCCGGCACGAGGATGCGGCCGAGCTTCACCTACCAGCGAGGTGAGAAGTCCTGGCCGAACCGTTCGGTCCGGGCGCTCCTCAATCACGCCTTGCGGACGCGCTTCACCTCACCGCGTTACTTCTTCTCGATCCGCGACATGCACCCCACGCTGGGCGGTACGGGCCTGGAGGAAAAGCTCGCGCTCGCCGGTGGGTCGACGGTCGAGGTCATGACCCATCCGGGGTGGGAGGACGAACGCGCGGTCCTGCTTGATCCGGCGTGGGTCGACCTGCTCAGTTCGCGTCGCCTCGGTTGCTACAGCGACCTTGAGGCGCCTGGGCCGCACTTGGCGCGTCTGCGCCGCGCGGCGGCCCGTGGCCTGGGCGAGCGCCGGCGCTAGCGGACGGGTCGCGGAGCCCGTGCGCTGGTGCTCACGCCGTGTGCGCCCGGAGCACCGCGAGTGGCGTGCGCAGCATGATCCAGAGGTCGAACAGGAACCCATGGTGGCGGGCATACTCGACGTCGAGGTCGAGCATCTCGTTGAACCCGAGCCGAGCCCGGCCCGAGACCTGCCACAGACCGGTGATCCCGGGACGCACGCCGAAGCGCTCGAAGTGCTCGGGCCTGTACAGCTCGAGTTCGTAGCGGACCGCCGGACGCGGCCCGACGATCGACATCTGCGCCGCGATCACGTTCAGGAGCTGCGGCCCCTCGTCGATGCTGGCCTTGCGAATGATCGCCCCGGTCCGCGTAACGCGCGAATCGCCGGTCAGCTTGCGGAGTCCGCTGAGCGGCTCGGCGGGGCCGGCTGCGAGTGCAGTGACGTAGTTGTGATGGGCCTCGTGCGTGGCGTCCTGCGACATCGAGCGGAACTTCAGCATCGTGAACTCCCGGCCGTCGCGGCCGATCCGCCGCTGGCGGAAGAAAATCGGCCCGGGCGAGTCGAGGCGTATCGCGAGCGCCACGACGACGAACAAGGGGGAGAGGCAGACGAGCATCAGCGTGGCGACCACCAGGTCGGTGGCACGTTTGAGCACCGCAGCAAAGCGGTTCCGGCGGCCATGGCCGACAAGGACGTAGTGGCCCGGCGGCGCGCCGCCGAGCACGCGAGGCTCGCTTTGCGCCTCCGGCTGGCGCGGTCTCCCGTTCTGACGTGACGGCGTACGCGGCCCCCCAGCTGCGTCCGGGTTTTTGCGGAGCGGCTCCATGCGCAGACTCTAGACACTGCTCTGCCCTGCGGGGACGCCGGGCGGCGCGGCGGTAGGGGCGACCGAGCACGGGCTTGCCCTGAAAACGCTGCGAGAACGTGAAGACTCGCATACACTGATCCGCGCTCCCTGCGTGGATCGACATTCCCCGAACGGAAGGACCTCGACGGTGAGTACTGGCGAGATCACGGAAGATCACTCAACCGGCTATGACTCGGGCCTTCTGATGTCTGAGCAGCTCGCCGCCGGTCTGCGGGTGCTGCGCCGGCGCTGGCTCGTGATCGCAATCGTGCCCGTGCTCGCCGTCGTCGCGAGCCTAGCCGTGACCGCCACCGCGGCCAAGCGCTACACCGCGACCGCGAAGGTCGACCTCTTCCCGACCAACGAGGTCACCAGCCTGCTCGCCCCCGGGTCGCAGCCCACTCCCGCCGACCCGGAGCGGGACGAGAACACGGAGGTCTCGCAGATCACCGAGACGCCGGTGGCGGACATGGTTCGCACGAGCCTGCACCTGAGCGAAACGAGCCAGTCGCTGCTGCAGCAGACCTCGGCAGCACTCGAGGGCACCACCAACATCGTCGACGTCTCCGTGAACGATCCGAGCCCCACCCGCGCCGCCCGGCTCGCCACGGCCTTTGCGACGCAATATGTCATTTACAGCACCGCGCAGGAGCGCCTCCCGCTGCAGCAGGCGGTGAGCACCGACCAGCTTGATCTGGCCAAGTTGTCGCCGACCCAGCAGACCTCGGCGACCGGCCTGCAGTACACGAAGAACGAGCTTGCGCTGGAGGCAGCCCTCGCGACTTTGACGCCGGACGCTCAGGTGACCGAGAACGCGACCGCGCCATCGTCGCCGTCCTCGCCGCGGCCGCTGCTGGACGCGGCGATCGCGCTCGTCGTTGGCCTCCTGATCGCGATCGTCGCAGCGATCGTGCTGGACCTGTTCGACCGAAGCGTCAAAGACGAGGACGACGTCGCGGCGATATCGCGTCTGCCAACGCTCGGAGTGATCCCGAAGCCTCGCTGGCGCGCGACGGCAATCGCGCGAGGGCGTCCGCACACGCGATCTCGCGGTCAACCGGCGCGGGCTCTTTCCTGGGTCGGAGTGAGGCGTGGTCCGCCGCTCGCCGGCGTCTCGTCGGACGACTGGGACCTCGAGGAGAGCTACAGCCAGCTCGCTATCAGCCTGCTTGCGCTGAGACTTGGCCCAGAGGAGAACGTCCTGATGATCACCTCGGCTGGACCGCAGGACGGCAAGACAACGGTGACGCTGGGAATTGCCGCCGCACTCGCAGACCTCGGTTACAGGGTGATCGCGGTCGAATGCGATCTGCGTCGCCCGCGTTTCGCGGATTACCTGGGACTACCTCCGAGCGCGGAAGGACTCGGCTCGCTTCTCACGGGCAACGCCAGGATGCCCGCGGGCCTTGTGGCCGTCCCCGCCGGCCGGCGTTCTGGGGTACGAGCCTCCCCGAAGCGTCGAGTCCAAGGCAGCGTGGCGACGACGGAGCCGAGCGGCAACACGCACTTCACCGTCCTGCCGTGCGGGCCGATCCCCACGAGGCCCCTCGCGCTGCTCGGCAGCGCGGAACTGCCCCCGCTCCTGCGCCGGCTGCGGTCGATGGCCGATGTCGTGTTGGTCGATACACCCCCGCTGGGCGTGATCAGGGATGCGGTCTTTCTGACTGGCGTGGTCGACCAGGTCGCGCTTGTCGCACGACTCGGGCACACCCGCCGCGACACGCTCGCGCACTGCCGTGCCGCGGCCGCTCAGCTCAGCACCCCGCTGGCCGGAATCATCGTCGTCGGGGGAGCGCGGGGGGGAGCTCTCAGCTACTACGGTCGCGCGGCCGGCGAGTCCGCCGGGGCCCGAGCGCCCGCGGCCGCCGCGGGGATGCCCGAGCCGGCATACCAATCCGAGCCGGCATACCAGTCCGA
>JBEKNK010000096.1:0-9888 GCA_049522915.1 Solirubrobacteraceae bacterium | reverse complement strand
CGTTCGCGAACCTGTCGGCGAGCGAGGTGATTTTCGGCGGCGTCGGCACCGGCCTGTACTCCATCCTCGAATACGTCCTGCTCGCTGTCTTCCTCGGCGGGCTGATGGTCGGGCGAACGCCGGAGTACCTCGGCAAGAAGGTCGAGGCGAAGGAGATCAAGCTCGTCGCGATCGGCATCCTGATCACCCCCCTCGTGGCACTGTTCTCGACTGCTCTGGCGACCGCCAGCGCCGCCGGGCGAGCATCGATCGGCACGGTCGCGGCAGGTGGCCCGCAGGGCTTCTCCGAGACGTTCTACGCCTACCTCTCACAGGCCAACAACAACGGCTCCGCGTTCGCCAGCTACGACGGCTACAACAACCCCAACGTCGGCAACCTCCACTCGGCGGGGGTCACGTTTGCCGACCTGCTCGGCGGATTCACGATGCTGTTCGCGCGCTACGCGCCGATCCTGTTCGCGCTCGCGATCGCCGGTGCGCTGGCCGGCAAGCGCGTCAGCCCGGCCGGACTCGGCACGATGCGCACAGACAACGGCACGTTCGTCGTGCTGCTGATCGGCGTGATCGTCCTCGTCGGCGCGCTCACCTTCTTCCCCGCGCTGCTGCTCGGACCGATCGTCCAAGCACTAACAGGACACCTCTACAACTGATGCGACGCGACATTCTCAGCGCAGTGCGGTCAATGGTCGTGATCACGATCATCTTCGGGCTGGGCTACGGGTTCCTCGTGATGGGCGTCGGCCAGCTGATCTTTCCTGGCAAGGCCAACGGTTCGCTGATCAAGCGCGACGGGGCCGTTGTCGGCTCGGCGCTGATCGGCCAGCAGTTCTACGAGCCGGTGATCGGTCCAAACGGCAAGCAGGTCGTCGTCAAGGGCGTCGCGCAGACGCAGCCGGATCCGCGCTACTTCCAGACGCGCCCCTCAGGTACCTCACCAGCTGACAACGCCGAGTACAGCTCGTTCGCCGACTACGGCCCCAACAGCACCGTCACGCTCACGGCGCTCCAAGGCAACATCACCACCTACCTTTGCATGAACACCTCCGTGCCCTACACGACCTGCGACAGCACGGGATTCAGGCCGTCGGACAAGCTCTACGACCCACACCTCACCGGCGCCGCACAGGTCCCCGTTGATGCTGCCGACACCTCCGCCTCGGGCATCGACCCTGACATCTCGGTCGCCAACGCTGACATCCAGGCGCACCGCATCGCGGCGGTCCGGCACCTCTCGCTCACCACGGTCAACGGCCTGATCGGCAAGTACACGCAGGGCAACAGCCTCGGCTTCATGGGCGAACCGGGCGTGGACGTGCTGCAGCTCAACCTCGCCCTCGACCGCATCTCAGGGAGCAGGTAGCAGATGTCGACGCAACTAGGAACCTCCGAGCGCCGCGCGATTTCGCTGTTCCGACGCGACATCGTTGTCCGCGCGCTACTGGACAGCCTCAAGAAGCTCGATCCGCGCGTGCAGATCCGCAATCCGGTGATGTTCGTCGTCGAGATCGGCGCCGTGATCACGACGATCACGTGGTTCATCCAGCTCGGCGGCGGCCAAGCGCTCGGCGGGCACGACCCGGCGTGGTACACGTTCACGATCTCGGTCTGGCTGTGGCTGACGGTGGTCTTCGCGAACATGGCCGAGGCGTTCGCCGAGGGTCGCGGCCGCGCCCAGGCCGACACCCTGCGCTCGATGCGCAAGGAGACCATCGCCACGATGGCGGATGGGAGCAACCGCCCGGCGGCGGAGCTTTCGCGTGGCGACATCGTCGTCGTGGTGGCCGGCGAAGTGATCCCCGGTGACGGCACCGTGATCGAGGGCATCGCGACGGTCGACGAGTCGGCGATCACGGGCGAGTCCGCGCCGGTCATCCGCGAGTCCGGCGGCGATCGCAGCGCCGTCACCGGCGGCACGCGTGTGACCTCGGACCGGATCCTTGTTGAGATCACGCAGGAACCCGGCAAGTCGTTCCTTGACCGCATGATTGCGCTCGTCGAGGGCGCCGAGCGGCGCAAGACACCGAATGAGATCGCGCTGAACATTTTGCTCGCGAGCCTGACACTGATCTTCATCGTCGTGGTGGCGACGCTGCGGCCGTTCGGCCTGTTCGCGCACACCACGATCTCCGAGACGACTCTGATCGCGCTGCTCGTCGCGCTGATTCCGACGACGATCGGCGCGCTGCTGTCGGCGATCGGGATCGCCGGCATGGATCGCCTCGTGCGCCGAAACGTGCTCGCGCTGTCCGGTCGCGCGGTCGAGGCCTCCGGCGACGTCGACGTGTTGCTGCTCGACAAGACCGGGACGATCACGCTCGGCAACCGCCAGGCGTCGGAGTTCATCCCGATGCCCGGCGTCACCGAGGCGGAACTGGCCGAGGTCGCCCAGCTCGCATCGCTGGCGGACGAGACGCCAGAGGGGCGCTCGATCGTCGTGCTGGCGAAGCAGTACGGGATCCGCGAGCACGACATGACCGGGACCGACGTGACGTTCGTCCCCTTCACCGCGCAGACGCGCATGAGCGGTGTCGACTGGCACGGGCAGCAGTTGCGCAAGGGCGCCGGCGACTCCGTGATCGAATTCGCGCGCAAGGAGGGCGGCGAGGCGCCGCCGGAGCTGCAGGCGCAGCTCGACCGCATCGGCCGCGAGGGCGGGACGCCTCTGGCCGTCGCCCGCGACAGCCAGGTCCTCGGCGTCGTCTACCTCAAGGACACGATCAAGGAGGGCATGAAGGAGCGCTTCGATCAGCTGCGCGCGATGGGCATCCGCACCGTCATGGTGACCGGCGACAACCGCCTGACCGCGGCGAAGATTGCCGAGGAGTCCGGTGTCGATGACTTTCTCGCCGAGGCGACGCCCGAGGCGAAGCTCGCGCTGATCAAGGAGCAGCAGGCCACGGGACGGCTTGTCGCGATGACCGGCGACGGCACCAATGACGCCCCTGCGCTCGCTCAAGCCGACGTCGGCGTTGCGATGAACACCGGCACCCAGGCCGCCCGCGAGGCCGGGAACATGGTCGACCTGGACTCCAACCCGACGAAGCTGATCGAGATCGTCGAGGTCGGCAAGCAACTGCTGATCACGCGGGGAGCGCTGACCACCTTCTCGATCGCCAACGACGTCGCCAAGTACTTCGCGATCCTGCCCGCGATCTTCATCTCGACCTACGCCGCCGCAGGATCCCTGAAGGGACCCCTGCACGTGCTCAACGTGATGGATCTCGGCGACCCGCATTCCGCGATCCTTTCGGCGATCATCTTCAATGCGATCGTGATCCCGATGCTCATCCCGCTATCGCTGAAGGGTGTGCGCTACCGCCCGATCGGCGCGAGCGCGCTGTTGCGGCGCAACCTGTGGATCTACGGCCTGGGCGGGATCATCGCCCCATTCATCGGGATCAAGCTGATCGACCTCGTCGTTCATAACCTCCTCGGCGGCTAGCGACCGGAAGCCGTGAGCGTCGCAACCAGCCGAGGATCACACCGCGTCTTCCTCGGCATGGCGGCCGGGGTCGGCAAGACCTACCGCATGCTGCAGGAGGGCTACAGCGAGGCCGAGAGCGGTCGTGACGTCGTGATCGGCTACCTCGAGGCGCACGGTCGACGCGAGACCGAGGATCTGGCGCGCGACCTCGAGATCATTCCTCGGCGGCGCGTCGCCTATCGCGACACACCGGTCGAGGAGATGGACCTGCCGGCGATCCTGGCTCGCTCGCCGGAGCTGTGCCTGATCGACGAGCTCGCGCACACGAACGTCTCGGGCGTCGAGCACGCCAAGCGCTGGGAGGACGTGCAGAGCGTCCTCGAAGCCGGAATCGACGTGTTCTCGACAGTCAACGTCCAGCACCTCGAGAGCCTCAACGACCAGATCGCCGAGCTGACCTCGACGCGGGTGCGCGAAACGATCCCCGACTCGGTGCTCGCGCAGGCCGACGAGCTCGTGCTCGTCGACATCCCGCCCGAGGCGCTGATCGAGCGTCTGCGCGCCGGCAAGATCTACCGCGCAGACCGCATCGAGACGGCGCTCAACAACTTCTTCCGGATCGAGAACCTCTCCGCGCTGCGCGAGGTCGCTCTGCGCCAGGTGGCCCAGGAGGTCGAGGCCAAGCGCCTGGTCCCCGGCGGGTCTGTGCGCGAGGACCGCCTTGCCCGGACGGCGGCGCCGCAGGCCGTCGGCGAGCGGCTGCTGGCGCTGATCACCCTTTCGCCGCAGTCCCAGCGCGTTGTGCGCCGCGCGTGGCGATCGGCCCAGCGCCTTGGCGCCGAGCTGGACCTGCTGTGGATCGTCAAGCCCGGGCGCCTGATGCGCGAGGATTCCTCCGGCGAGCTCGCCGCCGTCCGCAGGCTCGCGTCGGTGCTCGGCGCTCACGTGCTCGTCGAGGAAGGCGACGTGATGATCGACGTGATCACGCGCGTCGCGCGCGAACGGGGCACGACCTACATCCTGATGGGCAGCCCGCCGGCGCGCAGTGGCTGGCAGCGCCTCACGCGCCCCTCTCTGCTCTTTCAGATCCTCCGCGCCCTGCCCGGCGTGGATTTGCGGATCGTCGCCGACCGCACGCAACGACCGGAGGAAGACGCATGATCGTGATCGTCGTGATCCTCGCCCTCGCCGTTGTCGCGCTCGGCGCGGTCGCGGTGCGCGAACGCACACGGCGCGGGGTCGGGCCGCGCACCCACGCCGCCGGACGAATCCTCTTCCCCTTCCTTGGAACCGAGCTGTCGCAGCGCGGGCTCGATGCGGCGCTGCGCATCGCCCAGATCGACGGCGCCACGCTCGTGCCGGTGTACCTGGCACGAGTGCCGATGCATCTCCCGCTCGACGCGGCGCTGCCGGCGCAGTGCGACGGCGCGCTGCCGTTGCTCGAGGCGATCGAGCAGCGTGCCGCGCGCTCGGGGGTGCAGGTCGATTCGCGGATCGAGCGTGGGCGAAGCTACCGCCACGCGATCCGCGAGCTGGTCGACCACGAGACCTTCGACACCACGGTCGTCAGCGCCGCCGACAGCGGCACCTCGGGGCTGCTGCCGGACGAGATCAGCTGGCTTTTGGAGAACGTCCCGGGCGAGATCATCGTGATCCGCCCGGGCACCCAGATCGATCTCGGCGCCCACCGAGCAACCCCTCGCCGGCGGCGGCGCTCGGTCACGCGCTGAACCCGGCTGCGACAGGCGTCCGCGGTGTCGAGGTGGGCCTAAAGCCGCGCTTGCACGATGCCGACAGTGGTTGCATGGCCCCGGCGAAGCGCGCCATCCTCGCGAAGGAGGACGGCTTCACCCTGATCGAGGTGCTCGTGGTGATCATGATCATCGGCATCCTGTCCGCGATCGCCATCCCGGCCTTCCTGAACCAGACCTCGAAGGCCTCCGACGCCGCGGCGAAGGAGCTCGCACACACCGCCCAGGTTGCCGAGGAGACGTGCGCGACCGATCACAACGGTCAGTATTCGAGCTGCAACAGCCCAGCGCTGCTGGCCGCCTATGAGGCCACGATCCAGACCTCGGTCAACAACGGCGGCGCGTGGCTCTACCAGGTGAACGTCCCCGGCAACGGGCAGAGCGGCAACAGCTACTCCGTCACCACCGAGTCGACGACCGGCGACACCTACACGATCACACGCTTGGCAAACGGTGGGCTGCTCCGCCAGTGCACCAACGCCAGCGGCCAGACGGCCTGCGTCGGCAATACCTGGTAGCGCGTCCGGCGCTGATCCGCGCGAGTCCTCAGGCGGCGAAGCGGTAGCCGATTCCCGCGTCGGTGCGGATGAAGCGCGGGTGATCTGATCCACCTGCCAGCTTTCGGCGCAAATTCGCGATGTGCGTGCGCAGCAGTGGCGTCGCGTCGGCGTACTCGGGACCCCAGACCTCGCTGAGCAGCTTGCGGTGGGTCATCAACAGGCCGCGGTTGACGGCCAGAGCGCGCAGCAGCGCGAACTCGAGCGGCGTCAGATGCACCTCCTCGCCGTCGAGGCTGACGGCGTGGGCGGCAAGGTCGATCACGAGGCCATCCGCCTCGATCGTCGGCTCGACCGCCGCACGACCGGCGCGGCGCAGCACCGCCTGGACCCGGGCGACCAGTTCGCCGGGGGCAAACGGCTTGGTCACGTAGTCGTCGGCGCCGCTCTGCAGCGCTTCGATCTTTGCGTCCTCGTCGGTGACCGCCGACAGCACGATGATCGGCAGCTCGCTCCATCCCCGCAGCTCACGGCAGACCTCGATCCCGGGGCGGTCCGGCAGCATCAGGTCGATGATCGCGGCGTGCGGGCCGCCGATCGCGGCGCGATCGAGCGCCTCCTCCGCGGTGGCGCTCGTGAGCACCTCGTAGCCGGCGCCGCGGAGCACGAGGCGCAGCGCCCGCAGGATCTGCGGGTCGTCGTCGCAGACCAGGATCCGTTCGCCGGCCATCAGGCCGCCGCGCTCTGGCGCGTGGCGGCGCCGTCCAGGGGGAACTCGATGATGAAGCTCGTGCCCTGGCCGGGAAGCGACTCGACGGAGATCCGTCCGCCGTTGACCTCGATGAAGCCCTTCGCGATCGCGAGCCCGAGACCGGCGCCCTGATGCGAGGGCGGCTGGCCGGGCGAACGGTAGAACGGCATGAAGATCCGCTCGATCTCGCCCGCGCGGATGCCGGGACCCTGGTCGACGATACGCACGCGCACGCGACCCGCAACGTTGCGCGCACGGATCGAGACGGGCTTGCCGCCGGAGTAGCGAACTGCGTTCTCAATCAGGTTGGCGAACGCGCGCTCGAGCTGGCTCGGATCGCCCTGGAGCAGCGGCAGGTCCTCGTCGAGCGAGAGCCGCAGGAGACTTGGGTCGGGGCCGACGTGTTCGACCGCTTCACCGATCACCTCCTCGAGCGAGTAGGCGCCGACGTGCTGCTCCGCCGCGCCCGACTGCAGCCGCGAGAGGTCGAGCAGTTTCTCCACGAGCGCCGCCAGCCGCGTCGCGGCCGCCAGCACCACCTCGCGCACCTCGCCGACCTGCTCTGGGTCGTGCTGACCGGGGTCCAGTGCGGCTGTCGCGCTGAGGATCGCCGTCAACGGCGTTCTCAGGTCATGGGAGACGGAGCGAAGCAGGGCGGTCTTCATCTCGTCGTTTCGCCGCAGCGACGCCGTCTCGATCACCTCCGCCTGCAGGTCGGCCCGCTGGAGGGCCGCCGCGAGGACGGATTGCAGCGCCGGGACGATCCGCTGGACGATCCGGTCACGGTCACCAGCCGCGAAAGCCGCCGGCAGCACGAGCGTCCCGATCACCTGCTCGCCGTCGCGCAGCGCGAACGCGGCGCGGCGATCGTCGCCACCGACCACGCCACGCTCGATCGCGGCCGAGGAGGCACCGATCGCGGCGGCGAGTCGCTGCGCGGTCACTGCGAGTGCGTCGTCGAGTTCGGCCCCCGCCAGGAGCGTATGCGCCATCTCGGTTGCCAGATCGGCTTCGCGCCGGCGGCGGTCGGCCTCCTCGGCCCGTGCGCGCGCGAGGTCGGCGACCAGGCCGGTCGCGGCGGCGACTGCGAGAAACGAGGCGAGCGCGACCCAGTTGCGATCGTCGGCGAGGGTCAGGCGGCCGATCGGCGGGAGATGGAAGTAGTTGTAGGCCAGCGCGCTGGCGACCGCCGTCGCGAAGCCGAGCCGGATCCCCCAGTAGGTCGAAACGACAACGACGCCGATCAGGTAGACGACCCCGAGCGAGACAACCGGAGCGACGTGAGCGAGCGGGTAGATCGCCAGCGTCTCTGCGGCGATCGCCGCCAGCGCGAGGCTCACGCCGAGCGCGAGCGACGGGCGGGGACTGCGCAGAACCAGCGGCGAGAGCGAGCGCTTCTCAAACACGCTACGAATGTTCCTCCATGCGCGCGTGCGGGCGGTGTTGGCCTCGCCGCCGCCGAGCCTCGCCCGCGGATGCTGGCGGTCTACTAGCTCAGCACCCGCTTGCGGAAGTTGCGCAGCCCGAGCGTCAGAAACAGCGCGCAGAAGCCCAGCAGCGCTGGATAGACCACGTAGAGGTGCATGTTGTGGCCGCCCGAGGTCAGGCCGGCGCGAAGGCCCTCATTGACGTAGATCAGCGGGTTGAAGAGCACGATGATCTGCAGCCAGTGGATGCCGCCGACCGTCAGCGGCGCGAGGCGGTTCCACTGGTAGTAGGTGCCGCCCAGAAAGGTGATCGGCAGCACCACGAAGCCGAACATCAGGCCGATGTTGCGCGGCTCGAAGGCGGTTCCCAAAAGCAGGCCGAGCGAGGTCATCATCACGCACGCGAGCGGGATCACGGTGAGGACGATCGCCCAGTGGGCCGCGAGGTGCGCGTGCACCCCCGGGGCGTGCACGACCGCCGCGATCGGGAAGACGATCAGTGCTGCGAGCAATCCCTGCGCCGCGCCCGAGAGCACCTTCGACAGCGCGACGAGCCAGATCGGACAGGGCGCCTGCACCCGGTCCTCGATCTCGCGCGTGTAGCCGAACTCGGTCGCGAGCGCCAGCGCGACCGCCTGGATACCCTGGAACATGATCGAGATGCCGACGACGCCGGGGACCAGCACGGTCGCGAAGCCCGATTCGGCAGCCGCCCCGTGTCCGGCGCCGACGCCCTGGCCGATGCTCGGGAAGACGTAGAGGAAGACGAACACCAGCAGGAACGGCTGGATCACGGTGCGGATGACGAACTCGACCGAGTGCTTTCGCAGGACCACCAGGTCGCGCACGATCAGCGCTCGCAGCGCGACCCGGCTCGCCGCCGCGGCGCTGCGCGCGGGCGTGGCGAGGATCCGATGCCCGGCGCCGGGCTCGGCGGCTGCTGAGATCGGCGCGGAGCTCATTCGCGCAGGTCCTTGCCGGTCAGGTTGATGAAGACGGTCTCGAGGCTCGGCTCGGCGACCGAGAGATCGGCGATCTCGAAGCCGGCAGCCTCGGCGGCGCCCACGATGCTTGGCACGAGGCGATCGGCGCCGCGAACGTGCAGCTCGACGCCGCCCGGGATCTCCCTCGTACGCGTGACGAACGTCAGCCCCGCGTCGAGCGCCGCAGCCAGCGCCGCAACGTCGCCGCGGGCCTTCAGCGTGACGATCGTGTCCACCCCGACAGACTGTTTCAGCGCGGCCGGCGTGTCGAGCGCGAGGATCCGACCGTGGTCCATGATCGCGACGCGGCCGCAGAGCTGGTCGGCCTCCTCCATGTAGTGCGTCGTCAGCATGATCGTCTGCCCGTCGCGGTTCAGCTCCCCAAGGATCTCCCACAGTGCAAGCCGACTCTGCGGGTCAAGACCCGCGGTCGGCTCGTCCAGGAAGAGCACCGCCGGACGGTGGAAGATCGCGCGCGCGACCATCAGCCGCTGCGCCATGCCACCGGACAGCGCATAGACCGACGCCTTCGCCCAGCGCGAGAGCTGGAACTGTTCGAGCAGGCGGTCGGCGATCTGTTCGGATTCGCGCGCCGGGATTCCGAACAGACGACCGTGGAAATAGAGGTTCTCGCGCACCGTCAGCTGCCGGTCGAGCGTGTTCTGTTGCGAGACGGTGCCGATCAGCTGCTTGGCGAGCGTCGGGTGAGCGACAACGTCGATCGCGCCGACGTAGGCGGCGCCCGAGGTCGGTACGACGCGTGTCGTCAGCATGCCGGCCGTCGTCGTCTTGCCGGCGCCGTTGGGCCCGAGCAGACCGAAGACCTCGCCGGCTCGGATGCTCAGGTCCAGGTGGTCGACGGCCGCGAAGTCGGTCCCCGCGTAGATCTTCGTCAGCCCTACGGTGCGGATGATCTCGGCGGCGCCGTCGCCGTCGAAACCGGGCGCCGCATCGTTCTCGGCTGAGTGCGTCGTCGTTACCATGCGTGCCCCGGTCGTGGTCGCGGATCGCCTGAGGGGCAGGATACCGAGCGGCTCGGCGCGCGATGGGGGATG
>JBEKNK010000095.1:0-17394 GCA_049522915.1 Solirubrobacteraceae bacterium | reverse complement strand
GCCGGGGAGGTCGCCGCCGGGGATCTCGCAGCCCAGGGACGTGAGGTCGCGATCGTCGAGGCGGCGCTGGTTGGTGGTGAGTGCGCGTTCTACGCGTGCATGCCGTCGAAGGCGCTGCTGCGTCCGGCCGAGGTCCTCGCCGAGGTGGCGCGCGTACGGGGCGCCGCGGAGGCGATCACCGGATCGTTGGATGTCGCGGCGACGCTCGCACGGCGCGACGAGGTGATCCACTCGTTCGACGACAGCTCGAAGGTCAGCTGGCTCGATAAGCACGGGATCACGCTGATTCGCGGTCACGGGCGCCTCGCCGGCGAACGATCTGTGAGTGTCGGCGATCAGCGCTACGAGGCGCGCAGCGCGGTCATCGTCGCGGTCGGGAGCGCCGCCGCCGTGCCGCCGATCCGGGGTCTTGCGCAAGCGAGCCCGTGGACCAATCGCGAGGTCACGACGGCACGAGCGATCCCCGCCAGCCTGATCGTGCTCGGGGGCGGTGCGGTCGGCGTCGAGATGGCGCAGGCATACAGCGAGCTCGGCGCGAGAGTGACGATCGTGGAGGCGCTCGATCGGCTCGTTTCGGGCGAGGAGACCTTCGTCGCAGAGGAATTGGGCGCCGCGTTTCGCGCCCTCGGCATCGACATCCGACTTGGCGTGGACGCGGAATCGGTCGGTCGCGCCGGGGCTATCGTCAAGGTCGAGTTGAGTGACGGCCAAAGCATCGAGGCCGAAGAAATTCTCGTGGCGGTCGGGCGCCGGCCGCTCACCGACGATCTTGGCCTTGAGAGCGTCGGCCTCGAGCCGGGCGAGACGATCGAAGTCGATGACACGCTGCGAGTGCCGGCTCTGCCGTGGCTCTTCGCCGTCGGCGATGTGAACGGACGCTCGCTGCTCACGCACATGGCGTCCTACCAGGCGCGCGTGGCCGCGCAGGTGATCGCCGGCCACCAGTCGCGAGCAACGCGCGACGTTCACGGCGCGCCTCACGTGATCTTCACCGACCCGCAGGTCGCCGCAGTCGGGCTCACGCTCCAGGCTGCCCAGGACCGAGGAATCAACGCTCGCGCATACGACGTCGCGACGTCCGCCACCGCCGGCGCGAGCTTTCACGGCCGCAACACCCCCGGCACCTCCCGCCTGGTGGTCGACGAGGATCGCTCGATCATCGTCGGAGCCACCTTCACCGGCACCGAGGTCGCAGAATGGCTGCACGCCGCGACAATCGCGGTGGTCGGTGAGATCCCAATGGCGCTATTGCGAGAAGCCGTCCCCGCCTTCCCGACGCGAAGCGAAGTCTGGCTGAACCTGCTGGAACGCTGGAGCACAACGTCGCACGCAGGATCGCGGCCTGCCGGCCAATGATTCAGACACCAACGTCGTCGCCGGCGACGCCGCGCCCCAGCTGCTAATCCGGCGCCTTGGCGCTCGCGTCTGGGCGGATCCGAGGGCGGCGGTAGCGTGTGTTGTTGAGTTATGCCTGACGAGAGCGGCGGGCCGCGTCTTTCGGTGATGCTGATCGTTGCCGACGCGGCGGCGGCGGTCGCCTGGTACAAGGCCGCCCTCGGCGCGGCCGAACTCTGGAACCTGGGCGGAGTTGCCGGGCTTCATCTCGACGGCGCCGCGTTCTTCATTCACGAGGCGCTACCGGGCCGCAAGACAGAGCCGAGCCCGACCGAGGTCGGATTGACGACCACGCGCATCGAGGTCTTCGTCGATGATCCCGGCAGTTTCATCGATCGCGCTGCCGAGGCGGGCGCAACGGCGGTGGAACCTCCCGCGGACCACGAGACGCCTTGGGGAAATCATCGCCAAGGAGGGTTCACTGATCCGTTCGGACATCGATGGTCGGTGGGAGATCGGACGCCGTTGGAGCCATATCCGAGGTAGCACCCCGGTACGCCCGCCGCTCTCGCAAATCGCCCAGGACCGGTCGCTGTCGGTTGCGATCAGCGGACGCCGTCGTGCGCGCCCTGGCGGCAGCGGATTCGCGGATTAGGGTTGGGTTCGGGCGGTGCGGATCGCGGCCAGCGCGCCGTCGAGGGCTGAGCGGAGCTGGTTGGGGTCGCGTCGGATCTGAGTGAGAACTAGGCCGCCTTGTACGGCTGCGAGCGTGCGCTGGGCGAGCGCGCCGAGGTCTGTGTCGGGTCTCAGCTCGCCGCGGGCCGCCATGCGTTCGAGTCCTTCGCGGATCGCGGATTCCCAGCGGTCGAGGCCATCGGCGAGCTCGAGGCGGGCACCGTCGTCGTGCTCGGCCAGCTGGCCGGCGAGTGAGCCGATCGGACAGCCGCCCTTTGCGTGGCGGGCCTGCTGCAGGGCCACGAGCGCGGCGCTCCAAGCACGCAGCCCGTCGATCGTGTCGAGCCGCGCGAATAGCGCGGCCTGGCCGCCAAGGACCTCGTCGGTGACCGCACGCGCAACCGCCCGCATGAGGTCGTCGCGGTCGGCGAAATAGTGGTAAAGCTGGCTCTTGGACGCTTGCGCTCGGGTCCGGACATCGTCGAGTGACGTACCTGCAACGCCGCGTTCTGCGACGAGCTCCGCTGCGGCGCGAACGATCCGCTCGCGCGTTTCGCGGCCTCTCACGGTCACCGGCTGAGTACTCGTCACGGGCGCATTCTACCTTGCTGGACCGTTTGGTCCAGTCTTTGATAGGCTCGACGTCCAGTCAACCGCACCGTCCAAACGTGCAACGCGATGAAAGGAAGGGGCCACGATGACGACGATCGCCGAGCAGGCCAACGAGGTCAATGCCGCCGCCGCCAGCCGGCTGCCCGCGGAGGTGGTCGCCGTGTTCGCCGCCGATCAGGCCGCGCTCGCCGCCGCTGGAGTCCCAGCCGGCGCCGTCTCCGTTGGCGACACGCTCGCGCCATTCGCGCTGCCCGACGCGACCGGCCACAGCCGGACGCTCACGGAGCTCACCGCGGACGGTCCCGCCGTCATCGTCTTCTACCGCGGTGGCTGGTGCCCGTACTGCAACGTCACGCTCCGCACCTACCAACACGATCTGGTGCCCCAGCTCGCGGCCCACTCGGCTCGCCTCGTTGCGATCTCGCCGGAAACGCCCGACGCCTCGCTCAGCACGCAGGAGAAGGCCGAGCTGACCTACGCCGTCCTCAGCGACACTGCTGCTGAGCTCGCCAGCTCGCTTGGAATCACGTTTGAACCCTCCGAGGCCGGCCTCACGGCACAACGCGAGCTCGGCGTCGACATTCGCGCCACGCGTGCGGACAACGGCACCCTGCTACCGATGCCGACCGTCCTGATCGTCGACCGCAACCACGTCGTGCGGTTCGTCGACATCCACCCTGACTACACCGGCCGCACCGAGGTCAACGACATCCTCGCCGCCCTCCAAGCTCTTCCAAGCTGACACGCGTGCTCAGGCTTGCGCGGAACGCCTCGCCCTCGGGTTCGCCCACGTTGAAGCGCTCTGGACCCAGCGCGCTCGACGAGCCTCCTGCGCTCGGAGAGATCGGGCGTCCTCGTGGGCGCAGGCCGGAGCCGGTGGTTTCTCGTGCGTGCTACGCCCTCAGGAGGTCGCGCACTGCTGCGCGTACGAGCTCGGCGAGTTCCTCGATCGGCACGTCGCCGAAGATCGCATCGCCGGTCGCCAGCGTTCCGACGATCGCAGTGAGCGAGCAGGTCATCCGCGATCGCCGGCCTACTGGCGATGAACCTCACGACGTCCTCCATGGGCACGGCGGTCGGACTCAGCAGCGATCTTGGCAGCGGCGTGATCGACCGCTTCCGGACGCTCTCGATGTGGCGGCCCGCCGTGCTCGTCGGGCGTTCTCTCGCCGACCTCATGACCGCCGTGATCTGCAGCGCGTTCGTCGCCGCGACCGGCCTCGTCGTCGGCTGGCGCCCTGACGCCGGCGTCGCCTCGGTCGCCGCTGGGTTTGCGATCTTCCTGCTGTTCAGCTACGCCCTGTCGTGGGGCTGCGCGTGCCTCGGCATGATCAGCAAGAGCGCGGAATCAGCACAGGGGATCGGGCTCGTGATCCTCTTCCCGCTCGCGATCGTCTCCAACGCCCTCGTCCCGACAGAGCACATGCCGCTCGTCCTGCGGACAATCGCCGACTGGAACCCAGTCAGCGCCGTCACCGCCGCAAGCCGACACTTCTTCGGGAACCCCAACCCCTCGGCAACGATCCACGCCTGGCCGATGCAGCACCCGGTCCTCGCCTCGCTGCTGTGGTCCATCGCCTTGATCGCGATCTTCGCGCCACTCGCCAGCACGCTCTACCGCCGACGCACCACCGACTGAGCGAGACCGTCCGGCGCCTCGCGCGGAAAGCACAACGCTCGCTTCCGCCCGCCCGGGGCCCACGCTGAGGCTCGTCTTGACAGATCCTCATGCTATGAGTATGTTGTGCTAGTTACCTAGTGTAAGTGAGGAAATGTGATCGAGTTTCATTTGGACTCGCGCTCGGGTGTCTCGCCGTATCTGCAGCTCGTCCACCAGGTCCGCCACGCGCTGCGTCTCGGGCTGTTGCGCGAGGGCGACCAGCTGCCGACGGTCAAGGAGGTGGTCGCGCGGCTGGCGATCAATCCGAACACCGTGCTGAAGGCCTACCGCGAGCTGGAGCACAGTGGGCTCGTCGCCGCGCGGCCCGGTGTCGGCACGTTTGTTACTGGCTCTTTGCTCACCGATCCCGCGCTGGCGGCGCACGGGCCGCTGCGCCGCGAGCTGCGCGGCTGGATCGTCAAGGCGCGGCGTGCTGGCCTTGACGAGGAGTCGATTGAGGCGCTGTTTCGCGATGCTGTTCGCTCCGCCCGCATCGAGGGAGTAGCGTGACCGCCGCGCTGGCCACGCGCGGCCTCGGCAAGCGTTACGGGCGCCGCTGGGCGCTCTCGGGTTGCACGCTCGAGGTTCCCGCTGGCCATGTCGCGGGCCTTGTCGGCCCCAACGGCGCCGGCAAGACGACGCTGCTGCAGCTCGCCGTCGGCCTGATCGAGCCGAGCGCGGGATCGATCGCCGTTCTGGGCGAGGAGGTCACCGCGGCGGCCGCGCAGCTCGCGCGAGTCGGTTTCGTCGCGCAGGACACGCCGCTGTATCCGTCGCTGTCAGTCGCCGACCATCTGCGCCTTGGCGCTGCGCTCAACCCGGGCTGGGACCACGCGCTCGCTGATGCGCGGATTGCTCGGCTCGGTCTCGATCGCGCGCAGCGGGCCGGCACGCTCTCCGGCGGACAGCGCGCACAGCTGGCGTTGACGCTCGCGATCGCAAAGCTGCCCGAGCTGCTTGTGCTCGACGAGCCCGTCGCGAGCCTCGACCCGCTCGCGCGCCGCGAGTTCCTCCAGGGCCTGATGGAGTTCACCGCCGAGCACAGCGTCAGCGTCCTGCTCTCCTCACATCTGGTCGCCGACCTCGAGCGCGTCTGCGACTACCTGATCCTCCTGGCCGAAGGCCACGTCCAACTCTCCGGCGAGGTCGACGAGCTACTCACCAGCCACCGCCGGCTGAGCGGACCGCGGCGCGACAAATCACGCCTACCGGCTGGCCAGCAGGTGATCGAGGAAACCCACACCGACCGCCAGAGCACACTGCTGATTCGCACCGAGGAGCCGATCATCGACCCCGCCTGGACCGTCGAGGAGGTCAGCCTCGAGGACATCGTCCTCGCCCACATGGGCCGCGAGCGGACGCCCGAGCCTGACGCGGTCGCGAGGATCGGCCAATGATCTGGGTCACCTGGCGCCAGTTCCGCACACAGGCGATCGCGACGGTCGCTGCGCTCGCCGCCTTCGCGGTGCTGATCGTAATCACCGGCGAGCATCTGCGCCATGTCTACGACATGAGCGATATCTCAGGCTGCGCTGCACACGGCGGCTGCGCGCATCCGACTGTGAGCACGTTCGGCGCCCATGAGCGAATCCTCAGCGCGCTGCTCGGGCCGGCGCTCCTGATCGTCCCGCTGCTGATCGGGATGTTCTGGGGCGCGCCGCTGCTGGCACGCGAGCTCGAGACGGGGAGCTACCGCCTCGTTTGGACGCAGAGCATCACGCGTACGCGCTGGCTCGTCGTCAAGATCGCGATCGTTGGCCTCGTCGCGCTCGCGGTCGCAGGCCTCGCCAGCTGGCTTGTCAGCTGGTGGTACGCGCCACTGGACAAGTTCAACATGAACCGCTTCGACCCGAGCGTCTTCACCGAGCGCGGGATCGTCGCGATCGGCTACGCCGCCTTCGCCTTCGCCCTCGGGCTCGCAGCCGGCGCGATTTTGCGCCGCACTCTGCCGGCGATGGCCGCCACCTTCGTCGGCTTCATCGCAGCGCGGATCATCTTCACCTTCTGGATCCGCCCCCACCTCCTACCGGCAGCGCACGCAGCGCAGCAGCTCGGCGCGGGCAACGCGGGGATCACCGGAACGCCGCACGGCGCGTCACTGTTCGCCACCTCACCGACAGTCGCCAACGCCTGGGTCTACTCCGGCACGATTGTCGAGAGCGCCGGCAACGCACCGAGCGCGGCGGCGATCCACGCGCTGCTGTACGCGCGTTGCCCGCAGATCGCCAGCGGTCGGGGATTGTCGTCCGGCAGCGGCCCCGGCAAAGCCGCCGCCACCCCGAGCGTCGTGAATGCGCTCTTCTCGAAATGCATGTCGAACCTGTCCCAGCAGCTGCACCTGCTCGTCACCTACCAGCCGGCCAGCCACTACTGGCCACTGCAGGCACTCGAGACCGGGATCTTTCTCGCCGCCGCACTCGTGCTGATTGGCGCCACGGTCTGGCGCGTCGGACGACCCACCGTGCGCAGGCCGACAGCCGGGGAACCGCGCGAGCGGGCCACAAACCCGCCAGCCCTGAGCGCGGCGCCCTGAAACGCCGCTCCGCCCCTCCGTCACTGCGTGGCGAGCGCTTCGAGGATGTCGACGCGTGCCGCGCGTCGCGCCGGCCACGCTGCCGCGATCAGACCGGCCAGTCCGGAGAGGACGAAGAGGATGATCAGCGTTCCGACCGGGATCGAGAAGACGAAGCCGGATCCCGAGAGCGTGGCGGCGGTGAGGATCAGCGCGATGACGATGCCGAAGAAGATGCCGAGCACGCCGCCGATCAGCGCCGTGATGATCGATTCGTAGCGGATCATCTGGCGCACCTGGCGGCGTGAGGTGCCGATCGCCCGCAGCATTCCCAGCTCGCGGCGGCGCTCGAAGATCGAGAGCACGAGCGTGTTGACGATCCCAAACAGCGAGATGATCACCGACAGCGCCAGGAGCACGTAGATCAGCGTCAACAACGTGTCGACCTTCGCCGCCTGGCTCGCCTCGTACTGCGCGGCGGTCTGTGACTCGGCCTGCGGGAATCCTGCCCTCAGGACGCGGTTGACGGCCGGCTGGATCTGTGAGTTGCGAGCGCCAGGCTCGTAGCTGATCAGGTCGATCCCGTCGCTGCGCTGCGAGAACGCGCTGCGGGCCAGCGCCAGTGAGATTGCCATGCTCCCCAGAAGCCCCGCCTTGTCGCTGGCGATGCCGCGCACGATCAGCCTGATGCGCTGCCCGGAGGGGGTTTGTACGGTGAGGGTCTTGCCGACCGCGAGATTGGTGCCGGAGACGTAGGCCTTGTTGAGGACCACGCCTGTCGAGCCGAGCGAGTCGAGCGTCGCGTTCGAGCCGCGGTCCCACTGGAAGCGATAGACCTGCGAGAAGCCGGTCGCCTCGATCGCCGTGATCGGTTGCGTGCCAAGCGCCGCCTTGTCTGCTCCGGCGAGCACCCTTCCCTCGGTGAACGCGACCTCGGTGACCTGCTTGATCCCGGGCAGGCGCCGGATCGCCGCCGGGATCGTCGCTGGGATGCCAACGTTGCCCGCCGAGTTTGGGTCCAGCACGACGAGGCTGCCGGCGAATGACGACTCGATGTCCTTGTCGATCGACGCCTTCAGTCCCGCGGCGAAGATCGAGACAAAGCTGACGAGGGCAACGCCGATCATCAGCGCCGCGGCTGTCACCGCCGTACGCCCAGGGTGGCGGACCGTGTTGTCGCCGGCGAGCCGGCCCGTGATCCCTCGCCATACAAGCGGACGCGCAAGCGCCCGGGCGACGAGCACGACGAGCGCCGCGAACGCGGCCTTGATCCGTGCCCGCACCTGCGGCACGCGGATCGCGACGCCGATCGCGACGATGATGAGGATCGTCGCGATCCCCGCGCCCGAACCGGCGGCGAGCACAACGCGCAACAGAAGCAGCGCCACGATGAGGCCGACCACGGTGCGCCGCCGTCGCGCCGAGCGCGGCTTGCGTTCGAGCGGGACGCCTTCGCGCATCGCCGCGATCGGCGTCACGCGGGACGCGCGCAGAGCCGGCGGCAAGCCCGCCAGCAGGGTCACCGCAGTGCCGGCCAAGAGCGAGACCCAGATCGTGCGGAACTCGAGCACCGTGCCGCTGTCGGGCAGATTGGCGCCGAACGCCTTGAACAGCTGGTCGAGCGCCGGAGCCAACCCGATACCGGCGAGCAGGCCGACGGTCGAGCCGGCCAGGCCGAGCATCGCGCCCTCGGCGACGACCGAGCGCACGACCTGGCCGCGCGTCGCCCCGAGCGTGCGCAGCAGCCCGAACTCGCGCGTGCGCTGCGCGACGGTGATCGAGAACGTGTTGAAGATGATGAACGCGCCTACGAACAGGGCGACGTAGGCGAAGATCAGCAGGAAGGTGCGCAGGAACGACAGGTCGCTCTCCAGATTCGACGTCTGCGTCGCCGCCTGCTCCGCTGCGGTGCGGACGTCGAGCGTCGCCGGCAACACGGCGCGGATCCGCGCCTGCAGAGTCTTCGCGCTCACCGAGGGCGTGGCCGCGACGATGAGCTCGTCCCAGGCACCCGGCTCGTCGGCGATCCGCTGCGCCTGCGCTGGGATCAGCACCGCCACCCCCGCGCCGCCGAACGAGGCGGAGCTGACGTACCTGACGATCCCCGAGATGCGGTAGGTGGCGGACACGCTGCCGCCTGCGACACGGAGTTCCTGACCGACCTTCAGGGCGTAGCGCTGCGCCGTCGCCTGATCGATCGCGACCGCGGTCGCCGTCGCCGGCAAACTGCCCTGGACCGGCGAGAAATTCTCAAAGCGCGGCGGCAGGAGCGAGCTCACGAGATTCGGCGCGAGCTTGTTGAGTCGTGTGCCGTGCGCGTCAAACAGCGCAACCGTCGAGAGCACTTCGCCATCTGCCTGCGCGACACCGGGGATCCGCCGAACCTTCTGAAGCGTCGCATCGCTGATCGGCGCCGTCTGCACCGCGGCGTTGTTGCCGAGCCCCTGGTGGGGCACGATGACGACCGAGCGGTTCTGCTCGCCTGCCGAGAAGAGCGTCGCGAACGAGTGGTTGATCGTGTCGGTGAGGATGTAGGTCCCCGACATCAGCGCCACCCCGAGCGCCACGGCGATGCCGGTCAGGATGGCGCGCAGCTTGCGCGAGAAGAACCCGCGCAGCACTACCGCCAACATCAGCTCAGCGACTTCATCAGATCGAGAATCCCGTCGCCGTCGAGCGCCGCGCCGTCGCGCACGATCCGCCCGTCAGCGAGCACGATCAAGCGATCGGAATGCGCAGCGGCATGCGCGTCGTGGGTCACCATGACGACGGTCTGGCCGAGATCATCGACGGCACGGCGCAACAGCTCGAGCACCTCACCAGACGCGGCAGAGTCGAGATTGCCGGTCGGCTCATCGGCGAACACCACCGCGGGCCGGGAGACCAGCGCTCGCGCGACCGCAACACGCCGCGCATCGAGGAACGGCAGCAGGTTGAACGACTGGAAGATGAACCCGACCTTCTCGCGCCGCAGCAACGTCAGCGCCTTGTCGTCAAGCGCCCCCAGATCGATGCCGTCCAGGGTGACACTGCCGCTGGTCGGCCGGTCCAGCCCGGCCAGGATGTGCATCAGCGTCGACTTGCCCGACCCCGACGGCCCCATAATCGCCGCAAAGCGCGCCGGCGAGAACTCGACGCTGACCCCGGCGAGAGCCTGCACGGCGATATCCCCCTCGCCGTAGCGGCGTGTCAGCTCGTGCGCCACGATGGTCGCCTCGACGCCGATGCCGGCGGCAGGGGCTGGGTGATCGGAGCTGGTCGGGCTTACGGGATCGGTGATGGGCTCAAGCTCGTCTGTTCGCCGCGGCACGGGCAAACCTCGTCGGGTTCGAGAACGGATTCCGCAGAAGTCAGGCCGTGCTGCCAGCCCACCTACGGGCGACCCCACATGTGCCCTCCACGGATGAGATTACTACCCGAACACCGGTCCGTCGGCCGTGCCTCGCAGCACGCCGCTGAAGGTTTTGGCTTGCGGGGTCCCGCTACCACCCCCCGCTGGCGCCTCCGTGGGCACTCGGCTGCGGGCCGCGATGCTGCTGACAGCTGCTCGGCACGGGGTTGACGCGACACCGTCCGAAACCGACTGGTGCGACCGGTACGCTCGCCAAGTGCGGCAGGAGACACTTTCGAGCGGGCGGCGTCTCATGAAGCTCGGCGCTGCGGTGGCTGTGGCGACCGGGATCGTGCTGTCGCTGATGAGCACAACGGCAGTCGCGCAGACCAGCACCTGTCCCGTCGGTGGCAAGGGCCCGCTGACGCTCGCGGTCTACGCCGTCGACAAGTGCGTCGGGTCGTTTGAGTCTCCGATCAGTGGGTATTCGGCCGCAGCCTTCAGCGCGAACGCGGCGCAGTACTGCAGCCTCGAATCGGCAAGCGGCGACGCTACGCTGGGTCAAGGGCTGATCAACCAGGCCGCGACCTACCAGGGTCCGGTCGCGGGTTGGCAGCAGGCTTCTGAGGCGTACTTCGACGCCGAGAAGTCGTGGTACGCAAAGCACGCAAAAAGGGAGAGCGCGAAGCAGAGAAAGACCTCCGACAAGCTCGTCAAGGCCATCAACGGAGTCATGCCGACGATTGACGCGATGGCCGCGGGCGACACCAGCTTCGACGCGGATCTCACCGCCGCCGGAACGGCCTACACCAGCCAGGATTGCGCGCAGGTCGAGACGAGCCTCAGCCAGGCCGCGACCGATCAGCAGACGGCCGAGGGGGCCCAGACCCGATTCAGCAATGCGTTCGAGGTGATCATCACCATCGTGTCGGCCAAGGGATACAAGCCGGCTTGAGTCGGATCGAGAGCCGTTCGCTGCTCACCGAAGCGCTCCGCCTGCGCCGGGAGGACCTCGCACGCAAAACCGCCCCTCACGAGCCCACGCGAGCCGCCCCGACAGCCGCCCCAAAACCAGCCCACACGCAGGCCTCTTTGAAAATGGCGAGACCCAGACTCGAACTGGGGACACCACGATTTTCAGTCGTGTGCTCTACCAACTGAGCTATCTCGCCGAACCATCGCCGACCGCGCCTGAACCGCGCGCCAAACCCCACCGGACGCGCGCCCTGACCCGAGCGGACCGGGGCCGATCCTAGCGGCTCAGGAGCTGCTTTCGCCTGCCGGCCAGCCGGCGCGGGGGTCGGGGAGGGGGGTGAGGCGGGCTTCGATCTCGGCGCGGCGGGGTTCGAGCCAGGGTGGGAGGACGACCTGGCGGCCGAGCTCTGATTCGGGCACGTCGTGGGCGAAGCCGGGGCCGTCGTCGGCGATCTCGTAGAGGACTCCGCCGGGTTCGCGAAAGTAGATCGAGTGGAAGAAGTGGCGGTCGATTATGGGGGTGCTTCGCACCCCGGCTGCGTTCACGCGCTCGTGCCAGAGGGGGTGCTCGGCGACGGTCGTACCCCAGGCGATGTGGTGAACCGAGCCGGCTCCCTGGACGAGGCGGCTCTCGGGCGGGGGGTCCCAGGTGATCGTTGCGCCGCGGCGCTCGCCGCGGATTTCGAGCGTGTCGCCCTCGCCCTGGGCTCCGAGCACGTCGACCAGCAGCTCGCGGCTTGCGTCCAGGCGCAGGCTGTAGGCCCGTACGCCGGCGAAGCCGAGCAGCGCGTGCTCGGGCGGGATCTCGGGGTGCTCCGCCCGCAGCGGTTCGTCGGGCACGTCGTCGATCACGAGCTCGTGCTCGAGTCCCTCCGGGTCCGCGAAGCGGACCGACTCAAAATCCTTTTCGAAAGGGATCCCGTGCTCGGCGAGGCGCTGCGCCCAGAAGGCCAGCGAGTCGGTCGTGGCGACGCGTGAGCGCACGCGGTAGACGCAGCCCGCGCCGGGCTGGCCCCGCGCGGCGCCAGGGTACTCGAAGAAGGTCAGGTCGGCTCCAGCACTGCCGTGCTCGTCGGCGTAGAAGAGGTGGTAGACGGTCGGGTCGTCCTGGTTGACGGTCTTGGTGACCAGGCGCAGGCCGAGGGTGCCGGTGTAGAAGTCGACGTTGCGCGGAGCATCGCCGGTGATCGCGGTGATGTGGTTGAGGCCCTCGAGGCGCATTCAGCGGGGTCCTGAGTCGATCGCCGAGTCAGCGAGGGCGATCATGCTCGCCCTCGAGCCGAGAACATACTGCACGCTGTAGAGCGCCCCGCGCTCGCGCCACTGGATGCTCGCCGGCCCACACGACGCCCCGCAGCGGATCGGCGCGAACGTGCCCCTGACCCCGCGCGCGAGCGCCACGCTCGTCCCCGCCAGCCTCGTCTGCGGCCCACCCTCGAACTCCGCGAAGAAGCAAGCCGTCCCATCGTCACATCCCGGCGCATCGGCGAGGCGGATGTCGTAGCCGCCAGCCGTCGCGCCGCCCGAGCCGTAGAGGTGCGAGGCCGCGACGTCGGCGCGGATCGTCGAGGGCACCAGCACGGCGACCTTCCCGTTTTCAGCACGCGCGATCTCCGGCGCCAGCTTCGTCGACAAATCGACGTTCACGTAAGCGGCGGCGAAAGCCGCCACGCCGAAGAGCAACCCCACGAGCAAACCGAGGGCAGCCACCCGACGGGCGCTCACCGTGCCACGAGCGTAAGGCAGCGTGAGCGGCTTACAGCCGCTCACGCCCACGAGCAACCGGCAGCAGATCCCCGACCTCGTCGTCGGCGATCGGGAAGTGGCAGGCGGCGATCGTTCCCTGCCCCATGTCGGTGAGCGCCGGCTCTTCGGTCGAGCAGATCGGGCCGGCGTGGGAGCAGCGGGGGTGGAAGCGGCAGCCCGACGGCGGGTTGGCGGGGCTTGGCACGTCGCCGCCGAGCAGGTGGCGCTCGCGCGTGGCGAGCTCGGGGTCGGCGACCGGGACGGCGGATAGCAGGGCGCCCGTGTAGCGGTGGCGCGGCTGGCTGTAGAGCGCGTCGCTCGGCGCCATCTCGACGACCTTGCCGAGGTACATCACCGCGACGCGGTCGCACATGTGGCGCACGACGGCGAGGTCGTGGGCGATGAAGATCATCGTCAGGCCGAATTCGCGCTGGAGCTCGCGCAGCAGGTTGAGGATCTGCGCCTGGATCGAGACGTCGAGCGCGGAGACCGGCTCGTCGGCGATGATCAGCTTGGGCTTCAGCGCGAGGGCGCGCGCGACGCCGATGCGCTGGCGCTGGCCGCCGGAGAACTCGTGCGGATAGCGGTTGTAGTGCTCGGGGTTCAGGCCGACGCGGTCCATCAGTTCCTGCACCCGCTTCTTGCGCTCGCCCGGCCCCGTCTCGAGGCCATGGATCGCGAACGGGTCGGCGATGATCGCGCCGACCGTCTTGCGCGGGTTCAGCGAGGAGTAGGGGTCCTGGAAGATCATCTGCATCTCGCGGCGGATCGCCTTCAGGTCCGGCCCCTTGAGCTTGGTGATGTCGCGGCCCTCGAACAGCACCTCGCCGGAGGTGACCTCCAGCAGGCGCGTGATCAGGCGCGCCGTCGTGCTCTTGCCGCAGCCGGTCTCGCCGACGATGCCGAGCGTCTCGCCGGCCTTGACCTCGAAGCTGACGCCGTCGACGGCGCGTACGGAGCCGACCTTGTGCTTGATGATGATCCCCTTGGAGATCGGGAAGTGCTTGACGAGGCCACGAACCTCGACCAGCGTCTCGCCGGGGCTCATCCGACGATCTCCGCCTCGGCGAGCGGCACGACGTCCTGCTCGATGCCGGCGGCCACGCGCGCCTGCTCGGGCGTGCCGCCGCCCTTCAGCGCGGCCCAGGCCGCCTGGCGCTGCGCGGTGTCGAGCAGGCAGGCCGCCCGGTGGTCGCCGCCGCCTTCGGTGCCGACATCCGTCAGCGGGGGATCGATCGTCGAGTGCGACGGCAGGGCATAGGCGCAGCGGGGGTGGAAGAAGCAGCCGGTGGGGCGGCGGATCATGCTCGGCGGGCGGCCCGGGATCGGCAGGAGCTCGACGCCGCGCGGGCCGTCGAGGGTCGGGATCGAGCGCAGCAGTCCCCAGGTGTAGGGGTGCTGGGGTGAGCTGAACAGCGGCCTCGCCTGCGCGGATTCGACGATCCGCCCGGCGTACATGACGTTGATGCGGTCGGCGATCTGAGCGACGACGCCGAGGTCGTGGGTGATCATGATCATCGCCATCCCCAGCTCGTGGCGCAGGCGCTCGAGCAGCGCGAGGATCTGCGCCTGGACGGTCACATCCAGCGCGGTCGTCGGCTCATCGGCGATCAGCAGCTTCGGCTCGTTGGCGAGCGCCATCGCGATCATCGCGCGCTGGCGCATCCCGCCCGAGAACTCGTGCGGGTACTGGTCGACGCGCCGCCGGGGGTCGGGGATGCCGACCAGCTCGAGCAGCTCGATCGCGCGTTTGCGCGAGGCGGCGCGGGTGATCGAGCGGTGGATGCGCATCGCCTCGATGATCTGCGCGCCGACGCGGAACTGGGGGTGCAGCGAGGACAGCGGGTCCTGGAAGATCATCGCGATCTCGTTGCCGCGGATGTGGCGCAGCTCGGCCTTTGAGATCGTCAGCAGGTCGCGGCCGTCGAAGATGATCTGACCGGTGACGATCGCCCCCTGCGTGGCGGTCAGGCCGAGCAGCGTGAGCGCCGCGACCGTCTTGCCGGAGCCCGACTCGCCGACGATGCCGATCGAGGCGGCCCGGTCGACGGTGTAGGAGATGTCGTCGACGGCGTGCACGACGCCGTCGTGGGTGGGGAACTGGACGCTGAGGTTTTCAACCGAGAGCAGCGTCCCGGTCGGCTGCATGGTGCTCATTCGTAGCGCACGCGGGGGTCGAGGAAGGCGTAGGCGATGTCCACGAGGATGTTGGCGACGATGATGAAGATCGAGGCGACGAGCACCGTCCCCTGGACGATCGTCACGTCACCGTGGCCGATCGCGTCGATGTTCAGCCGCCCGATGCCGGGGATGTCGAAGACTCCCTCGGTCAGGATCGCGCCGCCCAGCAGGCCCGCGATGTCGAGGCCGAGCACCGTCACCAGCGGCGTGATCGCCGAGCGCATGCCGTGCTTGAGGATCACGCGGCGCTCCGAGAGGCCCTTCGCGCGAGCGGTGCGGATGTAGTCCTCGCCCATCACCTGCAGCAGGCTGCCGCGGACCAGGCGCGCGTAGATCGCGGTCGAGGTGGCCGAGAGCACCATCCATGGCAGCAGCAGCGACTCGAACCACTTCAGCGGGTTGACCGTGAGGCCGACGTAGCTGCCGGCGCCAGGGAAGACGTGGAACTGGCCGATGTCGTTGGCGAAAACGTAGAGCGCGATCAGGCCGAGCCAGAACACCGGCGCGGAGACGAAGACGAGGGCCGTGCCCATCGCGGCGCGGTCGAGCAGGGTGCGGCGCTTGATCGCCGAGATGATGCCGACCGGCACGCCGACGACGATCCACAGGAAGGCCGCGCCGACGGTCAGCGACAGCGTGGCCGGCAGGCGGTTGGCGATCAGGCCGCCGACGGGATCGTTGTAGTAGTAGGAGTAGCCGAAGTTGCCGTGCAGGATGATGTTCTTGATGTAGTTCCAGAACTGCACGTAGATCGGGTGGTTGAGCCCGAGATCCTTGCTGATCTCGGCGATGATCTTGGGCGAGCCGTTACGGCCCGCGCGCAGGATCGCCGGGTTCACCGAGGGCAGCAGGTAGAAGATCAGGAAGGTGACCGCGATCACCGCGATCAGCAGCACCACACCCCAGAGCAGGCGGCGGATGATGAAGGCGGTCATCAGCGGTGGCGGCCCGTCACCCGGGGCGCCGCGAACGGCGCCCCGGGGTTGCGACGGTCAGATGATCCGTTGATCACGGATTGTCCAGCGAGGTGTACCCGTAGTCCCACTCGCCAACGTCCCAGAGGTCGTTGATCCCGCGGACGTTCGCGGACTCGATGTTCGGCTGATCATCGAAGATCCACGGAATCGCGACGGCCTGGTCGACCAGCATGTCATCGACCTTGGCCCACGCGTCAGCGGCCGCTGTGGGACTGACGATCTTGGAGGCGGCAACCATCGCCGCGTTGATCTGCGGGTTGTTGACCTGACCCCAGTTGGAGTTGTTGGTCGGGGTGATCGCCGGGCCCCAGAACGGGACGTAGAGGATCGTCTGCGGGTCCGCGAAGTCGCGGATCCAGCCGACCTCCGGACACGCGTCGACCTCGGCAGCCGGGACGCCGCAGTACTTCGCGTACATCACCGACTGGTCGACCAGCACGAGCTTCACGTTGAAGCCGAGCTCGGTCAGCGCGTCCTTGACGATCGCGGCCTCCTCCGGCGAGTTGCCGTTGTCGGAGCCGACGATCTTGACGGTCGCCGATCCCGTGTACTTGCCTGAGGGGTAGCCCGCGGCCTTCATGTACTTCTCGGCGACCGTGAGGTTGCCGTCCGGATAGTCGTTCCAGGGGTAGTTCGGTCCGGCGTTACCGCCGGCCTGCGCGTATCCGGCCGAGCCGGGCGTGATGAAGTGCGTCGCGACGATGCCGACGATCGACCCGCCCGCCACCTTGACCATCGCGGCCCGATCCAGCGCCGCGTAGGCGGCACGGCGAATGTTCACGTTGGAGAACACACCCTTGGCGTTGTCCAGCGACACGTAGTGGTCGCCGGCGCCCGGAACGGCGTAGAGCTGCTTGTAGTACTTGGTGTAGGCGAGCTCCACGTTGGCATTGGTCGGCGTGTCGTTCTGCACCGAGTCAGTGCCCTTGAGGACCTGCAGGCCGATGACCTGTGACGCGCCGCCAATGTTGATGTTGATCCGGTCCAGATAGGCCGGCGCCGGGTCGGACTTGGGGTTCCAGTTGGGGTTGCGCACCAGCGTGGCGGACTTGCCGGGCTGGTAGCCGAGGCCAAGGAACTTGCCGGCCGCGGTGGACTCGAGCATGTAGGGGCCGGTGAAGACCTCCGAGCTCGTGCCGTACTGCGTCGGCTTGTCCTTGTCCAGCGGACCGGCGAAGGACTCCGGCACCGGCATCGTGATCGGCAGCGACAGCGCGCCCTCGAGCAGGATCGCCGTCGGCTCCGTCAGGTGGAAGACGATCGTCGTCGCGTTTGGCGTGACGATGCCCGCGATCGGGCCGCCCGTCGCCTTCGCCGCTCCGACGATGTCGCCGAAGTAGGGGATGAAGTACGGGTTGGCGACGTTCGGATTCGCGCCGCGCTCGATCGC
>JBEKNK010000094.1:0-10253 GCA_049522915.1 Solirubrobacteraceae bacterium | reverse complement strand
CGCCCGCAGGTTCGCGAGCTTCTGCCAGTGGTCACCGGGCATGCGCGTGTACAGGGAGCCCTTGCCGTGCACCACCTCGTCGTGACTGAGCGGCAAGATGAAGTTCTCGCTGAAGGCGTAGAGCAGGCTGAAGGTCAGTTCGTTGTGGTGGAAGGCGCGATGGATCGGGTCGTGGCCGAAGTAGTCGAGCGTGTCGTGCATCCAGCCCATGTTCCATTTCGCGCCGAAGCCGAGCCCGCCGAGGTAGGTCGGGCGCGAGACGCCCGGCCACGCGGTCGATTCCTCGGCGACCGTGAGGATTCCCGGCTCGCGCCCGTAGAGGACCTCGTTGAGCTCCTTGAGGAACGCGACGGCCTCGAGATCCTCGCGGCCGCCGTACTCGTTGGGCAGCCACTCGCCCGGCGCTCTCGAGTAGTCGCGGTAGAGCATCGAGGCCACGGCATCCACGCGGATCCCGTCCACGTGGTACTCGCGCAGCCAGAACAGCGCGTTGGCGATCAGGAAGTTGCGAACCTCGTTGCGCCCGAGGTTGAAGACCAGCGTCCCCCAGTCGGGGTGTGCGCCGCGGCGCGGGTCGGCGTGCTCGTAGAGCGCGGTGCCGTCGAAGCGCGCGAGTGCCCAGTCATCGCGTGGGAAGTGGGCGGGGACCCAGTCGAGCAGCACGCCGATGCCGTGGCCGTGGAGGCGGTCGACGAACGCACGAAAGTCATCCGGCGAGCCGAAGCGCGGCGAGGGCGCATAGTAGGAGGTCACCTGGTAGCCCCAGGAGCCCGCGAACGGGTGGGCCATCACCGGCATCAGCTCGACGTGGGTGAAACCGAGGTCGCCGACGTAGGTGGCCAGCTCGTCGGCCAGCTCGAGGTAGGTCAGCGGGCGGTTGCCCTCGAGCGGGTTCAAACGCCACGAGCCGAGGTGGACCTCGTAGATGCTCGCGGCCGCGGCGATCACCTCGACGCTCGCGCGGTGGCGCAGCCACTCCGCGTCGCCCCATTGATGACGCGCCTGGTGCACGACGGAGTTGGTCCCCGGCGGCGCTTCGGCCGCGAATGCAACCGGGTCGGCCTTCAGCGTCAGCTCCCCGGCCTGCGTACGGATCTCATACTTGTAGCGGGCGCCCTCGCCGACGTCGGGCACGAAGAGCTCCCACACGCCCGAGGCGCCGAGTGAGCGCATCGGATTCAGCCGCCCGTCCCAGGAGTTGAAGTCGGCGACCACACTGACCGAGCGGGCCGCGGGAGCCCAAACCGCGAAGGAGGTCCCGAGGGCGCCGTCGAGCTCGCGCAGGTGGGCGCCGAGGCGCTCGTAGAGCTGCTCGTGGCGGCCCTCCGCGAGAAGGTGGATGTCGAGCTCGCCGAGCGTCGGCAGAAAGGCGTAGGGGTCGCGCAGCCGGTAGCTCGCGCCGTCGGGGTAGCGCACCTCCAGCTCGTAGCGGAGCGGGAGCGTCGCGCCCTTCAGCACGCCGGAGAAGACGCCGCTCGCGGCGAGCGCGCGCAGCGCCAACGGCGGCTGCGACGTTGTGTGCACCGTGACGCCCAGTGCGTCGGGCCGGTAGGCGGTGATGCGCACGCCCCCGTCCTGCGGATGGGCGCCGAGCAGGTGGTGCGGATCGGGGTGGTCTCGCGCCACGATCCGCCGGATCTCCCGCTGGCTCAGCGCCATGGCGGCCGGCTCCGCGCTCCGCTCACGCCGATGCCTGCGCCTGGTCGAGCAGGCGCCCGATGCACGCGACCGGTATCGGGACCCAGTCGGGGCGGTTGCCCAGCTCGTAGGTGAGCTCGTACATCGCCCGCTCGAGCTCGAAGATCGCGAGCAGCTTGTTGGTGGCCGCCTCGCCGGTCGGCAGGATCGACGGATCAACCGCCGCCATGTAGCCATCCAGGAACCGCTCGCGCGCCTCCGCCACCCAGTCCTCGGGTACGCGCGCCCCGCGCAGCGCCACCGCGCCGGCGGCGGCGTAGGAGAACGACCGCAGCATGCCGGCGACGTCGCGCAGCGGCGAGCGCTTGCGCCGGCGCTCCACCAGCGGCCGCGCCGGCTCGCCCTCGAAGTCGAGGATCACCCAGTCGTCGACCCCGCGCACCGTTTGGCCGAGGTGATAGTCGCCGTGCATGCGGATCAGCCGGCCGCGCACGCCGATGTGCGAGAGCGACTGGAGATGGTCGCGGATCTCCTCGCCGCGGCCGGCGATCGGCGCGAGCGCCGGCAGGTCCGGGAGCTCGTCGAAGGTCCGTTCGATCTGCTCGTCGATCGTCGCGAGCAGCAGCGCGAGCGTCTCGACCGTCGGCTCCTCCGGGGCGAAGGCGGGATCGTCGGGGGCGCTGGCGAGCACGGCATGCATGCGGCCCGTGACCGAGCCCAGCTCGCCGAGGCGGTGAAGGAACGAGCGGTCCTCGGCCACCAGGGCGTCCAGCGCGAGGTCCCATCCATCGCGCGCGCCGCCGACGTAGCGCTGAACGATGCCGAGCGTCGCGTCCATCAGCTCGCCGCTGTAGTCGTACCAGCCGGCCAGCTCGGCGATGTTCTCGAACCCGTGGGTCGCGAGGAAGCTCAGCATCTCGAGCTCGGGGTTGGTGCCCGGCTGGATCCGCCGGAAGACCTTGAGCGCGAACAGCTCGTCGAGCACGACCGACGTGTTGGACTGCTCCGCGCCCATCGTTCGCGTCACCGGCCTGCTCGAGGGCGGCGCGACGGCTGCGTCCCAATGAAAGCTCACGCGGCCCGCGGGGCGCTCGATCGTGGTGGCGGCGGCGAGCTGCGCGGCGAGCACGGCGTGCGCGTCGTCGTCGACCAGCGCATCGTAGGCGATGTCGTCGCCGTCGATGGCGATGATGCCGTCGGTCCAGCCGGAGCGCCGCGGGCGGACCGCGATCGGCACCTGGTAGACCTCGTGGCGGCCAGAGCCAAAGCGCGCTTCGGCGATCGCGATCGCGACGACCGGGTCCGCCGAACGCAGCGGCACCAGGTCGAGCACGCGGAACTCGTGCACCTCGCGCTGCTTGGAGCTGAACCAGCGCTGTGCGCTCACCCACGACGCGAGCGCCTCCTCGGGCAGCGCGCCCGGATCGCCGGCCGCGACGGCGCGGGCGAGATCATTTGCCGTCATCGGCCTCGTTCTCCTCGTCTGGGGCGGTGAGCAGGAACCAGAAAAAGCCGCGCGGGGCGAGCGTCAGCAGATACGGCAGCGTGCCGATGGGCGGAAAGCGTGCACGTCCGAACATCTCCTGGGGCTGGCGTCCCTGGTGGTGCGCGAGGTCGAGCTCGACCGCCTGGGCCGAGCGTGCGAGGTTGTGCACGCAGAGCGCGATGTCGTCCTCGTAGCGGCGAATGTGCGCGAAGATCCGCTGGTTGGCGGGATGCAACGGCTCGTAGCTGCCGAGGCCGAAGACCGGATGCTCCTTGCGCAGTGCGATGAAGCGGCGCAGCCAGCGCAGCAGCGAGGTCGGCGTTCGCAGCTGCGCCTCGACGTTGACGGCCTGGAAGCCGTAAACGGGGTCCATCAGCGGCGAGGAGTACAGCTGCGCGAAATCGGCACGGCTGAAGCCGCCGTTGCGATCGCCCGACCATTGCATCGGCGTGCGCACGCCGTCGCGATCGCCGAGGTACACGTTGTCGCCCATCGCGATCTCATCGCCGTAGTAGAGGACCGGGCTGCCCGGCAGCGAGAACATGATCGCGGTCAGCAGTTCGATGTCGGCCCGGCTGTTGTCGAGCAGTGGGGCCAAACGCCGGCGGATCCCGAGGTTGATCTTCATCCGCGGGTCCTTCGCGTACTCGGCGTACATGTAGTCACGCTCGTCGTCGGTGACCATCTCCAGCGTCAGTTCGTCGTGGTTGCGCAGGAACAGGCCCCACTGAGCGCTCTGCGGAATCGCGGGGGTGCGGTCGAGGATCTCGAGGATCGGCGCGGCCTCCTCGCGGCGCAGCGCCATGAACATGCGCGGCATCACCGGGAAGTGGAACGCCATGTGGCACTCGTCGCCGTCGCCGAAATACTCGACGACGTCCTGCGGCCACTGGTTGGCCTCGGCGAGCAGCACGCGGTCGAGATACTCGGCGTCGACGGTTGCGCGCACCTTCCGCAGGAAGGCGTGCGTCTCCGGCAGGTTCTCGCAGTTGGTGCCGTCGCGCTCGTAGAGGTAGGGAACCGCGTCAAGGCGGAAGCCGTCGAGCCCCAGGTCGAGCCAGAAGCGGAGGACGTCGAGCATCGCCTCCTGCACGGCCGGCTCGTCGTAGTTGAGATCGGGCTGATGGTGGAAGAAGCGATGCCAGTAGTAAGCGCCGGCCTGTTCGTCGTAGGTCCAGTTGGACACCTCGCTGTCGACGAAGATGATCCGTGCGTCCGGGTAGCGCGTGGCGTCCTGCGACCACACATACCAGTTGCGTTTGGGCGAGGAGCGCGAGGAGCGCGACTCCTGAAACCACGGGTGCTCGCTCGAGGTGTGGTTCATGACCAGGTCGGCGATCACACGGATCCCACGCTGATGGGCCGCCTCGATGAAGGCGCGGGCGTCCTCGATCGTGCCGTAGTCGGGGTGGACGGCCTTGAAGTCAGAGATGTCATAGCCGCCGTCGCCCAGCGGCGAGGCGTACATCGGCAGCAGCCAGACGCAGTCCACGCCCAGCCAGTCGAGATAGTCGAGCTTCTCGGTCAGGCCGCGGAAGTCGCCGGAGCCGTCGCCGTTGCCGTCGAAAAAGCCGCGCAGGTGGATCTCGTAGAACACCGCGGTCTTGAACCACAGCGGGTCTGACTCGAACCACTGGCCGGGCGGGCTCAACGGGCGCTCACTTCGGTGCGCTCACGGCGAGCACGTGGGCGGGCCGCTGTGCCGGGTCGAGACGGACGAAGTTGCGCCCGAGGCGCCAGTCAAAGCGCTCGCCGCTGAGCAGGTCGACGACGCCGAAGTCGGGAGCCAGCCCGAGCCCCGAGGGGACGATCACGACCCCCTCCGCCACCGCGCCGGGGTCTAGGTTGACGACGACGATCAGCGTGTCGCCCGGCGCGGTCTTGGCGTAGGCGATCAGCGCGTCGTTCTCAGTCGCAAGGAAGCTCACGTTGTCCAGTCGCTGGAGCGCCGGATGCCCGCGGCGGATCGTGTTGAGCGCGGCGAGCATCGGCAGCAGCGGACCGTCGAGTGCGCGTTCGCGCAGCTCGTACTTCTCGGAATTCAGGTACTCCTCCGAGCCGGGCGCCGCGGGCACGTTCTCGTAGTGCTCGTAGCCCGAGTAGATGCCGTAGGAGGGCGAGAGTGTGGCCGCGAGCACGAGGCGCGCGCGAAACGCCGGCGGACCGCCGTCCTGCAGGTAGGCGGTAAGGATGTCGGGCGTGTTGACGAAGAAGTTGGGGCGGCAGTAGAGCTGCATGCCCGAGGTCGCCAGGTCGGTCACGTACTCCGTCAGCTCGTGACGTGAGTTCTTCCAGGCGAAATACGTGTAGGACTGGTTGAAGCCGATCTTGGCGAGCGCGCGCAGCTTCGCCTCGCGCGTGAAGGCCTCGGCGAGGAACAGCACGTCGGGCTCGCGGCCGCGCGCCTGCGCGATCAGCCACTCCCAGAACGCGAGCGGCTTGGTGTGCGGGTTGTCGACACGGAAGATCCGAACCCCGCGCGCCATCCAGAAATCGACGATCTCGAGCAGCGCCTCCCACAGCCCGCGCCAGTCGTCGCAGTCGAAGTTGACGTTGTAGATGTCCTCGTAGCGCTTGGGCGGGTTCTCGGCGTGCTTGAGCGTGCCGTCGGGGCGGCGGTAGAACCACTCGGGGTGCTCGCGCAGCCACGGGTGGTCCGCCGAGCATTGGATCGCGAAGTCCAGTGCCAGCTCGATCCCGGCCTCGCGCGCGGCCTCGATCAGCCGATCGAAGTCCTCGAGCGTGCCGAGCTCCGGGTTCACCGCCATGTGACCGCCGAGCTCCGAGCCGATCGCCCAAGGGCTCCCCGGATCGCCGGGCTCCGCCACGAGAGCGTTGTTGCGTCCCTTGCGATGGGTGTGACCGATCGGATGGATCGGCGGCATGTAGACAACGTCGATGCCGAGCTCGGCGAGGCCATCAAGAACTCCTGCCACACCCGACAGGCCGCCGAACGAGCGCGGAAACAGCTCATACCAGGCGCCGAAGCGGGCGCGGGGGCGGTCGACGTCGAGCTCTGCCGTCGGTGTCATGCGGGTCGAGGCCGAACGATCGGGGTGGCGCTCGCACGCGGACGCGAGCTCGGGTGCGAGTGCGCGCTCGCGTCGCTCGCCCTCCGGGATCTGGGGATCGGCGAGCGCGGTCGCGGCCGCCGCGATCAGCTTGCGGTCGCTGCCCCTGGCGCGGGCCGCGGCCGCGGTCAGCAGGGCCGCGCCCTCCAGCAGCTCGGCGGAGAGATCCTTCGCTCCGCCCTCGATCCGGCGGCGCAGCTCCTCACGCCACGTCGCCTCGGCGTCGGTCCAACCCTCGACCGTCCATTCCCAGCGCCCCTGCGCCGCGACGGTGAACGACCCTCCCCAGCGATCGCCGCCGAGTTCCGCATCGACGCGGGCCATCGGCGACTCGCTCCACTCGCGCTCGCCCGGCCCCCGGTAGCGCACGACGGCGCGAAGCTGCTCGTGGCCGTCGCGAATGACCGTCGCGCTGACCTCGACGGCGTCGCCGACACAGGCCTTCACCGCGTAGCGCCCGCAGTCCAGCAGCGGTCGCGGGTCCTCGATGTGGACGCGGGGCGGTGGCTTGGAGCTCGCCGGCGGGCGCATGCACGTAGTGTCACCTACCGTCGCATCGGACGCAGCCGAGCAGCTGCTCGCCGGTCGCGAGCGGTAGCGTCGAGTCGTGAACAGCGAACGCTCAAGCGGCGTCCAGCTGCATCCGAGCTCACTGCCCGGCGGGCGCCTGGGAGCCGAGGCATACGCGTTCGTGGACTGGCTTGCCGCGGCGGGCCAGTCGTGGTGGCAGGTGCTGCCGCTCGGCCCGACCGATCGCCACCGCTCCCCCTACAAGTCCCGCTCGGCGTTCGCAGCCTCGCCAGCCCTGCTCGCCGATCCCGCCGCGGCGGTCTCGCGCGCGGAGGAGGCCGCCTTCCGCGAGCGCCACGCCTTCTGGATCTCCGACTGGGAGCGCCTGGCCGGCACGCGCCGGGCGCTGCGCGACCAGGTCCGCTTCGAGCGGGAGTGGACGGCGCTACGGCGCTACGCGGCGGCGGCAGGCGTGCGCCTGATCGGTGACCTGCCGATCTATGTGGCGGCCGGCAGCGCCGACCAGCTCGCTCACCCCGAGCTGTTCCAGCGCGGCGTGGTCGCCGGTGTGCCCCCGGACGCCTACGCGACGCGGGGCCAGCTGTGGGGCAACCCGCTCTACGACTGGCCCGCTCTCGCCGTCCGTCGCTACCGCTGGTGGACCGAGCGGCTGCGCCGCAGCATGGAGCTGTTCGATCTTGCCCGCATCGACCATTTCCGCGGCTTCGTCGCCTACTGGGCGGTCCCTGAGGGCGCCTCCGACGCGAGGGTGGGGGAGTGGCGTCGCGGTCCTGGGCGCGCGCCCTTCGACGCCGCACGCCGCGCACTCGGTGAGCTGCCGCTGATCGCCGAGGATCTCGGCGTGATCACCGGCCCCGTGCGGCGGCTGCGCGACGAGCTCGGGCTGCCGGGGATGGCGGTGCTCGAATTCGGGTTCGACGGGTTCGGCCGTCACAGTCCCCATCACCCCGACAACCATCGTGAGCACAGCGTCGTCTACACCGCGACGCACGACCAGGAGCCCCTGCGGGGCTGGTGGGACGGCCTGGACGCCGCTGCGCGCGGGCGCGTGCACGACGCGCTGGCGGCGCGGTCGATCGACGAGCGCGAGCCGTGGTGGAACCTGATCGCACTCGCCTTTTCATCGCCGGCGCGACTGGCGATGGTCCAGGCGCAGGACGTGCTCGGCCTCGGCAGCGAGGCGCGGATGAATACGCCCGGACGGGCCGGGGGCAACTGGCGCTGGCGGCTCGCGCCGGGGGAGCTGACGGGCGAGCTGGCAGAACGACTGCGCCGCGCGACAGCGGACGCCGGGCGCCTCGCGGGCCCGCCGCCCGCGCCGCCCCTGCCGGAGCGCCGCGTCAGCTCTTCTCGATCGTGACGAGCGTGCCGATCGGGGTGTACGGCCACACCTTCGCCGCGGCGGCGAGCGGGAGCTCGACGCAGCCGAGGCTCTGCGGCGTGCCGTAGGAGGCGCGCGGGAAGGCGTGGAGCGCGTCCCCGCCATTGAAGTAGCTGATCCAGCGGATGTCCGGGTCGTCGTAGCGCAGGCCGTCGGGGTTGATGCCCCTCATCGTCCCGACCGGGATGTGCTCGAAGACCTCGAAGGTCCCAGGAGCGGTCGGCCGCGAGGGGATGCCGGTGTTTCCCGGCGAGGTGAGGATCGTGTGTCCCGCGCTCCACAGGGTCAGCTTCTGCGGGATCTGGCTGTGCACGAAGACGTAGCTGTAGGGCGTGTCGTAGCGGCGCCCGGCGACCGCGTCGCCCAGCAGCGCGTGCCAGACCATCGGCCCGGCCAGGCCGTCCACGGCGAGGCCGTTGTTGTGCTCGAAGGCCATCACGGCGCCACGGACGATCGGGCCCGCCACGCCGGTCCGCCAAAGGGCGGTCAACTGCGCGGGCGTGTTGGGGTAGCGCCAGCTGAAGCGCCCGGCGGGCGGCGCGATCGCCGCAGCCACCTGGGCCGCCGCGGTGTCGGCCACCGGCGCTCCGGCTGCCTTCCAGTCAAGCGGCAGGTAGCCCTGCTGCGCGAGCAGCTGCTGCAGGCGTAGCGTCGACGGGAGCGGCACGCTCCAGGACAGCTCGTCGCTGGGCGCCGCGAGAGCTCCGGAGGCCGACGCGAGCGCCACGGCCTGCGGCAGTGTCACGTGCAGCTGCGTGCCGAGCGGCGCACCGACGCCGGCCGGGGTGAACACGAGCGTATGGCTGTCGGTTTGGCGCCAGGAGCCCGCGATCGCGGGCGAAAGCGTCGGCAGCGCCGAGCCCAGCACCTCCGACACCGGCTCAGAGAAGGTCAGCGTCACCGGGGCGAGGGGCGAGAGGCTCGAGCCCGGCGCCGGGCTGGCGAGCAGGACCGGGGAGCGCGACGGCGGGAGCCAGGTCAGCTCGAACGGCGCGCCGAGCTTCTCCCATGGGCGCACGGCGGCGCTGACCTCGGCGGTTCCCGCGCCGCCGAGGCCGGGGAGCGTGACCGTGCGCGCGGGACCGGCCAGGGCGAGCCGAACGGGTGGCTGGCCATCGGTGGAGTAGGCGAGGGCACTGACCGCGTGATCGAAGGTGATTCGAACAGCTGCGCCCGGAGCGACCGTCAGCGACGTGTCGGCGCTCTGAGCGACCGGTGCGCGCACGGTCAGGCGTTCGTCGCGGTAGCTTCCGAGCGCCCAGCTCAGCCAGCCGGGCCGGCGGATCACCACATCGACGGAGATCAGCTCACCCGCCGGCACCGCCACGAGCGGCGTGAGCCGCCCGCCGGCGCGGTGCAGCGGGATCACCTGGCCGTCGGGCGCGAAGGCCGCCGCCCGCACGAGCTTGCCGGCAAAGGGATCCAGCGTGACCTTCGCGAGCGCGCTGGGGTCGGTCAAGAGCGTGGCACCCGACCATACCGTGACGACCACGGCCGCGCCCGCGATCGCGGACACCACGAGAGCAGCAATGGCGGCCGGCATTCGACGCCGCCGGCGGCGTCCCGGCGAGCGGACCGGACGCGGCTCGATCACCCTGACGACCACACCGACAGCATAGGCACGTCGCGGATCGCTTCAGGGCGCCCGGGCATGGCGAGCGCGGGATCCGGTGCCGGCGCGCGATCAGCGCAGGTCGCGCGCGCGCTTCAGATCGCGGGCGGCGCGCCCGCTGGACACTCGCTGCTTGAGCGCCTCGCGGTGGGCTTCCTCGTTGCGCCTGGCGACCTCCTTGATGAGGTCGTTGAAGGTCGTCGACGCCGGCGTCGGTCGATCCGATCCTCGCTGTTCGGCGGGTTCGGGCATGGCCTGCCTCCTGCTGCTCCGGGTATGGCAGGGCCACTGCAGAATGCGGGAGCGTGAGCACTCAGTGGTGGAGCTGCTACCCCCAGTGTATCCGCCGCGCCCCCCCGACCGCGGCCCCGCGGCGCCGCAGCCCGATCGAGTCAGCCCCGGTGGGCTCGGCCACTAGTGGGCCTTCTCGGAACGTTCCACCGGTTACGGCGGCGTCTGGACGCCGTCTGGCGTCGTCCTCAGTCGCGGCAATGGCCCCGCCATTGCTCGCTCCCTGCGTCCTCGCCAGCCGAC
>JBEKNK010000093.1:0-10276 GCA_049522915.1 Solirubrobacteraceae bacterium | reverse complement strand
ACGAGCGAGATCGCCGCCCCGTGAAGCGCTCCCAACTTCGTCGGCAGCTCGTGTGTCCAGACCGGGAGATGGCCCAGCGCCGCGTCAGCGGCCTCCTCGAGCCGGACTCGCCGAACCAACGGATCGCTCCACTGCACATCGACCTGATCGGCGCCACGGCGATAGGCGGCCCGCACGATCGCGCGTACGAGCGGCGCGTCAACCAGATGGGCGTTCACCACCACCGTCTGCCGAGCGGCGACGTTCGCCGCGACATCGACGGCGAGCGCACCCAGCGCCTCGACGCGCGCCGCATGGCGATCGGCCATCAGTGCGACAGTCTAGGAGCCTGAGCCGGTGGGGGCGGCCAGCGGTCCAAGCCCGACGTGGACACGGCTTCGGTCCGAGCCAGGCGAACCCCAAGGACGTGAACCACGGCGATCCTGGGCCCACCGGGGCCACCGCGCTTGGCGCTGGCCCCGGCGTGAGGTCGGTCAGCTGTTAGCTGCGACCCGCGAATCTCGACCCGTGCGCCTGACGCTCATGGCGAAAGTGACGGTGCCGGTAGGCCGTCGTGTCCGTTCCGTTGCTCCCATAGGACGCGTACGCGGCACCCCTCGAGCCCGTCGAGCCTGTGGCTCCGGTCGCTCCGGTCATACCGGTCGCTCCGATGCTGCGGTGGCTGCCAGAAGCGCCGCCGTTACCGCTGCCCATACACGCGAGTGCTACACCCGGCGTGAGGGCAAACGCGGTAATTCCTGCAACTACGAGAACGAGCCCGCCGCCCACCGCGCCGACCCGCGTCACGACTGAGCTCGTGTTGAGCGAGGTCGCCAGGCCAGGCGCTTTGCGCCAGCGACCTGATCTACTGGGGCGACTTCGCCGGCCGTTCGCGGTTGAGGTTGTCGAGCGAGTCGGCCTCGGCGGCAGCATCAAGGCCGATCTGGCCTGCGCCGTGTGCGGACCGCACGCGCTCGAGCTTGCTGGCGAGCTCGAGCCAGCCCCGAAAGCGCTGGGCAGGCTCGCTCGCAACCACGATTCGGCCGCTCAGCGGCTCACCGTGGTCGAACTCGAGTACTACACGTAGCCCGCCCTGCGCCATGCCGGGAAGATGTCAGCCGGTCGCGCCGTTCGCGTCGGTAGCCGCTACCAATCTTTTCCGCCGGCGTCCGCAACGATGGCGGCTTGCCAAGGCCAGGATTTCGGCCGCGCTCCCCGCCGTCGGGCTCTGCGGCCATGCACGTGCCGGGCGCGAGTTGGCTCGCCGTGACATCTCGCGCGCGGCGGCCGGAGACGCGCTTCGGCTGTCGAGCTACGGCTCGGGGTCGCGTTCGAGCGCGGCGGCGAGCTGCCTGCGCGAGTTGATCCCGAGTTTGGCGTAGCTGTGTTGGAGATGCGCGTCGATCGTTTTCGTCGCGACGAACAGAGCCTCGGCGATCTGCTGGCTGGTGTGTCCCGCGGCTGCCATTCGAGCCACTCGGAGCTCGCTCGCGGTGAGCGCGTCGCGGCCGCTTGAGTACGCGCGGCGCGGTCTGGCGCCGGTCGCCGCGAGCTCGGTGTGCGCGCGCGCGGCGAGCCGGGTCGCACCGCAGCGCGTGGCCAGGTCGAGCCCGTCGCGCAGCGGCGCTCGCGCAGCGGTGCGGTCGCCGTGACGGCGCAGCGCTGCGCCCAGCGTGACAAGCGCACGGGCGTGCTCGAGGCGTGCGGGCGAGTCGGCGAGCACGGCGACTGCGTCCTTGAGGTTCGCGTGGTCGGCATCTTCGCGCTCGAGAGCTCCCAGCGCGTGGAGGGCAACGCCGATCCCGCGTGGCTGACCGACGCGGCGCGCGTCCGCCAGCTCTGCCATCACGAGATCGAGTGCCTGCTGGCGGTCCTTGGGTTCGAGCATCAGCGCCAGCGTCGAGCGCCACGCGTTCAGGTTGGGGTTGACGGATCCGAGCGCGGCGTGGATCGATCCGGCCCGGCGCATGTCTGCGATCGCGGCTGTGCGGTCGCCCGCGGCGAAGCGCAGTCGTCCGCGGACCTGGAACACGAACGCGCCGCTGAGCACGTCGGCCATCGCGCCCAGCTCGATCGTCTCCGCGAGCGTCGCGATGTCGGCAGCGTCGGGACGTTCGAGCAGCACGTCCGCAGCAAAGAAAAGCATCGAGGGAATGCCGAACAGGACGCCGAACTCCAGTGCGCGCTCGCAGCCGGCCCGCAGCAGCGCCTCTGCTGCGGCGAGGTCGCCACGCTGATTCTCGATCCCACCGCGGTAGGCGCAATCCATGAGAAACTCGTACAGCGAGCCGCGGGTGCGTGCCATGTCTGCCACCGCGTCGACGAGCTCAGTCGCGCGGTCCAGCTCGTCGCAGATCAGAAGCGCGTACAGGCCCTGCGAAATCGTGGCGTCATTGGTCCCTTCGACGAGGAGCCGTCCCTCGTCCCAACCACGCTCGACCAACGAGCAGGCACGGCGTCGATCGAGTCCCCGGCTCGCCGCGACACCGGCGAGCGTCATCGCCAGCCCGCGTGCCTCGGTGCCCCCGCGCTCAACCAGCTCGAACAGAGCCGGCATACGCTGCTCAAAACCGGCGACGAGTCGCGGGTCATACGCCGTCATCAGCGTGCGCAGCACATCGGTCCGTCGCGCGAGAGCGGGGTCACCGTCGCCGAGCTCGCCAAGCGCGGTCTCGAACAGGGCCAGCGGTCGCTCCCAGTCGCCGCTGTACACCAGCAGCTCGGCCAGCTCGATCGTTGCCCGGGCCCGCGTGAGAGGGTCCGCCGCGATGCGGCGCACCTCTTCCAGATGCCCGATCGTCGACGGTTGGGTGGCGAGCTTCTCGGCGAGCGCAAGCTCCATCAGCAGCGTCGTGCGCAGATCGCGCTCACAGCCCTCCTGCAGCGCACGCGCAAGGTAGGTGGCGGCGCCATCGGGCGCGCCCAGCGCGAGCGCATGGGCTGCGGCGTCATGCAATGTCGAGATCGTCTCCGCCGAGCCGGTCGGGTGGGTGAGCAGAAGGTGCCCGGCGACCGCGTCGAGCTCGGCGCCCTCCGCCGCAAGCAGTGCGGCGATCTGGCGATGTGCGGCGGAGCGCTCGCCGGAGGCCAGCTCGTCGTAGATCGCTGCGCGCACGACGGGATGATTGAACTCGAGCCGGCCGCTCGCCGGAATCACGTCCGCTGCGACGAGCGCATCGAGCGCCGCCAGCCCCTGTCGCTCCTCGAGCCCGGCGAGTCGGGCCGCGCGCGGCAGCTGCGCGTCGCCGCCCAGTACCGCGATCGCGCGCGCCAGGGCGACGGCGTGGTCGGAGAGGTGGCCGAGCCGGCCGAGCGTTGCGCGGGCGATCGTCCGCGGGCCGGTCGCCTCGAGTCCAGCCACTGCGTCCGCGGTCGGTTCGATGCCGTCGGCGCTCAGAGCCGCCGCGAGCTCACGCAACAGGAACGGATTGCCGCCCGTCGCGCGGGCGCACGCGCGAACGAAGCCGACATCCGCCGGCTGTCCAAACGCAGCCGCGAGCAGGCTGGCCACGGCGGCCTCGCTGAGCGCCGCCGGCACGCTGACGCGGGCCCCGGGACTCCCAGCGAGCTCGCCCACCAAGCCGGGATCGGACCCCGGCTCGCCGCTCCTGATCGACACGATCAGCGTCACCGGAAGCCCGCTCAGCCGGCGCGCCAGATGAAGCAGAAACCGCAGCGACGGCGCGTCGGACCAGTGGACATCATCGACCACGAGCGCGAGCGGTGCCTCGGACCCAAGGTTCGCGACCAGCCAATAAAGCCCATGCGCGACGGTGAATGCTGGATCGGCTGGCGCGGCCGTCTCGGCCTCGGGGCCCAGCACCGCCGGCGCGGCAAATCCAGCCGCGCCCGCCAACAGGCGCCGCCGCCGCGCCGGCCGCGCCGTTCGCACGACCGATTCGAACAGCTGGCGAACAACCCCGTAGGGGAACTCTCCCTCCAGCTCACCGCCGCGCGCCGCCAGAACCGCGACGCCTGCCTGCGCGGCTCGGCGCCGAGCCTCGTCGAGCAACGCGGTCTTGCCGATCCCGGCCGGTCCCTCGATCACGTGCAACCAGCCGTCGGCCGCGAGCGCACCACCCAGCGCGCGATCGACCTCAGCGAGCTCCCTGTCGCGCTCAACCAACCGGCCGCCCCCGGCTCGGTCCGGCACCGCCGCCATCGCGACACTGTAGCCAGCGGGCCGTCGTCGGCACCTCCCAGAAGCGCAAGGCGCCAGAAAAGATCGGTAGCTATTACCAATGCGAACCGCGGCAGTGGCGGTCACACTTTCCGCGCGCAGAGTGGAGCCAGCCAAAGACGTACAGCCGCCAGAGGAGCGATCAGATGAAACTCGCAGCACTAGCCGCGTTCATCGGACTGGCAGGGTCCGCGTCGGCGGTCGCCACCGCCTCTGCCGATCTGAGCTCAACGACCCGCGTGCACACCTCCAGCGCTGCACCGCTGTGCACCCCGAAGATCACCAAGGTCAAGGGCAACGTCGCGGTGGCCGAATGCGGTCCGGCAACGGCGACGCTGACGTCGGGTGGCAAGACCTATGAGTTCAAAGGTGGCTGGTGCTCGACGCACGCGAAGGACAAGATTGCACTTCAGCTCACGCTCGGCACGATCGTCGCGGGCGCCGCGAAGGGCAACTACGGGTTGCCGCTGTTCCAGTTCACGGTGCAGACCGGCTCGTTCCCGCTCCAGACGGTCAGCGCAGACTACGCCGGCAAGGCCATCGCCGATCAGGTCAGCGTTTCAGTGAAGGGTAAGATCCCGTCAGCGGGCACGTTCGCGTCAAAGGCCACGGCGCTCAGCACCTCCGCCAGCTTCACCGGCGCGTGGAACTGCCATGGCGCGGTGTATTCGACGCCGTGATAAGCGCCCGTCGTGTTGTTACGGCATTGGCTGCGTTACTCGCGACCTTTCTGGTGATGACCCTGGGCGGCACGGGCGGTGGCCCGCCGTCAGCCCACGCGAGCGCGGCGCCGACGGCGCCGCTCGCGTCGCTGTCGGTTTCGGCGGTGATCAAGGCACTGTCAGCGGAGGGCGTCGGGGTCTACGCGAGCCCGACGTCGAAGCACCCGCTGCACAAGATCACAGCCCCGGTGACGCCACTGCGGGTGCTGCGCTCGCAGGCGGAGGCCGACTCGGCGCAGATCGCTGCCGCCGGTGGCACGTCGGGTGTGGACCTCGACAGCCTGGTTTCGATGCCGGCCAACGCGCCTCCGTTCGCATACCTGATGGCCGCCTACGCCGAGGGCGACTCGACAGCGGGCGAGGTCCTCGCCGGAAAGCTGATCGGAGCGCAGGCACTGGCGGACCCCGAAACAGCCGTCTACCCCAGCCTGGTCGAGACACTCTTTGCAGCCGACGCCGTCAGGACGGCCACTACGGCCCGACGCACGAAGCACGGGTCCGGACGGGCTGCGGCAGCGTCACCACAATGGGCGTACGAGGCAGGCGCGGTCGGGACAGCGTGCGCGACGCTCGCGAACTGGACGAGCTCTGCGGCCAGCAGATTCTTCAGCGCGCTCACGGTCGGTCCGCCGTCCAACTCGACGCTCGCGTTCCTGACCGGGATCTGGAACCACGCCGTGTCACAGGCCAGCGCCGCGATCAGCGGCATCACCTCCGCGCTGACGAGCCAGCTGACCTCATTCATTCGCAACAGTCTCGGCGTCGTCGGCGTGGCGGCGCTGGCCGTCTCGGCACTGCAGAACCTCCACCTGACGCTCACCGCTGCGCCTGCGTTCAACAAATTCGCGATCGACCCCGCGCCCGGCAACACGGGGACGGTCACGGCCACATTGGGCAGCGCGTCCGGCTTCAACTACCCAGCCGACCTCGCGCAATGTGCCAGCAGCTTCGGCCTCACCCTGCCGTCGCTCAACGACGTCTCCGGCGACAAGGTCGCGTGGACCACCCAAAACGTCGGTAGCGGAGCCGCCCTTGCGACGATCACCAACGAGCAGGACACGCTCGGCAGCAACCACTCCGCGACGCTCTCCTACGCGACGGGCCAGGAGTCGGCGGACCAGGCGGCGCGCGGCACCCCGATCACGACCGACTACCTCTACGTGACGGCCACGGTCACCCCGTCGGTGTTCAAAAAGCTGCTCGACCTCGTCGAGGGCCTGACGCTCGGCAGGGTGCCCGGTGGCGTAGCCGCCGTCGGGCCCATCGTCAGCGCGCTGAAGACGGCCGTCCTCAACCAGATCGCCAAGCTCGTGCAGCCCCACGACGCACGCTACATCGAGATCGACCACCACGCCCAACCCGCCCCCCTCGCGGCTGTGTCGTGTGCCACGCTGCTCAGCACAGCTGACTTCCCCGACGCAGTGACGATCGCCGGTGGAGCTGTGACACCCACCAGTCTCGCGGGCGCCTCGACAGGCTCAACGTCCACCTGCATATACAACCCGCTGACAGATACGGACGACACGCAGCAGCTGGACGGCGGGCAGCTCTCGTTGCACTTCTGGCCCACCAGCGCCGCGGCCAGCCAGGACTTCACGTTCATCGTGTCCGGGCCGCCGCCGTCAGGCGTCGAGGTTTCCGTTCTGTCCGGAATCGGCGACGGGGCGGTCGAATCCTTCAGCGAACTCGACCCCGACCCGAGCGACCCGGACTCCCTGATTCAAGAGGCCAAGGGCATTTATGCCCGCGTCGCCAACGTCGTGATCTTCATCCAGACGGCGGCCGTCAGCCTGACGCCCGTCGACCCGGCGCCACTCGCGTCCAAGGTGATCGCCGAGCTATGTCCGATGTGCGTGTTCCCGACGAGCGGAGCCTGACCGGCCCAGCCTGGACGCCCGATGCCAGCCGCCTCATCGTCACCTTCAACCAGCCAGCCGGGTTTCGTGTGATTTCGATGCGGTTCGGCGGTCGGGTTGCGCTCGTGCCGATGGCGTTGGCGCTGTGCGTTGTCGCGTTTGCCGGGATTGCTGCCGCAGCGTCGGTCGGCGCGATCACCGAGCACTCGGGCGGCCTGAACTCAGGCAGCGTCCCGTTCAGTATCGCGGCGGGCGCCGACGGCAACATCTGGTTCACCGACATCGGCAGCACGCCGGCGATCGGTCGGATCACGCCGAGCGGCACGATCAAGGAGTACTCGAGCGGCCTGAACTCAGGCAGCGACCCCAACTCCATCGCGGTGGGCGCGGACGGCAACATCTGGTTCACCGACACCGGCACCACGCCCGCGATCGGTCGAATCACGCCGAACGGCACGATCAACGAGTACTCGAGCGGCCTGAACTCAGGCAGCATCCCCGTCTCCATCGCGGCGGGCGCGGACGGCAACATCTGGTTCGTCGACGTCGGTACGACGAAGGCGATCGGCCGGATCACGCCGAGCGGCGCGATCAACGAGTACTCGAGCGGCCTGAACTCAGGCAGCCACCCGAACGTCATTGCGGAGGGCGCGGACGGCAATCTCTGGTTCACCGACACCGGCACCACGCCGGCGATCGGTCGGATCACGCCGAGCGGCACGATCAACGAGTACTCGAGCGGCCTGAACTCAGGCAGCCACGCGGACTTCATCGCGGCGGGCGCGGACGGCAACGTCTGGTTCACCGACCAGGGAACGACGAAGGCGATCGGTCGGATCACGCCGAGCGGCACGATCAACGAGTACTCGAGCGGCCTGAACTCGGGCAGCGACCCGAACACCATCGCGGCGGGCGCTGACGGCAACGTCTGGTTCACCGACATCGGCACGACGAAGGCGATCGGTCGGATCACGCCGAGCGGCACGATCAACGAGTACTCGAGCGGCCTGAACTCGGGCAGCGACCCGAACGCCATCGCGGCGGGCGCTGACGGCAACATCTGGTTCACCGACATCGGCACGACGAAGGCGATCGGTCGGATCACGCCGAGCGGCACGATCACCGAGTACTCGAGCGGCCTGAACTCGGGCAGCGACCCGAACGCCGTCGCGGCGGGCGCCGACGGCAACATCTGGTTCACCGACCAGGGCACCACGACGGCGGTTGGGCAGGTCGGCACGGGTACGCCGGCGGCGTCGTTGCTTGCGCCGGTGGTTGCCGGTGGCGGCGAGGCGGGCATTCCGCAGGTCTGTGAGGGCGCAGAGTGGTCGAACTTCGCCTTCCAGCAGCCGCTTTCCGATCTGCTCGCCTTCGACGGTTTCAAGTGGCTGTTGAACGCCAGCGTGGTCGCGGGGCAGACGAGCGACAGCTTCACGCCGACTTCTGGCGAGGTCGGTGACACGCTCGCCTGCGAGCAGACGGTCAGCTACCCGCTGACGGCAGTCACGACGCCCGCGGCGAGTGACGTCACCGCGGTGGCGACGAGCCCGGCGGTCACGGTGATCTCGCAGAACTCCGGGCCGGCCGGCGCGATCGGGACGAATGGAGCCCAGGGCGCAAACGGAACGAATGGAGCCCAGGGCCCCGCCGGTCCGCGGGGCCCGGCCGGCGAGATCGAACTCGTGACGTGCACGAAGGTCAAGGGAAAGAAGAAGTGCACGACCAGGTTGACCTCCTCACCCCAGTCGTTCACGACGAAGACGGCGCGCGCCAGCGTCTCTCGTGCGGGTCACCTCTACGCGACCGGCTCGTTACGCAACGGCACGCTGACGCTGTACGCGGCGAAAGCGCTGCGCGCCGGCCGCTATACGCTGTGGCTCACGGCGGGGAGCGGTAGGACCAAGCACACCACTCGGGAGTCACTCACCATCGAACAGATGATCAAAATCGGGTAGTCCTCTGGTGTCCCGCGCCCGCGACGGACGACCAGCGCGAATGAAGCCAATCGGCGCGGCAGCGAAGGGGCGACTCGTGACCCTGGGCGTGGTGCTCGCGTCCGGTGCGTTGCTCGTGGGGATCGCCGTGCACGCGAGCGCCGCGGGTGCGCGGCGGGCGGCCGTGCTCACCTGGATCAAGAGTTCGAACTCGCTCAACGGCAGTGTTGAGATCGCGAATCTGAACGGCAGCCACGTGCGCACACTCGGGCCCGGCACGATTGCGACGGTCGCGCCGGACGGCGCCTCGGTGGCAGTCGTGCAGTCGCTGCCGCCGGCCAAGAGCGCAACCTCGGAGCTGCTCGTGTACCCGGTGAGCGGCGGTGCCGCGGCGAAGCTCTTTCACTGCGCCGGCTTTCTCGGCATCGACGGCTGGTCGAGGGACTCGAAGCTGATCCTCGCAAGCTGCCCCCACGGCCTTGACGACAAGGGTCCGCTGCTCGCGATCGCGGCCCGCGGCGGCTCGGTCGCGACGATCGCGAGTGGCGTCATCGACGGCGCGAGCTTCGCGCCGAACTCCTCGGACGACGTCGTCTACGCGCTCGGCTCCTCGCAGCTCCTGACCGCGCCGGTCAATCTCTTCACGACCTCGCCGTCGGGGACCGGTACGCGGCAGCTCACGCACGGTTGGGTCATCTCCGCCCCGGTCTGGGGTCCCAACTTCATCGTCTTCGCCCGCACCACCTCGCGCGGGAAGGTGACCGCGCCGATCAACCAGCTGTGGTCGATCGACTCGAACGGCACCGCTCTGCGGCAGCTGACGCACATGAAGGTCGGCCCGCTCGCCAGCGGCCTGCAGCCGCTCGCCTTCTCGGCCAACGGGCGGCATCTGCTCTGCGGCTTCAGCGGAACCGACCAGAGCTCCTCGTGGGCCGTCACGCTGGGCGGCAAGACCGTTGTCCCACGTCAGCTTCTGAACGAGTTCAGCGTTCCCGACGGCATCTCGCGCGACGGCAGCGAGGTTCTGCTGACGAAGGGCTTCGAGGGCGAGCCGCCCTCGGTTGTCAGCGCGCCCTGGGGCGGTGGCAAACCGACAGTGCTCGTGCCGCACGGCGCCAACGCGAGCTGGAACGAGTAGCTTCGAATCGAGCCCGAGCGTACTCGCCTCGCGCCGCGGCGCCGGCGCGCGTCGTCAGGCGGGCGACCGTTCGGCTGTGCGGCAGCTGATCTCCACGCCGTCGTCGACGGGGAACTCGACCCCCGTCATCTATCGCAGTGATCGTGACCGGCCGCCCGGTGAACCAGCGCTTCGTCGCCCACCTCGTCGAGAACGTCCTGCGCCCGCGACCCGCCGGTCGCCCGGCCGAGGCCGGTTGAGCACGCTCGCGGTCCCGACATCGATCACGTCGCCTTGGCGATGACGCCCCTCATCTCCTCGGCGGTGAACGCGCGCAGCGTCGTGGTCCGAAGGTTGCCCTGCGCTGACAGCGCCAGGAGCCCGGCGGCCAGGGTTTCCTCGTCCGGGGCCTCGAAGGTCACGACCAGGTCGTAGGCTCCGACCGTCCAATAGATGTCCTTGAACGTGATGCCCGCTGGGCTCAGCGC
>JBEKNK010000092.1:0-10453 GCA_049522915.1 Solirubrobacteraceae bacterium | reverse complement strand
CATCCGCTGGTTCGCGGGATCCTCGACGGCGGCGAGCGGATCGGCTGGGGGGCGAAGGCGCTTCCCGGTGGCGGCTGGTGGTCGATGCCGAAGCTCTCGATGCCGGGTGCCGTGATCGTCGGGGACGCCGGCGGCATGGTCGACACGGTGGCGCTCAAGGGCGTGCATCACGCGATCAACTCCGGCCGCCTTGCCGCCGAGGCGATCCACGCGGCGCTGGCGCGCTCGAGTGACTCATTCGATTCCTATGAGGAGACGCTCGAGCTCTCGCAGACGGGTCGTGAGCTCTACCGCGTGCGCAACGCCCGGCAGCCGTTCCAGAGGGGCTTCGTGGCCGGCGCGCCGCTGGTCAACCTGGCGATCGCCACGAGCGGCAGGCTGCCGGGCGGACGGCTGGGCTGGCATCGCGACGACGAGCGGGCGATGTTCGTCGGGCGCACCTCGCGGCGCTACCCCAAGGCGGACGGCCGCCACACCTTCGACAAGCTCTCGTCGGTCTACATCAGCGGCAACGCGACGCGCGACGACGCGCCCAACCATATCCGCGTGCGTGAGCGCGTACCGCGTGAGCTGGCCGAGACCTGGCGCTGGATGTGCCCGGCGGGGGTCTATGAGATCGCGCCCGACGCACCAATGAAGGGCGAGGTCGACGTGATCGTCAACTACACCAACTGCGTGCAGTGCGGAGCGATCACGGCCAAGGGCGGGCGGCTGACGACGCCCGAAGGTGGCGACGGTCCGCTCTACCAGCAGCTCTGATCGCGATCATGCGCTCACCCGCAGCGCAACATCTGCGGCGCTACCGTGTTGGAGTGCTCGTGATGTCCATGATTCGCCGTGTGCTCGCGCCGATCGTCCTCGGCATGCTCGCAACCCTCGCGCTCGTCGCCCCCGGCTCTGTCGGTGCGACCGGCACGCCGATCTACGTCGGCCCGGCGACCGGGCCGACCGGCTCAACCGGCGCGAGCGGTCCGCCCCAGACCCTCACCGCCAGCGTGACCGCATGCCACGCCGACCCGCTGCAGGCCAATCGCTACGCGATCTTCGCCTCCCAGATGACCGCTGTGCCCGGCACGCGGACGATGGCGGTGGAGTTCGCGCTTCAGGAACGCTCGTCCGGCGCGCCGTCGTTCACGACCGTCAACGCCCCCGGGTTCGGCGCCTGGGTCTCCTCCCAGCCCGGCGTTGGCATCTACACCTACGACCATGAGATCACCTCGCTGCCGGCGCCGGCATCCTTCCGGGTGCTCGTCCGCGCGCGCTGGCTGAACCGCCACCGCCGCGTGATCCACACCGAGGAGCTGCTCTCGCCGGTCTGCGCCCAGCCACAGCAGACGCCGAACCTGGCGATCGGGGCGCTACGGCGCGCCCACACGGCCGGGAGTGCCACCGAGGACTACAACGTCCAGGTGGTGAACACCGGCGCCCTGGCAGCCGGCGCCTTCGAGGTTGGGCTGACGGTCAACGGCGTGGCGCTCGCTGAGGTATCCGTTCCGGGTCTCGCTTCGGACGCCGCCACGGTCGTGCAATTCACCGGACCGGTGTGCACAGCCGGCTCGACGCTCGTCGCCGTCGCGGACCCCGGCGGAGCGATCACCGAGCCTGCGAATTCGGCGCGCACACGATCGTTCGCCTGCACGCCATAGGCGGCGCGCACGGCCGTGCCGATCCGGGCCGTGATCGCGGCCCGCTACACTTCAAGTCCGATGAAGGCCGAGATCCATCCTGAATATGTGACCGCCGTCGTGCGCTGCACGTGCGGCAACGAGTTCGAGACCCGCTCCACCAAGTCCGAGCTGCGCGTCGAGATCTGCTCCAACTGTCACCCCTTCTACACCGGGCGCCAGAAGCTGATCGACACCGGCGGTCGCGTCGAGCGCTTCCAGCGCCGCGTCGCTCGCAGCCGTCCGCGCACCGCCGCGACCAAGTAGGTCTCGCGCGTGGCTGCGCGCGGGCGCGACGCGCCGATCGGTGGACAGGCCGTGCTCGAGGGCGTGATGATGCGCGGAATTCGCACGTGGTCGGTCGCCGTGCGGGCGCCCAGTGCCGAGCAGCTGACACGGGGCGAACGCGAGATCCCCAGCGGCGAGATTGCGGTCCAGACCTTCCCCTTCTCCTCGGCGCTGCGCCGCCACCGGGTGCTGAGACTGCCGCTGCTGCGTGGCGTCGTCGCCCTCGGTGGGTCGATGGCGATCGGACTGCGGGCGCTGAACATCTCGGCCAACGCCCAGATCGGCGAGGGCGGCGCGGGCGAGGATTCGGTGGGTGGCGGCGAGGCCCTCTCCGGTTTCGCTTGGGCGGGCGCACTGGTCGTCTCGTTCGCCTTCGCGATCGGACTGTTCTTCGTCGTGCCGGTCGGGCTGGTCAGCCTGATCAAGTCCCAGCTGCACTCATCGACGCTCTTCTGGCTGATCGAGGGGATCGTGCGGACGGTCATCTTCCTCGGCTACCTCGTGCTGCTGTCGCGCCTGCGGGAACTGCGCCGCGTGTTCGAATACCACGGCGCCGAGCACAAGACGATCGCCTGTCACGAGGCCGGGCAGGATCTGACGCCGGAGAACGCCGCACACTTCTCTCGACTGCATCCCCGTTGCGGCACGAGCTTCCTGTTGGTCGTGATGATCGTGGCGATCTTCGTGTTCGCTCCGATCGGTCTGCCGGCCTGGTACTGGCTGCTCGCTACGCGCATCCTTGGAGTGCCGGTGATCGCCGGCATCTCCTTCGAGATCATCAAGCTCGCGGCGCGCCACCGTGACCGCGTGTGGGTGCGTGCGCTGATGGCGCCCGGGCTTGCCCTCCAGCGGCTGACGACGCGCGAGCCGGATCACTCGCAGCTCGCGGTCGCGATCGCCGCGCTACGGTCGGTGCTCGAGGTCGAGTCCGGTGACGAGCGAGGCGCCGATGACCTGATCGGCCTCGAGGTGGTCGCGTGATCGACGCGCTCGTCGCGCAGATCGAGGAGCGCTTCGCCGAACTCGGCGCGCAGATGGTCGATCCCGTCGTGATCGGCGACCGCCAGCGCAACGCCGAGGTCGGACGCGCCTACAGCCAGCTCGAGCCGGCGGCCAAGCTCGCGGCGCAATGGCGCCATGCGCAGGACGACGCCGCCGGCGCCGAGGAGCTGCTCGCCGACGGGACCGACGACGAGGAACTGCGCCAGATGCTGGCGGGCGCCCATGAGCGGATCGCCGAGCTCGAGGAGGAGATCCGCCTCGCGATGGTCTCGCGTGATCCCAACGACGACAAGCACGTGCTGGTGGAGATCCAGGGCGGCGCCGGAGGGGAGGAGGCCGGGCTGTGGGCCGGCGACGTCTACCGCATGCTGACTCGCTACGCGGAGCGCCTGGGCTACGCCGTCGAGCCCCTGGAGCTGGGGGAGGGCAAGTACACCTTCGCGATCAAGGGCGACGGGGCCTACTCGGTATTCAAGTTCGAGGGCGGAACGCACCGGGTGCAGCGTGTGCCGACGACCGAGTCCCAGGGGCGCATCCACACCTCGACGGCGACGGTCGCCGTGCTGCCCGAGGCCGAGGAGGTCGATGTCAACGTCGATCCGGCCGACCTGCAGGTCGACGTGTACCGCTCCAGCGGGCCGGGCGGGCAGTCGGTCAACACGACCGACTCCGCCGTTCGCGTGACCCACCGCCCGTCGGGCATCGTGGTCTCGATGCAGGACGAGAAGTCTCAGCTGCAGAACCGCGAGAAGGCGCTGCGCGTGCTCCGCGCGCGACTCTACGAGCGCGCCCTCGCGGAGCAGCAGGCGGCGGTCGCGGCTGATCGCCGCTCGCAGGTCGGCACCGGCGAGCGCGCCGAGAAGATCCGGACCTACAACTACGCCGACCGCCGCGTCAAGGACCACCGCGTCAACGTCCTGGTGCACAACCTCGACGCGGTGCTCGCCGGCGAGCTCGACGAGTTGACCGCGGCGCTGCAGGCGGACGAGCGGCGACGCCGCCTCGCCTCCCAGGCCGAGGGATGACGCTGCGCGACGCCGTCAGCGTGCGCGATGCGCTCGACGGCGCGGTGACGGCGATCAGCGCGGGGGGCTCGCCCAGTCCGCGGCTGGACGCCGAGCTGCTCTTGGCGGACGCGCTCGCGTGCACACGCGAGCGCCTCGTCATGGATCCCGACGCGCCCGTCGGCGGCGAGGCCGTGCGGGCCTTTCAGTCTCACGTGCGTCGCCGGGCGGTCGAGCGCGAGCCGGTCGCCTACATCGTCGGGCGGCGCGCCTTTCGCCGCATCGAGCTGGTCGTCGACCCGCGGGTGCTGATCCCCAGGCCCGAGACGGAGCTGCTCGTCGAGCTTGCGCTTGCGCTGCCCCGGGGTGCGCGCGTACTGGACTGCTGTTGCGGCAGCGGTGCTGTCGCGCTCGCGCTCAAGGACGAGCGGCCGGATCTCGAGGTGTGCGGGTCAGACGTCGACCCCGGCGCGATCGCCGTCGCGCAGGCAAACTCGGCCCGGCTCGGCCTCGATGTCGCGTGGCGGCGGGCCGACCTCCTCGCGGGCCTGCCGGACGCCTACGACGCGATCCTCGCCAATCCGCCCTATGTCGAAAGCGCGACGATCCCAACGCTCGAGCCGGAGATCTCGCGGCACGAGCCCCGGCGCGCCCTCGACGGGGGAACGACCGGCCTGCAGACCCTCCGCCGGCTGATCGAGCAGGCCTCCGCCACCGTTGCCGCCACGTTGATCCTCGAGCACGGCCCGGGACAGCAGGAGCGTTTGGCTGCGTTGTGCCGCGCCGGCGGTTACACCGACCTGAGCCATCACCGCGACCTTGGTGGGACGGCACGGGTGCTGCGCGCGAGCCGATGAGCGAGCCCGCGCCACCGCTGTCGTCGCTTGCCGCCGTGATCGCCGCCGGCGGCGCCGCGGTGATCCCGACCGACACCGTCTACGGTCTCTGCTGTGACGCCGGCAGCGAAGCGGCGGTCAAGGCGATGCTGGCGCTCAAGGGCAGGCCGGCCGGAAAACCCGCAGCGGTTGCCTTCTTCTCGCTGCAGGCGGCGCTCGACGCGCTGCCGGAACTTCACGGGCGCACCCGCGCGGCGGTCTGCGCGCTGCTGCCGGGCCCGTTGACGCTGCTTGTGCCAAACCCGGCCGGACGATTCCCGCTGAGCGGCGGGACGTTGCTCGGAATCCGCGTGATCGAGGCGCCGCTGCAGCCGGGCCGCCCGCTGCTGTTGACCAGCGCGAATCTCGCCGGCGGGGGGGACCCGCGCACGCCGGCCGAGATCCCGGCGTCGATCGCGGCGGGCGTCGCCCTGGTGATCGACGGCGGCGAGCTTCCGGGCACTCCCTCGACCGTCGTGGATCTCGGGGAGCTGGAGGCGACCGGCCGCTGGCGTATCGTGCGCGCGGGAGCCTTGCCGCGGACAGCCGTCCAACGCGCGCTGGTAGGCTCGTAGCGAATGAGCGAAGACCTCCCGCCTGACTACTTCATGCGCCCGCTGGCGGATGTCGATCCGCAGATCGCCGACGCGCTCGCACTCGAACTGGAGCGCCAGCAGGACACGCTGGAACTGATCGCTTCGGAGAACTTCGTTCCGCGCGCCGTGCTCGAATGCCAGGGCAGCGTGCTGACCAACAAGTACGCCGAGGGCTACCCGGGCAGGCGCTATTACGGCGGCTGCGAGTACATCGATGTCGTCGAACAGCTGGCGATCGACCGCGCGAAGGCGTTGTTCGGAGCCGAGCATGCCAACGTCCAGCCGCACTCGGGCGCTCAGGCCAACGCCGCCGTTTACCACGCGCTGTTGAAGCCCGGCGACACCATCATGGGCCTCTCGCTTGCCCACGGTGGTCACCTGACCCACGGGATGAAGAAGAACGTGTCGGGGCGCCTTTACAACATCGTCCCCTACGAGGTCGACCGCGAAACGAGCTTGATCGACATGGACAAGGTCGCTGCGATCGCCCGCGAGCATCGCCCCGAGCTACTGCTCGCGGGCTGGTCGGCCTACCCTCGACAGCTCGACTTCGTGCGCTTCCGGGAGATCGCCGACGAGGTCGGCGCGCTGCTTATGGTCGACATGGCGCACTTCGCCGGGCTCGTCGCCGCCGGACTGCACCCGAGCCCCGTCGAAGCGGGCGCCGACGTCGTCACCACCACGACGCACAAGACGCTGTGCGGACCACGCGGGGGCGCGATCCTCTGCCAGGAGCGCTTCGCCAAGGAGATCGACTCGGCCGTCTTTCCCGGCCAGCAGGGCGGTCCGCTCGAGCACGTGATCGCAGCGAAGGCGGTCGCGCTGCGAATCGCCGCGAGCGAAGGCTTTCGCGAACGCCAGCGGCGCACGATCGACGGCGCCCGGGCGCTCGCGCAATCGCTGCTTGAGGCCGGCAATGGAATCAACGTCCTGACCGGCGGGACGGACGTGCACCTCGTGCTCGTCGACCTGCGCGAGAGCGAGTGCAGCGGCCAGGACGCCGAGGACCGCCTGCACGCCATCAGGATCACGGTCAACCGCAACGCCGTGCCGTTTGACCCGCGACCGCCGCGGGTGACCTCGGGCCTGCGGATCGGATCACCGGCGCTGACGACGCGCGGGCTGGGCAGTGAGGACTTCCTCGAGATCGGCGAGATCATCGGCGTGGCGCTGGGGCCCGATTTCGAAACCCGCCGCGCCGAGCTGCTCGAACGCGTCGTCGCGATCGTCGAGCGCTACCCGCTGTATGCAGAGCTCGCGGCGGCGACGACGGTCCTCTAGCGGTCGGCTTCGCCCGCTCGCGCAGTGCATCGCGACAGCCACTTTGCGCAACTCTTTGACTTCTCTTGTGGTCTTGGACTAGACCTATGCGCGTGTTTGCAGGCAGATCCAGACTGTTCGTGGCGGCGCTGGCGCCGGTGCTGGCGATCGTCTGGTCGCTGGCGGTCGTCGCGCAGGCCGATGCGCCGGCGCTTCCCTGGGTGACGATCTCGCCACTGCAGGGCACCCAGGACGCCACGCCGGTGACGCAGATCAGCTTCCTCGGCGTGCCTGAGGCGGACATTTCGAAGATCGTCGTGCGTGGCTCGCAGAGCGGCACGCACGCCGGTCGCCTCGAGGCCTACTCGACCGGAACCGGTGCGAGCTACCTTCCCTACCGGCCCTTCACGGTCGGCGAGCAGGTGACGGTGAGCGCCGTCGAGACGGTCGGTGGAGTCCATCGGACGATCGGCACGAGCTTCCACATCGGCTCGCTTTACATCGTCACGCCCTCGGAGTACAGCGGCACGGGTGCGACCGGGACGACGGGTGCGACCGGAGCGACCGGGACGACGGGAGCGACCGGGTCAACCGGCACGACCGGCCCGACCGCCTCTCAGACCTTCCTCTCCGCCCCCACGCTGCACCCACCGACCGTCACCGTGGTCACGCCGGCCGCTGATCCGGCGCTCGGCGACGTGTTCCTCACCCCGGCCGAGGGCTCCCGCCAGCCCGGAGCGATGATCGTCAACCCGGCCGGCCAACTGGTCTGGTTCAAGCCGGCCGCGCCCGGCGAGGAGATCGAGGACATGCGCGTCCAGAGCTACCTGGGCCAGGCGGTGCTGACCTACTGGCAGGGCCGGATCGCACTCGGGCACGGAGTTGACGGAGTCGGTGAGATCCTGAACACGTCCTACAGGCAGATCGCCCAGGTCCAGGCCGGCAATGGCCTGTCGATGGACCTCCACGATTTCGAGCTCGAGCCGGGCGGCGTCGCCTGGATCACGGTGTTCGAGCCGATCTTTGCCAACCTCACGGCCTACGGTGGAGGGCCCAACCAGGTGATCGAGGACTGCGTGATTCAGGAGATCGACGTGCGCACGGGGCTCGTGATGTTCGAATGGCATGCGATCGGGCACGTCCCGCTGACGAACAGCTACAGCCACCCCTCGCGCGATCCGGACGAGATCTGGGACTGGTTCCACCTCAACTCGATCGACGTCGAGTCCAACCAGAACATCCTGATCAGCTCGCGCAACACGTGGGCCGTCTACCAGATCGGGCACACCTTCGGCGAGGTCCTGTGGACGCTCGGCGGACGCCACAGCAGCTTCACGCTCGGGCCCGGCGCGCGCTTCGCCTGGCAGCACGACGCGACGCGGCTGGCGAACGGATCGATCGAGATCTTCGACAACGAGGACACTCCAGAGATCGAGCCGCGTTCGCGCGGCATCGACATCGGGCTGGACTTCACCACTCATCAGGCCACCCTCCAGCACGAATATGTCGATCTTGGCCACGACGTGCTGTCGCCGAGCCAGGGCGACGTTCAACAGCTGCCCAACGCCGATCAGCTGGTGGGCTGGGGCCAGGTCGGCCTGGTGTCCGAGACCTCGGCGTCGGGCAACACGCTGACCTTCCAGCTGGCCCTGCCGCCTCTGGTTGAGTCCTACCGCGATTTTCGCTTCCCGTGGAGCGCTGTACCGGCCGCTCCGCCCGCCCTCGTCGCGACCGCCGGCGCCACCGCTGGCACCACTGCAATCGCGGCCAGCTGGAACGGCGCGACCGGTGTGGTCGCCTGGCAGGTGCTTGCGGGAGCCACCGCGTCGGCGCTCGCCCCAGTCGGGGCCCCGGTCGCCGCCACCGGCTTTGAGACGCTGATCACCGCCGCCACGAGCGCCCCCTATGTCGCAGTGCGGGCGCTCGGCGCCGGCGACGTCGCGCTCGCAACCTCGGCTGCCGTCGCCGTCGCGGCGGCGCCCGCGTAGCGCGCAGGGCGCGCGGCGGACCGCCGAGTGCCCGTCGGGCGTGCGATGCTTGCGCCGCGGCGATGAATCCCTCGGAGCTCGACGCGCTCTACGCGTTCCTGGCGGCGACTGCGGTCGCCACCCTGCTGACGCCCTTCACGATGGCGCTCGCGCGCCGGGTCGGGGCGATCGATCAGCCGCGTGATCGTGGCCTGTCCGATCGCGAGACGCCGCGGCTGGGCGGCCTCGCAGTCTTCGCGGCGCTGGTCGTCGCCGGTGAGATCTGGCTGCGCGGTGCGCTTCAGCGCACCGAGGTGCTGCTTCCGCACGGCGTGCACCACACGCTCTATGTCAAATTCCCCTGGGTCGGCATTCTCGCGGCGTGCGCGGTGATCACGCTCGTGGGTGCACTCGACGACCGCTTCGACTTCCATCCAGCGGTCAAGCTCGCCGGCCAGATTCTGGCAGCCGTCGTGGCGGTGCGCGGCGGCGTGAACGTGCCCTACATCACGCTTCCGTTCTTCGGCCACCTCGCGTTCCCTCAGGCCGGCCCGACGCTGACCGCGATCGGCCTGGTGGCGATGATGAACGTGGTCAACTTCTCCGACGGCGTCGATGGCCTCGCGGCCGGGGTCTGCGCGATCGTCGCCGCGGCGTTCGCGGTCATCGCCTTCAACCTCGACCAGAACTCCGGCGGCGTGCTCGCGGCGATCACCGCCGGCGCGGCGCTCGGCTTCCTGTTTCACAACTTTCCGCCGGCGTCCAGTTTCATGGGCGACGCAGGCTCGAACCTGCTCGGGCTGTTGATGGGCTGCGTCGCCGTTGAGGGCGAGCTGAAGACGTCCGCGGTCGTGGCCTTCGCGCTGCCGATGATCCTGCTGGCGGTGCCGTTCCTCGACACGACCTTCGTCGTGCTCAAGCGGCTCAAGTACGGCCGACCGGTCTACGCGGCAGACCAGGAGCACCTGCACCACCGCATGGCGCGGATCGGCTACGGGGTCCGTCGCACGTTGCTGTTCTTCTACGGGTGGACACTGATGCTGGCGGGGCTGGCCGTGGCCCTGCGTTTCATCCCCTACTCCTACGATGACGCGGCCGGCCACGGTCACCTTCGACTCGGCTGGTCGATCCTCGTCGTCGTGCTCGGACTGCTCGTCCTGGCCGCCAGCGTCTACCTCATCTACGTGCTCGAGATATTCCGCTGGGTCAGGCTGCGCCGCCTGCCCAAGCCAAAGCCGGATGCCGCGGAGCAGGCGCGCGCGAGGCACGTCCTCGAAGGCGACGGCGCCGGTGGTCCACCGGTGCCGTCGCAGACGCGCGGCGACGAGCTCGCGTGAGTGGCGCCTTGCAGCGCCGACCGGAGCGTGTGCCAGAATGGCCGCGGGCGTCGTAGGCAGAGCGAGCCGATCACACATCCCAGCGCGCGAGCCAGTCGGTTCTCGCAACTCCTCTGCCGCGGGACCGTCTACAGACTGATGTCGCGGATCACACGACCACTGCTGTGCCTGCTCGTGGCCTGCTCCGCGGTTGTGTTTGCGTTCGTGTTCGCGGGCGCTGCGGTGCGTTCGTCGGCGGCGTCTGTGCGGGTTGCGAGGGTGACTTTGCATCCGGTGGTTGGGATTGGTGATGACAAGGCGGATATGTTCACTGTTCCGCGTTTTCGTGCTTTGGGGATCTGGGCGGTTCGGTATGACATGTCGTGGGATGCGCTCTCGGTGACCTATCAGCGTCAGGAGGTGACGACGTGGATGGATGCTGCGAAGCGTGATGGTTTGAGTGTGCTGGTCACGATCGATC
>JBEKNK010000091.1:0-10529 GCA_049522915.1 Solirubrobacteraceae bacterium | reverse complement strand
ACGCCGGCGATGATCAGCGGGCGAACGAGACGGCGTGTCGTGATCGCGCGGCGACCCATGTCGGAGGCGAACACGCCGAACAGGATGGCGACGGTGAGGATGAGGGCGCTGGTGGGCATCTTGGCTCCTTGTTTCGGTGACCTTCGGCTTGTGGGCACACGTTCGCAGCGGGACGCGGCCGTGTCGTCGGCGCGTGGGACGATCTGCGGGTGGATCCTCGACCCGCTCTCCACCCGGATCTCCACCCCCGTCAGGCGCCGGCCGGCCGACGGATGCTCGCCCTCGGACGCCTCGTCGGCGTGGCGCTGGTGGACGCCGAGCTGGCGACGCAGCACACGCACGCCGACCCAAGGGCGCTGCTCGTGGTGCTCGCGGTGATTGCGAGCGCCGCGTCACTGATCTGGCTGCTCGAGGTCCGCCGGCCGGCCTGGGCGCGGATGGCCGCGCTCGCGACGATGGGCGCGGCGGGCGGCCTGCTGGCGTCGCTGCAGCACGGCAGCGCGGCGCTCGCCTTCCCGGGTGTGGCCGCGGCGCAGGTCGCCGCCGACGGCGTCGCGCTCGAGTCGATTGCGACCGGCGCGCTCGCCCTGGCCGCGCTCGAAGTCGGCGTCGTGTGGGCGAAGCTGAGCGCGAGCGCCGCGCTCGGCTATCCGGGCATCCTGGTCGGAAGCGCGCTGATCGGCATCACGCGCCGCCAGTACATCGCGCAGGGCCGCGCGGCGCAGGCGCTCGTCGCGCAGACCAGGGCGGCCGAGCTGGCGAGCCGTCGCGCCGCGGCGCTTGACGAGCGCACTCGCATCGCGCGCGAGATCCACGACGTGCTGGCGCACGCGCTCGGCGGCCTGACCGTTCAGCTCGAGGCGGCGGAGGTGCTGCTGGCGGAGCGCGGCGACCTCGAGGGAGCGCTCGCGCGAATTCGTGGCTGCCGGCGGACCGCGCGCGAGGGACTGGCGGAGGCGCGCCGCGCCGTGGCGGCGCTGCGCAGCGACGCGCCACCGCTCGCGGAGAGCCTGGCCGGGCTGCTCGAGTCCCACCGCGAACAGGGAAGCCGCGGCGAACTGGTCCTCGAGGGCGAGCCGCGGGCATTGCAGCCGGAGGCCTCCCTGGCGCTGATGCGAACGGTTCAGGAGGCGTTGACGAACGCCCGGCGCCACGCGCCCGGTTCCGAGGTGCTGGTGGCGCTGCGCTACGACGCCGCCAGCACCAGCGTGACGGTCACCAACGACGGGGCCGCCGAGGGGCCCGCCGTCGCTGAAGCGACGCCCGCGGGCGGCTACGGCCTGGCGGGGATGCGCGAGCGCCTCGAGCTCGCCGGCGGTCGCATGGCTGCGGGTCCGAGCCCGGAAGGCTGGACGGTCACGGCCGAGGTGCCGGCGTGAGCACGCCACTGCGCGTTCTGGTCGTCGATGACCAGCAGATCGTGCGCGAGGGACTCGCAACGATCCTCGACCTGCTGGCGGACGTCAACGTCGTCGGCACCGCCGGCGACGGTGCGCAGGCGCTCGAGCTGATCGCCCTCCGGCGGCCCGACGTTGTGCTGCTCGACCTGCACATGCCGGTGCTCGACGGTGTGGCGACGACACGGCGGATCGTCGCGGAGCACCCCGCCACGGCGGTGCTGATCCTCACCACCTTCGGCGAGGACGACGACGCGCTCGAAGCGCTCCGCGCCGGCGCCCGCGGCGTACTGACCAAGGACGCCGGGCGCGAGGAGATCTCCCACGCACTGCACCAGGCCGCGGCGGGGAACATGACGCTCGCGGCGCCGCTGCAGGCACGCCTGCTCGCCGCAGCCACGCCGGCCGATGTGCCCGCACACGGGCACGTCGAGCTGCCCGACGGACTGACTGCGCGCGAAGCGGAGGTGCTCGGCCTGATCGCCGCCGGCTTCACGAACCGCGAGATCGCGGAGCGGCTCGTCGTCACGCAGGCAACGGTGAAGACGCACGTCAACCACGTGTTCGCAAAGATCGGCGCTCGTGACCGCGCCGCCGCGATCAACTACGCCGCCCTCCATGGACTGCGCCCGTCCTGAGCCCGCCCCAAGCGGAGCTGCGACGTGAGCGACTCGACGCTCCCGCGATCGCCTCGCGCGCCGAGCCCCGCCACGCGCCCGCTCCGCCACGGCGCGCTCGCAGCACTCTTCGTGCTGGCTCTGCTCGGCGCCCCCGACGCGCTGGCCGGCGGCGGCTACACCACCAAGCACGCCCACGGCTCGATCGCTGTCCCCGCCGGCCAGACCCGTACGCTCGACGTCCCCTTCCCCGACGCGCTGGAATACGCCGGCGCGACCTACTCCGGCAAGGCCGCCGTGCTCGCGCCGGCGCGCGGTGCGAAGGGCACGGCGCCAAAGCTCGGGAAGGTGAGGATCCTCGACGCGGGCTCCGTGCTCGGGGGCTCGGAGTATCAGGCGCGCGCGCATAACGGCAACGCCGCGGGCACGGCGGCCGTCACGCTGTCGGTGAGCACCACGACGCGCGAGCCTCGCATCGAGCACGCGCGCGCCGCCGGCGGCTAGGCTCACGCGCAGCACGAGGCGAACAAGGGAGGACGAGATGGAAGCGACCCGCACCCAGACAGCCGAGAAGCCCACCCTCTACGTTTGCCACGGCGACGATGGCGGCCCGAAGATGCACCCATGTCGCCGCGTGCAGGAGGCGCTGAGGGCCGCCGGGATCGAATATGACAAGGTCGTCGCCGCCCACGGCAGCCCGATCCCGTTCCTGCGCAAGGGCTCCCGCGAGGAGCTGCGCGCGGCGACCGGCGCGACCAAACTGCCGGCGCTGAAGCAACCCGACGGCACGGTGATCACACACAGCCGCGCGATCCTCGACTGGATCAGGCAGCAGATCTGAGATCCGCGGGGGTGGGGTCGGCGCCGCCCGCTGGCCGGCGGCCCGGCTCAGCCGGCCGAGCAGGTGCTCGGCGCGTCGGGCGCGAAGCGCGCGAAAACCTCTGCGAGCGTCGCGATCTCGCGCTCGTCGAGGCGATCGAAGAAGCGTTCGCGGACGGCCGCGAGATGGGTCGACTGGGCGGCCTGTGCGAGCACCAGGCCGGCGTCGGTGAGCTGCGCGTTGATCGCGCGCGCATCGGCGGGACAGTTCTGGCGCTCGACCAGGCGGCGGGCCTCGAGCACGTCGACGATGCGTGAGACGCGGCTCAGGCTGAGGCCCGCCTCAGCGGCGAGCACCGACAGCCGCAGCCGGTGCTCGGGCACGCTGGCCAAGCGGGCGAGGAGCTCGAGCCCGCTCAGCGTGAGACCGTGCGCCGCCTCGAGCTCGGCGTCGAGCTCGCGGGTCAGCCGGCGGTGCGTGGCGAGCAGCCCGATCCAGGCCGCCGCATACTCGTGGCTCCACTCGGGGAAGCCGTCGCTGCGCAGGACGATCGGGGCACTGCCGCGTTTTGAGGTGGTCGCCATTTCGTTTGCTCTAGCAAGTATATCGCACCGCGGGGGCGCCCGGGGCCCTTGCCCGCGTTGAACATACTCCTGGCCGCGGCCGCAGCCGCCGGTGCGGGCGCACGCGGCTTCGGCGTCCGCCCGCCCCGTGCGCGGGCGCCCGTGCTCGGCGTGTGATGCCAGGCCGTCCCGCACGTAGTTGAGCTGTGAGGATGATCTGTCCATGACCGTGATGGCCGTGGTGCCGACCAGCGGCGCGGACGCCGGCGAGCAGTTCGAACAGCTGTACCGCTCGAGCGCCGCCGACGTCTACGCCTACGTGGCCTCGCTGCTGCGCGACCGCACCGCGGCGGAGGACGTCACGTCGCTCGCCTTCGAGCGGGCGTTTCGCCGCCGGGCGCTGTTTGACGTGCATCGCGGCAGCGCGCGGTCGTGGCTGTTTGCGATCGCCCGCAACGCCGCGCTGGACGAGCTGCGGCGCCGGCGGCGCACCGGCGCGCTGCTGCATGAGGTCGCCGACGCCTCCAGCGAGCTCGACGAGGATCTCGATTCGAACCTCGCCGAGCGGCGGCTCGCGGTGCGCGAGGGGCTCGCGGCGCTCGAGGCGCGTGACCGCGAGGTGATCCTGCTCAAGTTTGTCGGGCGGCTGTCGAACGCCGAGCTTGCCCGCGTCCTGCGCTGCAGCGAGTCCAACGCCGGGACCCGCCTGCATCGAGCGATCGAACGACTACGGGAGGCCTGTGGTGTCACGCGATGAGCTGAACGCGAGCGAGCGCGAGGAGCTCGCCGCACTGGACCGCATCCTCGCCCGTGAGCCGGTCGGCGAGCAGCACCTCGAGCTCGCCGCGCTGGTCGACTCGGTGCGCGCCGGAGCACCGCGCATGGACCCCGCGTTCGCCGAGCGCCTGGACGCCCAGATCGCCGGGCGGGGCGCGCGGCGCGGGCGCGGGCGAGGGCGAGGGCGAGTCGTCGATCACCTGAACATCCGCCGTCTGGCGCTGGCGAGCGGCGGCCTCGTGGCCGCGGCGGTGGCCTTCACGATCGTCATCTCAAGCGGCGTGTTCGCCGGCAAGACGGTCCACAACAACGGCGCCCTCGGGCGACCGCTCTCGGGCGCGGCAACACTCCTCCCGTCGGCGGCGCCGCGCGCCACGTCGACGACGCAGGCACCGGTCGGTACGACGAGCGGCCCCACGGCCGCGACCGGTCAGGCGGCGGCGGGGGGCGCGAACTTCTCGGCGACCCTCGCCCCGAACGCTCGCCTCGTGCACCAGGACTCGACGCTGACACTGGCCAGCGCGCCGGCGGCGATGCAGGGCGTCGCCAACCGGATCGTGCTCGCCACCGAGCACCAGGGCGGCGTCGTCGAGAGCTCCAACGTCGCGGTCCAGGGCTCCAACAGCCGCGCGAGCTTCCGCCTGCAGGTGCCAAGCGGCCGCCTCTCCCGGCTGATCGCCGCGGTCTCCTCGCTCGCGAGCGTGCGCGCACTGAACCAGAGCACCAACGACATCACCGACGGCTACAACCAGGAGCAGGCGCGCCTCGCCGACAACGTCGCGCTGCGCGCTGCCCTGCTCAAGCAACTCGCGGTGGCTCCGACACTCACCGCGCAGGCCGCGATCCAGCAGCAGCTCAACCATCTGGAGGCGCGTATCGCAGCCGAGCACGCTGAGCTCGACAGCCTGCTCACGCAGGGCCGCGAGGCGACGCTGCAGGTGACAGTCCTGCCCGGCGCGGCCGCCAAGCACGCCACGATCGCCGCGGGGCCGTTCACGACCGCCTTCAACCGCGCGCTGCACGCGCTCGAGGCGATCCTGGCGATCGCGCTGGTGGCCTTTGCGATCGTGCTGCCGTTCGCGCTGACCGCGCTCGCCCTGTGGTGGGGCGCGACGAGCGTGCGCCAGCGCGCCCGCGAGCGCGCGATGCGAACCGCATAGGCGACGCGGCGACGCGCGCCATCGACCACCCGCCAGCGCGCCCGCGGGCGCGCGGCGCGAAGCCGGCGCCAACCGCGCCCCGAGACCCCGCCGGCCTCCGCCACCCCGTCCCCCGCACCGCTACCCTCCGCCGATGGCGGCGCCCGAGCAGATCAGACCCGGCCTCTGGCGCTGGAGCGCGCCGCACCCCGATTGGAAGCCCTCGGCGCAACCGGGAGCCTGCGATGACTGGCCCCAGGAGGTCGGCTGCGTGCTCTACGAGACCGCCGCGCACGCCGTCCTGATCGACCCGCTGGCGCCACACGAGCACGCCGACGCCTTCTGGGCCTGGGCCGACGAGCGCTGCCGCGGCCGTGCGGTCAGCGTGCTCGAGACACTCCCCTTCCACCGCCGCAGCGCCGAGCAGGCGATCTCCCGCTACCAGGCGAACACGACCGCGCCGGAGGGCGTGGAACCCCGCGTGCTCCCGGGCCTGCCGGAGACGCTCTACTGGATCCCCGAGCATCGCGCGCTCGTGCCCGGGGACTCGCTGCTTGGCACCGACGACGGCCAGCTGGCGCTGTGCCCGCAGTCCTGGCTGGATGAGCTGACGCCGAGGGCCACGGTCGCCCAACTGCGCGACGCGCTCAGAATCGCGCTTCGCGACCTCGACGTCATCGATCTGGTGCTGGTCTCGCACTGGGAGCCGGTGCGCCGCGACGGCGGCGCGGCGCTCGAGCGCGCGCTGCGCGCACCGTGATCGAGCACCCGCTGCAGCGCGACCTCGGCCGATCACTGCGGGCGGCGCGCGAGACGCGCGAGCGGATCGCCCCCCACGTGCGCCACACACCGCTGCTCGAACTCGAGGGCCCGGGCCCGCGCCGCCTGGCCAAGCTCGAGACCCTGCAGCGCACCGGCTCCTTCAAGGTTCGCGGCGCGGCGTCGGCGCTCACCGCCGGGCCGCGCCCGGCGGAGGTGATCGCGGCCTCGACCGGCAACCACGGACTCGCCGTGGCGGCGCTTGCGGGCTCGCTCGAACTGCCCTGCCGTGTCTTCGTCCCCGCCGGCGCCAGCGCGGCGAAGCTCGCACGGCTGCGCGCCAGCGCCGTCGAGCTGATCGAGGTGGCCGGCGACCCGCTGGCGGCCGAGCTGGCTGCCCGCGAAGCGGCCGAGCAGACCGCGGGCGCGCTGCTCGTCGCGCCCTACAACGACGCGCAGGTGATCCTCGGGCAGGCCACGCTCGGGCTCGAGCTGCTCGACGATCTCACGCAGGAGCCAGATCATCTGTTCGTCGCGGTCGGCGGCGGCGGGCTGATCGGCGGCGTCGCGCTCGCGGTCAGGGGACGCTGGCCGCGCTGCGAGATCGTCGGCTGCCTGCCGGAGGCCTCACCGGCGATGGCCGACGCGGTCGCGGCCGGGCAGGTCGTGCGCTCGAGGCTCGCGCCGACGCTCGCCGACGCCACCGCCGGCAACCTCGAACCGGGTTCGATCACGGTCCCGCTGTGCGCCGCGCTGGTCGGTCGCTTCGAGCTGATCGGCGAGGCGGAGATCGCCGCCGCGATGCGCGTCGCGGCGCTCGAGCACCACCTGACGATCGAGGGCGCCGCAGCGCTGGCGCTCGCGGCCTCGCTGCGCGAGCCCGGGGGCGCGAGCCACGTGATCGTGCTCGGCGGCGCCAACGTCGGCCGGGAGACACTGCGCGCGATTCTGTAGCGCCGCGCGGCTCCGCGCGGCCGCCTCGGCCGGCGCGCCCGATCGCGCAAAGACCGCGCACCGCCAAACGCGTCCGCAGCCGCGATCGTCATCATCCAGGTGATGGACTCGGTCGAGGTGCAGGTCGCCGGTCGGCGCCCGTGGACGCTGCGCGCGTGGCGGCGCGTGAGTCGGCGCGCCGACGGCCGCGCGCCGCTGTGGATCGAGCTGCTGATCGTCGCCTGGCTGTTCTGGCTCTACGACGTGATCAACGACCTCGCGCCGCTGCGTCGCTCGCTGGCGTTCGCCAACGCCGCGGGCTTGCTGCACTTCGAGCGCTCGCTCGGACTGGACCCCGAGCTTTCGATCAACCGCTGGCTGGCGTCGCACGCGACGCTCTCGATGCTCGCCGCCTACGACTACTTCTTCGCCCACGCGGTCGTCACCTTCGGTGTGCTCGTGCTGCTGTGGTGGCGCGTCCCGGAGCGCTACATCCGGCTGCGCACGCTGCTCGTGATCGTCAACCTGATCGCCTTCGCGGTCTTCTGGCGCTACCCGCTGGCGCCGCCGCGCTCGTTCCCCGGGCTCGGCTTCATCGACGTGATCGCCCGCGCGCACGCGCTGATCTCATGGCACAGCGGCGTGCTCGTGCACGACGCCGATCAGTTCGCCGCGATGCCCTCGCTGCACATCGCATGGGCCGTCTGGTCGGCGGTCGGGGTCTGGTGTCTGACGCGCCGCAAAGCGATCCGCGCGCTCGCGGTCGCCTACCCGATCCTGACCTGCTTCGTGGTGCTCGGGACCGGCAACCACTACCTGCTCGACGTGGTGGCCGGGGCCGTGACCGTGGCCGTCGCGTTCGCTCTTCAGACCGCGCTCGCGGCGGCGCTGGCCGCCGTCCGCCGCCGCCGCTCAACGCCGGCGCGCGAGCACACCGTCAGCGGCGTCCCCGCGCAACCCTGAACGGCGCGCGCAGCGCGCCACCCAGACCGCCGGCTCAAACGATGTCCGGGCCGACGAAGCGACTCGACACGTCGGTGAGGATCTGGCGCATCGCCGCCGCCGCCGCTGTAAGGCGGGTCCCCTCGGGTGTCGCTGCGACGACCTCGCGCACGGGACTCGAGGGCGAGAGGGCGCGGATCGCGATGTCCTCGCGTGCGCCCGCGAGCGCGAGCTTGGGGATCAGCGCAACGCCCACGCCGGCGGCGACCAGGCCCTGCACCGTCTGGTAGTCGTCGCTCTCGAAGGAGACGATCGGCTCGAAGCCGGCGGCGTGGCAGGAGCGCACGACGTGGCGCGCGCACGGGCTCGAGGCGGAGGTCTGGATCCACGCCTCGGCGCGCAGGTTCTCCAGCCGCAGCGTGCGCCTGTTCGCCAGCGCATGGTCGGCCGGCAGGGCCAGGAACATCGGGTCCTCGAACAGCCCGAGGCGGTTGAGGTCGGGGCCGAGCGACTGGCTCGTGTCGGCGAACTCGAACAGCAGCGCGATGTCGAACTCGCCGGCCGACAGCCGCGGCGCGATCTCCTCCGGCTCGCCCTCGGCGAGCGTCAGCTCCACCTCGGGGTGCTGCGCGCGGAAGATCGCGATCGCCAGCGGCATCAGCGTGGCCCCGGCGGTCGGGAAGGACGCCATCCGCAGCTGGCCGCCGCGCAGCCCGGCGATCGCCGCCATCTCGGCCTCGGCGGCGTGCAGGCGGGCGATGATCCCCTCGGCGTAGGTCAGCAGCACCTCGCCGGCCGGCGTGAGGCGTACGCCGCGCGGCAGGCGCTCGAGCAGCGTGACCCCCGTCTCGGCCTCGAGCGCCGCCACCTGCTGGGAGACGGCCGACTGCGTGTAGGACAGCGCGTCGGCCGCGGCCGAGAACGAGCCGCTGTTGGCGACCTCGATCAGAATGCGAAGGCGGTTGACGTTCAGCATTAGCCTGGCTAATACCTCATATCACAAACGTTACTTGAACTGATGGCAGGAGAGTGGGATGCTGGCTCGTAGAAAGACACTACATCCCGCCCGGCCAACGTACCGCTCGCCCGCCGGGCAACAACCCTCTTCAAGCAAGGAACCGCAATGCAAACCCATGTGATCGTTTCCTACGATGGCACCGACAACGACACCGACGCACTTGCCCTCGGCAAGATGCTCGGTGACGCCGGCGCCCGCGTATCACTCGCCTACGTCCGCCACAGCGAGGAGGCCGACGCGGCCGCCGAGCAGGCCGCCCAGCAGCACGCAGAGGAGCTGCTCGAGCGCGGCGCCCAGTGGCTGGGACACGCCGAGGTCAGCCGCCACGTGATCCTCAGCGCCTCCACCGGCGAGGGCCTGCGCGCGCTCGCCGAGCGCGAGAACGCCGACCTCGTCGTGTTCGGCTCCGATTGGCACACCGCTCCGGGGCATGTCCAGCCCGGCCAGTCCGCCCTGCGCCTGATGGACGGCGGCCCCGTCTCCATCGCGATCGCGGCCGCCGGCCTGCGCAACCGCACCGACGCGACGCTTCGCACGATCGCTCTCGCCGGCGGCGAGGTCGATGAAGCGGCCCGCACGACCGCCGAGCAGCTCGCGGCCCGCGCCGGCACGGCGCTCGCCCTGCCCTCACAGGACGGCGTCGACCTGCTCGTCGTCGGCTCGCGCCCCGGCACCCCGGTCGGTCAGGTCGGCGTCACCGCCGCCAACGAGTACGTCGTCGAGACGACGACCTCGAACGTGCTGATCCTTGCTCGCGGCATCGTCTTCGACGTGCAGCAGTCGGCCGACCGCACCCCGGCGGCCGAGCACGCGCGCCAGCAGTAAGCCTCACCGCACTTCAGGCAGCAACCAAACGAGCCGGCGCTCCATCCACGGGGCGCCGGCTCGTTGGCATAATCGTCCGATCGTGAGCGCGGACGCGGAACCCCGATCATGAGCCCGGAGGCCAGGCCGCTCGACCCGCAGGCGCGCGCTTTCCTGGAGCGCGCCCAGGCGCTCGGCGGACCCCCGCCGCAGCACCTCACCCCGGCGCAGGCGCGCGCGCAGTCGAGGGCGAACGCCGAGGCCAACGGCCCGGGCCCGGATGTCGCGGAGGTGCGTGAGCTGACGATCCCCGTGAACGGGGCGCAGCTGCCCGCCCGCCACTACCAGCCCCACGGCGCGCGCGGCACGATCGTCTGGTTCCACGGCGGCGGCTGGGTGCTCGACGGCCTCGCGGCGACCGACGCGATGTGCCGCCGGCTCGCCAACTCCTCCGGCGCGACGGTCGTCAACGTCGACTACCGCGTCGCGCCCGAGCACCGCTTCCCCGTCGCGCTCGAGGACTGCTTCGACACGCTCAATTGGGTCGCCTCGCACGACGACGCGGCGCCGCTCGTGCTCGGCGGCGACAGCGCCGGCGGCAACCTCGCCGCGGTCTGCGCGATCCGCGCCCGCGACCGCGGCGCACCCGAGCTGATCGCGCAGGTGCTGGTCTACCCGATCACCGACAGCAACCTCGAGACGCCCTCCTACCTCGCCTACACCGACCCCGAGCTGCCAATGCTCTCCAGGGACAAGATGG
>JBEKNK010000090.1:0-10754 GCA_049522915.1 Solirubrobacteraceae bacterium | reverse complement strand
CCCCAGGAACGCGCGCACGGCCGCCAGCGCCGCGGCGAAGTTGCGCCGCTGGTAGCCGCCGCCCGAGCGAAGCTCGACGTCCACGCCGGCCTCGGCCTGCACAAGCGTGGCGCCGCGCTGCGCCGCCGTGGCGCGAGCGAGCTCCATCGCGTCGGGGTGCAGGGCGGCGCCGACCACGAGCGTCGAGCGGGGGCGCACGACGTCGAGCTTCTCGCGCGCGATGTCCGCGACCGTGGGCCCCAGGTAGCGTGTGTGCTCGAGACCGACGTTCGTCAGCACCGCCACGTGCGAATCGACCACGTTGGTGGCGTCGTAACGCCCGCCGAGTCCCGCCTCGATCACCGCGACATCGACGGCGGCGGCCTCGAACTCGCACAGCGCCGCGGCGGTCAGCAGCTCGAACTGCGTCACGACGTCGCCGGCCTCGGGGGCGCTTCGATCGACGAGCTCGGCGGCGTGGACGGTGCGCGCGATCGCCGCCGCGAAGCGCTCCGGCGCGATGTCGCGCTCGCCGATCTGGATGCGCTCGCGATAGCTGAGCAGGTGAGGTGAGGTGAAGCAGCCGACGCGGTGGCCCTCGCGCGCCAGCAACGCCGCGATCATCCGCGTCGTCGAGGACTTGCCGTTGGTGCCGACGACGTGGACCGTCGGGAAGGAGACCGTCGGAAGCTCCAGCACGTTGAGCAGGCGGCGCATGCGGTCGAGGCCGAAGCGCATGCCGAAGTGCTCGCGCGCGAGCAGATGGCGTTCGGCGTCCTGCGCGCTCCAGCCCGCGCGCGGATCGGGCGAGGAAGGGCTCATTGCCCGCCGGCGTCGGAAGGCGGCCGGGCGAGCTCCTGCTCCAGGCCGGCCAGCTTCTCGCGCTGCGCGGCGACCAGCGCGGGCGGCGCGTTGGCGACGAACGCCGCGTTCGCGAGCTTGTCGCGCAGCCGGTCGACCTCGCTGCACAGACGCGCGCGCTCGCGCGCGAGGCGCTCGGCGTGCGCGCTGAGGTCCACGCCGTCCAGGATCGCCGCCGCTCCGCCTGGGATCGGCACGCTCGCAGCGGCAGCGCCGCCGCCGCTCGCAAGCTCCAGGCGCGCGATCCGCGCCAGCAGCGGCTCGAGCCCTTCGTAGCCATCGGCGTCCAGACGCGCCGCCAGCGGCACCCCCGGCTTGATCCCGACCTCCTCGCGCCAGCTGCGAATCGCCTGCGTCGCGGCGATCACGCGCTCGAGCGCCGCTTCAGCGGCGGGGTCGATCGCCGCGCGCTCGCCGGGCGCCCGCACGACGCCGGCGAGCAGCCCCTCGCCCGGCTCGCGCACGTACTGCCACAGCTCCTCGGTCACGAAGGGCAGGATCGGATGGGCGATCTGGAGGGTCTCGCGCAACAGGAAGCGCAGCGTGGCGCTCAGCTGTGGCTCGCCGATCCGCCCCTTCACGAGCTCGATGTACCAGTCACACAGCTCGCCGTAGACGAAGTCGTAGAGCGCGAGCGCGGCGCGCGCGAAGTCGTAGCCGTCGATCCGCTCGGAGAGCTCGCACTCGAAGCGCGCGAGGCGCGAGAGGATCCAGCGATCCTCGACCGCTGTCGGCCGGGGCGCCGCCGGCCCGTCGTCGTCATCGATCTTCAGCAGCACGAAGCGCGCCGCGTTGAAGAGCTTGTTCGCCAGCCGCTCGCCCTGCTCGATCTTCTCGACGCTGTAGCGCACGTCCTGGGTCGAGGACATCGCGAGCATGCCGAAGCGAACGGCGTCGGCGCCGCTGCGGTCGATCTCCTGCAGCGGATCGATCCCCGTGCCGAGCGACTTCGACATGCGGCGGCCGTCGGGCGCCTGGATCACCGAGGTGATGTAGACGTCGGTGAACGGGACGGCGCCGGTGAAGTGCAGCCCCATCATGATCATCCGGGCGACCCAGAGGTAGATGATCTCGCGGGCGGTGACGAGCGAGTCGGTCGGGTAGAAGGCGCGCAGCGCCGGCGTTTGCGCCGGCCAGCCGAGCGTCGCGAACGGCCACAGCGCGCTCGAGAACCAGGTGTCCAGCACGTCGGGGTCCTGGCGCACCGGGCCGTCGCAGGCGCCGCAGCGCTCCGGCGCGAGCGCGGCGACGTAGGTCTCCTCGCAGGCGTCGCAGTAGTACACGGGCAGGCGGTGCCCCCACCACAGCTGCCGCGAGACACACCAGGGGCGGATGTTCTCCATCCAGTCCAGGTACACCCCCGCCCAACGCTCCGGATGGAAGCTGACCCGGCCATCGGCGACCGCCTCGATCGCCGGCGCAGCGAGCTTCTCCATGCGCATGAACCACTGGAGCGAGACGAGCGGCTCGATCCGCTCGCCCGAGCGGTGCGAGAAGGGCACGGCGTGGGTGTGGGGCTCGCGCGCGCGCAGCAGACCCTCGGCCTCGAGCGCCGCGACGACCGCGATCTGCGCCTCCGCGACGCGCAGGCCGGCAAAGGGCGCGCCCGCGGATTCGAGCATGCGACCGTCCTCGCCGATCACCGAAAGCACCGGCAGTGAGTGGCGGCGGCCGACCTCGAAGTCGTTGGGGTCGTGCCCCGGCGTGATCTTCAGCGCGCCGGTGCCGAAGTCGGGCTTGACATAGGCATCGGCGATGATCGGCAGACGGCGGCCGACGAGCGGCAGGATCACCTCCCGGCCGACGAGGTCGCGATAGCGCTCGTCGTCGGGATGGACGGCGACCGCGACGTCGGCCAGCATCGTCTCCGGTCGCACCGTCGCGACGACCACCTCGCCGCCTGAGTCCGCGAGCGGGTAGGCGATGCTGTACAGGGTGTCGGTCTCCTCGCGGTCCTCGACCTCGAGGTCGGAGATCGCCGAACCGCTGCCGGGGTCCCAGTTGACGAGGTAGTTGTCGCGGTGGATCAGGCCCTGTTCGTACAGCGCGACGAACACCTCGACCACGGCCGCGGCATAGGCGGCGTCGAGCGTGAAACGCTCATCCTCGTAGTCGCAGGAGGCGCCGAGGCGCTTGTACTGCTCGACGATCGTCGCTCCGTACTCCTCGCGCCAGCGCCAGGTGCGCTCGATGAAGGCCTCGCGCCCGAGCTCCTCGCGGCTCGTGCCCTCGCGCTGGAGCTGGCGCTCGACCTGCGTCTGGGTCGCGATGCCGGCGTGATCGGTGCCGAAGATCCACTTCGTGCGCTGCCCGCGCATGCGCGCGTGGCGGATCAGCACGTCCTGGATCGAGCCGCCGAAGGCGTGCCCCATGTGCAGGGCGCCGGTGACGTTGGGCGGCGGAATCGCGATCGAGTAGTTCTCGTCGGCGCTGCCCAGCGGCTCGGGGTGAAAGAGGCCGGAAGCGAGCCACTCCGCGATCAGCCGCGGCTCGACCTGCGCCGGTTCGAAGCGCGTGCGCGCCTCCAGATCGCTGACGGGGGGTTTGACGGACACGGAGTCCGTAGGCTACCGGCGCATGTGAGCAGGCCGCGAGGCCCGCGGCTCAGCCGGCTTCTTCGAGTGGCTCGCCGGCGCCGTCGGGCTCGTCGGCGACGGCCTCGGTGACGAGCGTCGGCGTCAAGCCCTTCTCGACCGTCTCGCGCGTGACGACGCATTTCTTCACGTCGCGGCGCGAGGGCAGCTCGAACTGCACCTCGAGCAGGACCTCCTCGATGATCGAGCGCAGGCCGCGCGCGCCGGTCTCGCGCTCGAGCGCCTTCTCGGCGACCGCGACCAGCGCGTCATCGGAGAACACGAGCTCGATGCCGTCGAAGGAGAAGAAACGCTGGAACTGCTTGACGAGCGCGTTGCGCGGTTCGGTCAGGATCGCGACGAGGTCTTCGTGGGTCAGCTGGTGGACCGCCGACATCACCGGCAGGCGGCCGATGAACTCGGGGATCAGGCCGTAGAGGACTAGATCCTCGGGCAGGCAGCGTTCGAAGATCTCCCCCGTGTCCTTGTTGTGGCGCTCGGCGATCGCGGCGCCGAAGCCGACGCCCTTGTGGCCGATCCGCCGCTCGATCACGCGGTCGAGGTTCGCGAACGCGCCGCCGCAGATGAAGAGGATGTTCGTCGTGTCGATCGTCAGGAACTCCTGGTGGGGATGCTTGCGCCCACCCTGCGGCGGCACCGAGGCGGAGGTGCCCTCGAGGATCTTCAGCAGTGCCTGCTGGACCCCCTCGCCGGAGACGTCGCGAGTGATCGACGGGTTGTCGGCCTTGCGCGCGATCTTGTCGACCTCGTCGATGTAGATGATCCCCGTCTCGGCCTTCTTGACGTCGTAGTCGGCCGCCTGGATCAGCTTCAGGAGGATGTTCTCAACGTCCTCGCCGACGTAGCCGGCCTCGGTCAGCGCCGTCGCGTCGGCGATCGCAAAGGGCACGTTGAGAATCCGCGCGAGCGTCTGGGCGAGCAGCGTCTTGCCGCAGCCGGTGGGCCCGAGCAGCAGGATGTTGGACTTCTGCAGCTCGATCTCGGCGTCGTCCACGGCCATCATCTGGACGCGCTTGTAATGGTTGTAGACCGCGACGGAGAGCGTGCGCTTGGCGTTGTCCTGGCCGATCACGTACTCGTCGAGGACGTCGTAGATCTCACGCGGCTTGGGCAGGTCGGAGATGTCGAAGCTGGCCGGAGCCACCAGCTCCTCGTCGATGATCTCGTTGCAGAGATCGATGCACTCGTCGCAGATGTAGACGCCGGGCCCGGCGATCAGCTTCTTGACCTGTCGCTGCGACTTGCCGCAGAAGCTGCAGAGCAGTTGCTCGTTGGAGTCGGTCGGGCGAGCCATGGCGGGTGAGCTGGCGCTAGTGCTCCGTGATCACGCGGTCGATGATCCCGTAGGCGGTTGCTTCCTCGGAGCTCATGAAGTAGTCGCGCTCGGTGTCGGTCTTGACCTCCTCGACGGACTTGCCGGTATGCAGCGCGATGATCTCGTCCAGACGGCGGCGCACGTCGATGATCTCCCGCGCGTGGATCTCGATGTCGGTCGCCTGGCCCTGGAAGCTCGAGCTGACCTGGTGGATCAGGATCTTCGCGTTGGGCAGCGCCATCCGCTTTCCCTTCGCGCCGCCGGCCAACAGCAGCGCGCCCATCGACATCGCGATGCCGACGCAGATCGTCTGCACGTCGGGCTTGACGAACTGCATCGTGTCGTAGATCGCGAGCCCCGCGTAGACCGATCCGCCCGGCGAATTGATGTAGAGCGAGATGTCCTTGTCGGGATCCTCGCTCTCCAGGTGCAGCAGCTGCGCGACGATGAGGTTCGCGATCTGATCGTCGATCGGCGTCCCCAGGAAGATGATCCGCTCGTTGAGCAAGCGGCTGTAGATGTCGAACGCGCGCTCGCCCCGGGAGGTCTGCTCGACAACCATCGGGATCAATGGGCTCATGGTCCTCGCTTTGTTTCGCTTGCCCGGCTCGATTCCTCCCGGCAAGTGCAAAGCAGCACCGCCTCCAAGCCGAGTCTACCAACCGGCGAGCTTCGCTCCGGAGGCTGCGGGCGCGTGGCCGCCGGGCGCGCCGCGCGGGCTCAGGACCCGGTGGTCCGTGCGCGGCGGGGGATCAGGACCCGGGGGTCCAGAGCTTCTCGCGCGCGGCCGCGCGCTCCGGCGTGATCGCCACGGCGGCTTCCACGAGGCGATCGAGAGCCTGGTCGGCCGCCACGTCCGCGCGCAGCTCCTCGAGGCGCCCGGCGCGGCGAAGCTGGGCGAGCAGCTTCGCGGGGTCGGCGACGCGTCCGCTCTCGTCGGGCGCAACGCTCTGCTCGAGCGCCGCGAGCAGCTCCTCGTCGCTGGGCTCGATCCCCTCGGCCGCCACGATCGCCGCGATCACCGCCTCGGCGCGCAGCGCTCGCTCGGCGCTCGGCCGGGCGTTCGCGAGCAGCTCGTCCTCGCTGGCACCGGCGATCTGCAGGTATGTCTCCCGGCTGACGCCGCGCTGCGCGAGCGACTGGAGGGTCCGCTCCAGCGCCTCCTTGGCACGCGCCTGCACGAGCGTGTCGGGCAGCGTGATCGACGCAGCGTCGGCGGCCGCCTCGAGCACGGCGCCTCGAAACTCGCGCTCGGCCGCGCGCTCGTCAACCTCCAGGAGACGGGTGCGCAGGTCGGCGCGCAGCTCCTCCAGGGTGTCCAGGCCGGCGGCCTCGAGCGCGAAGTCATCGTCGAGTTCCGGTAGCACCTTCGCGCGGACCTCAGCGACGCTGACCTCGAAGACGGCATCCTGACCCGCGAGCTCCGGGGCGGCGTAGTCGTCGGGGAACCGCAGCTCGATCGTGCGCTGCTCGCCGCCGCGCACGCCGATCAGCCCCTCCTCCAGTCCGGGGATCAGCCGCCCGGCGGCGAGTTCGATGAGCTGCGCGCGTGCCTCGCCGCCCTCGATCGGCTCGCCGTCGATCGTCCCGGTGTAGTCGATCACGACGAAGTCACCGGCGGCCGCCGCGCGCTCCGCCGTCTCCAGCCGCGCAAGGCGGTCGCGCGCCTGCTCGATCTGCTCGTCGATCAGCTCGTCGGCCACCGCCGGCTCGCGCCGCGGCGCCTCGATCCCGCGCCATTGCGCGAGCGTCGCCACCGGCCGGACACCGACCTCGAAGGAGAAGGTGAACGGCTCGTGCTCGGCAGGCAGATCACCGAGCGTGATCTCGGGATCGCCGATCGTGACGACGCCCGACTCCCCGATCGCCGCCGAGTACCAGCGGGCGAGACGATCGCGCACGGCGTCATCGACCACGGCCTCGCGACCCACGCGTCCAATCACGACCGGCGCGGGCACCTTGCCCTTACGAAAACCGGCGAGCTTGAGGTCGCGGCCGATCCGCGACGCGGCCGCCTGCGTGGCGCGCGCAACCTCCTCGGGCGCCACCTCGACCTCGACGCGCACGCGCGACTGTGGCAGCTCGGTGACGGTCGTCTTCAGGGCTGTGGCCATCGGAGCGGCAACGATACCTTCAGACGCCGGGGCGGGACGCGCGAGCGCAGCGGCGTCGAGACGACGCCGCCGGGGCCGGACGCGCGAGCGCGGCGGCATCGAGACGACGCCGCCGTCGGCGCCTCGGCGCGAACGCGAGCGCGACCACGCACGCGGCGACGGCGCCGCGCCGCTACGCGTGTGGCGAGCGAGGTGCGCCAACTGCGCCGGCACTACGTGCGGTCGCGTTGCGGCCGAGCCACGGTCGCCGCCGACGGACGCGACAGGACCGCCCGGGTCGAGGCGCTCGGGGATGAGTCGCTCGCCGCGATCGGCGGCGTGTAGGCGAGGAGCGCGGCGGTCACGCCGAACACGCATGCCATCGCCGCGAGCTCCCCGATCGTCGTGCGGCGCAGCTGCGCGACGATCTCCCCCGGCTGCGATGCGGCCTCCACGAGGCGGCGGAGCGTGGGAATCAGCCGCTCGCGGTTGATCGCGCCGAGCCCGATCAGCAGGCCGAGCAGGCCGATCTTCAGCAACACCAGCTCGCCGTAGGTGGAATGGGTGAGGGCGCCCAGGGTGCGGACCTCGATGTAGGCCTGAATCACGCCGGTCGCTGCGATCACGGCGACGGCTGTCAGCGCCAGGGGCGAGAAGCGAGCGAGCACGTCGAGGAGGACCGTCGTCCGGCGGGCCGGCGTGGCGGCGCGCAGGGCCGCCGGCAGTGCGTAGACCAGGCAGACGACACCGCCCACCCACACGCTGACGGCGAGCACGTGGAGGACGTCTGAGGGGAAGAACGCCCACACCGGCGATTGCACCGCCGCGTGGCCCGAGAGCGCGGGCGTCAGGACCAGATACGCGCAGAGGGCAAAAAGCCAGAGGCGAAAGGCGCGGCGGCGGCGAAGCGCGAGCGCCGCGACCGAGAGCGCGAGCGCCACCGCCCGTGCCCCCCAGACCACGCCGAATCTGCTGCGCAGCAGGTGCGAGAGCGCCGGCCAGCGCAGCGACCACAGCGCGACGCCGGCGAGGTGGGCCGCCTGGAGCAGGATCCCGAGCACGCTGACGGCGACGCCGAGTGCGAGCCCGACGATCAGCAGCCGCCACACCCGGCGTTCGAACTCGCCGCCCAGCAGCGACTCGGGCGCGACCCAGGTCAGAAAGGCCACCGCGCCGAGCACCAGCGCGATCGAGACATAGTCGAGCGCCCGCACCGCACCGAGCGCGATGTTCGTCACCGGGCGATCACGACCACGATGGGTGCGATTATCGCATCGACGGGCGTCACGGAGCCGCCGGCGACGGCGCGGGGCGACCACCGTGGCGCCTGCGCCGACGGGCCGAGCCGCCTTGCGCGACATGCGAAAATTGGTCGTGATGAGCGCAACCGACGTGAGCACGCAAACGCAGCCGGCCGGCGCCGCGCGCGGTGCCGGCGAGCTCGAGACGATCGACCTCGATATCACCGGTATGACGTGCGGCTCCTGCGCGGCCCGAGTGCAGCGTGCGCTGAGCCGCCAGCCGGGCGTCACCGAGGCGCTCGTCAACTACGCGACGGGGCGAGCGAGCGTCGAACTTCAGCCCGCGAGCCTCGACACGCAGGCGCTGGTGAGCGCCGTGGAGCAGGCCGGGTACGGCGCCTCGCCGGTGGCCTCCAGCGCCGCCGAGCAGGCCCGGGTGCTCGATGACCATGAGCGCTCCGAGACCCGCGAGCAGCGCGCGCTGGTACGCCGCATCGCCGTCGCGGTCCCGCTCGCGATCGCGATCACCGTGCTGACCTACGTCCAGGGACACGACCCGACAGCGCGCTGGATCGTCGCCGCGATGGCGGTGCCGGTCCAGTTCTGGTGCGGCTTCCCGTTCCTGCGCTCGGCGTGGATACGGGCGCGGGCGCGCTCGACGAACATGGACACGCTGATCGCGCTCAGCACGCTCGCGAGCTTCATCTACTCGACCGTCCTGCTGCTGACCGCCGAGACCGCCTACAGCCACGGCGTCCAGGTCGACCGCTTCAACATGGTGCTCGACTACGACATGGGCGCGATCATCATCGCGGCGCTGCTGATCGCGCGCTGGTGCGAGGCCAGGGCGCGCAGCACCGCCGGCCGCGCGATCCGCGAGCTGGCGTCGCTCGGCGCGACGCAGGCGCGACTGATCGACCCGCAGGACCCGGGCGCACCCGAGCGCCTCGTGGCGGTCGAGGACGTGCGTCGTGGTGACGTCTTCCTCGTGCGCCCGGGCGACAAGGTGCCGGTCGACGGGATCGTGATCTCGGGGCGCTCGGCGGTCGATGAGTCGATGCTGACGGGCGAGTCGCTGCCGGTCGAGAAGGACACCGGCGCGCTGCTGACCGGCGCGACGCTGAACATCGACGGTGTGCTGCGCGCGCGGGCGACCGCGGTCGGCGCCGACACAGCGCTCTCACACCTGGTGGCGCTCGTCGAACAGGCACAGGCCTCCAAGCCCAAGCTCCAGCGCCTGGCTGACGAGATCGCCCGCTACTTCGTGCCGGCCGTGCTGCTGCTCGCCGCGGGGACCTGCGTGGTGTGGCTGCTGACCGGCCAGGGGCTGGTCGGCATGTTCGCCACGATGCACCTGCAGCGCGGAATGGACGCGACGATCGCGGTGCTGATCGTCGCCTGCCCGTGCGCGCTCGGCCTGGCGACACCGGTCGCGATCCTCGTCGGAACGGGGCGCGGCGCGAGCCTCGGCCTCCTGATCCGAAGCGCCGAGACGCTCGAGCGAAGCCAGGAGCTCGACACGATCGTGCTCGACAAGACGGGGACCGTCACGACCGGGGAGCTCTCGGTCGCAGACATCTGGAGCGCAGACGGCGAGGACCCTGATCGCGTCCTGTTCCTCGCGGCAGCGGCCGAGGCCGGGTCCGAGCACCCGCTGGCGCTCGCCGTCGTCGCCGCGGCACGCGAGCGCGGCCTGGAGATCGTCCAGCCGAGCGAGTTTCGCTCGCTGCCCGGCCAGGGTGTGCGCGCTCTCGTCGAGGGCGTCGAGACATGGGTCGGGCGCCCGCAGGAGCGCTCGGCCGCGCTCGAGCGCGTGCTCGATGAGTGGGAGACCGCCGGGCGCACGGCGATCGTGATCGAGCGCGCTGAGGCGATCGTCGGCGCGATCGCGCTCGCTGACACCGTCAAGCCGGAGGCCAAGGATGCGGTCGCGGGGCTGCGGCGGATGGGCATCGACGTGCGCCTGCTGACCGGCGACAACGAGCGGGCCGCGCGGGCCGTCGCCGACGCGGTCGGCATCGAGCATGTGAGCGCCGGCGTCAGCCCGAGCGGCAAGCTCGACGAGATCGCGCGCCTGCAGGCGCAGGGCCGCCGCGTCGGGATGGTTGGCGACGGCGTCAACGACGCGGCCGCGCTGGCGCGCGCGGATCTCGGCATCGCCATGGGCACCGGCACCGGCGTGGCGATCGAGGCGGCCGACATCAGCGTGCTCTCCGGCGACCTTCGCGGTGTGGCGCGCGCCCTGCGTCTCGCCCGCGAGACCTACACGATCGTGCTGCAGAACCTCGGCTGGGCGTTCGGCTACAACCTGATCGCAATTCCGCTGGCGATGACCGGCCTGCTCAGTCCCGCACTCGCCGCCGTGGCGATGGGGGTCTCCTCGATCACCGTCGTGGGCAACAGCCTGCGGCTGCGGCGCTTCGGGCGCCCCGGCCGGCGCACACCGGTTCGCAGCCGCCGCGAGCGCTTCGCGAGCATCGCCGCGATCGCCGTGGTGCCGGTCGTGGCGCTCGGCGCGCTCGTGCTCGCCGTGCCCGACACCTTCGCGGTGCCACGCAGCTCGTCGCAGACGTTGCGCGAGCCTGCCGGGGAGACGCTGCAGGTTTGGACAAGCTCGCTGCGGCCCGGGCCGGTGCAGGTCCACTTCCAGCTCAACGGCGCGAACGGCGAC
>JBEKNK010000089.1:0-10841 GCA_049522915.1 Solirubrobacteraceae bacterium | reverse complement strand
GGCAGCGGCCCGGAGTTGCCGATGCAGGTCGTGCAGCCGTAGCCGACGAGATTGAAGCCGAGCGCCTCGAGCGGCTCGGTCAGGCCGGCCCGGTCGAGGTATTCGGTGACGACGCGCGACCCCGGGGCGAGCGACGTCTTGACCCACGGCTTGGTTGTGAGGCCGCGCGCGACGGCCGCCCGGGCGAGCAGTCCGGCGGCGACCATCACCGAGGGGTTCGAGGTGTTCGTGCAGCTCGTGATCGCGGCGATCACGACGGCGCCGTGCTCGAGCTGGTCCTCCGCGAGCGCGACCGGCGATGACGCCGGCGCCGCCGCGCCGCCGACCAGTGTCGACAGAGCGTCCTGGAAGCGCTCGCGCGACTCGTGCAGCGGCACGCGGTCCTGCGGGCGGCGCGGGCCGGCGAGGCTCGGCTCGACGTCGCGCAGGTCGAGCTCGAGCGTATCGCTGTAGCGTGGATCGGGCGTCTGCTCGTCGTGCCACAGGCCCTGCTCGCGGGCGTAGGCCTCGACCAACGCCACCTGCTCGTCGGGGCGCCCGGTGAAGCGCAGGTAGCGCAGGGTCTCGGCGTCGATCGGGCAGATCGCCGCGGTCGAGCCGAACTCCGGGGACATGTTTCCGAGCGTCGCGCGGTCCGCCAGCGGCAGGGCGGCGAGGCCAGGCCCGAAGAACTCGACGATCCGCCCGACCACGCCCCTCGCGCGCAGCAGCTCGGTCACCGTCAGCACGAGATCGGTCGCCGTCGCGCCCTCCGGCAGCGCGCCGCTCAGGCGCAGGCCGATGACCTGCGGGATCAGCATCGACATCGGCTGCCCGAGCATCGCCGCCTCGGCTTCGATACCGCCGACTCCCCAGCCGAGCACGCCGAGCCCGTTGACCATCGTCGTGTGCGAATCGGTGCCGATCACGGTGTCCGGATAGGCCAGCGGCAGCGCCCCCTCGCGGTCGGCAACGAAGACGACGCGCGCGAGATACTCGAGGTTGACCTGGTGCACGATCCCGGTGTCCGGCGGCACGACGGCGAAGCGCTCGAAGGCGTTCTGCCCCCAACGCAGGAAGGAGTAGCGCTCGGCGTTGCGCTCGAACTCCCGCGCCGCGTTTGCCGCGAACGCGCCGCGCGTGCCGAACACGTCCACCTGCACGGAGTGGTCGATCACCAGCTCGGCCGGCACCAGCGGCTCGATCCGCCGGGCGTCGCCGCCGAGCGCGACGATCGCGTCGCGCATCGCGGCGAGGTCGACGACGGCGGGCACGCCGGTGAAGTCCTGCAGCAGCACGCGCGCGGGCGTGAAGGAGATCTCGATGCTCGGCTCGGCTGCCGCGTCCCAGCAGGCGAGCGCCTCGACGTCGGCGGCGGCGACCGAGCCGTTGCCCTCGGTGCGCAGCAGGTTCTCGAGCATCACCTTCAGCGAAAACGGTAGGCGCGCGACGTCGAAGCGCTCGGCCAGGGCGTCGAGGCGGAAGATCTCGAACGCCCGCCCGGCGACCTCGAGTTCGGATCGGGCATCGAAGCTGTTGGCGGACATGGCTCGTCTCCTGGCGGGGTGAAAAAGCGCGGTGCAAAAGCGCGGTGCAAATCGGATTATCCCGCCTGCCCCCGCGACCGGGCGGGTAGGCTCTCGCGGGGTGAGACGACGAGCCTTGGGCGCCGAGCGTTGAGCCTGCTGCAGGCGCTCGCGATTCTCGCTGCCGGTGGCGCGGCGGGCGCGATCAACGTCGTCGTCGGCTCGGGCACGCTGATCACCTTTCCCGTCCTGCTCGCCTTCGGCTATGCGCCGGTGGTGGCGAACGTGTCGAACACGATCGGGCTCGTGCCGGGGTCGGTGGCGGGCGCCGTCGGCTACCGCCGCGAGCTGGCCGGCCAGGGCGTGCGGATCCGCATGCTGGCCTGCGCGACGGCGGCGGGCGCCGCGACCGGTGCGACGCTGTTGCTGACGCTCCCGGCCTCGGCGTTCAAGGCGATCGTGCCGGTGTTCATCGCCGCGGCACTGATCCTGATCATCGTTCAGCCGCGCCTGGGCGCGCTGCTGCGCGTCCACCGCGGTCAGTCGCACGGGCGTCCCGGGGCGGCGACGCTGGCGGCGGTCTACGTGACCGGTGTCTACGGCGGCTACTTCGGCGCGGCCCAGGGGATCCTGCTGCTCGCGATCCTCAGCCTCGCGTTCGATGACGCGCTGCAGCGGCTGAACGGCACGAAGAACATCCTCGCGGGCCTCGCAAACCTGCTCTCCGGCGCGATCTTCGCGATCGTCGCGCACGTCTCCTGGCCCGCGGTCGGGTTGATCGCGCTCGGCTCGATCAGCGGCGGCACGCTCGGCGCCCGTTACGGCCGCCGCCTGCGCCCGGAGCCGCTGCGGGCGCTGATCGTCGCGGTCGGGATCGTCGCGATCGTGCGGCTCCTGTAGCGCTCGCGGAAGCCGTCACGGGGACAGCCGCTGCTCCAGCCTCGCGCGCAGCTCCTCGCCGCGCCCGGCCGCCACGGCGCGGGCCGCCCGTGCGTCGTCCAGTTCCAGGTGGTTCGCGTGAGCCCAGTCGAGCAGCGCCTGGCGCTGCTCCGACTGACTGGCGGCGCGCATGAAGAGCCAGGCGAACAGCAGGATCGTGAGGATGCTGCCCTCGACCATCATCACCGCCCCGGCGTCGACCTGGTCTCCCAGCGGCGATATGCCGTAGGCCTTTTCGTAGACGCCGTAGTAGGGGTAGAAGATCGTGTGCGACCAGAGCAGGATGTTGCCCAGCACGGCCTCGACAAGGCGCACCGCGATGATGTAGCCGAGGCGGCCGAGGTTGCCGAACCAGGCGGGCTTCGGCAGCGGGCCGAGCAGCGCCATCCACATCGCGATCCCGGCGAGCAGGAAGCAGGCGTGCTCCAGCGCGTGCACGCTCTCGTTGCGAAGCGCCGCCTGATAGAGCACGGGAATGTGCCAGGCGTAGAGGTCGACGGCCCAGACCGGCAGCGCGACGAGCGGGTGGGTGAGGATGCGCAGCCGCGCGAACAGGCCGATCCGCATCAGCGGCGCGATCATCGGCCCGGTCAGCCCGAGCACGATCAGGAGCGCCGCGATGTCGCCGATCAGCAAGTGCTCGACCATGTGGGCCACGAGCAGCTTTTCCGAGAGCACGCCGAGCGGCGTGCTCAGCGCGCAGACCAGCACGACGATGCCGCCGCCGTAGCACCACTGCCGCCAGCGCGGCACCGGACGCCCCTCGCGCGCCAGGCGGCCGGCGCGGCGAATGTAGGGCACCCAGTAGAGGACGGCCAGCGCCAGGACGAAGATGTCGGCGGTGATGCCCGGAGCCTGGACCGCCGGGACGACCGACATCAGATCTCGACGCCCGCGTCATCGACGCTCGCGCAGGCGAGCGCGTTGCGCGATGAATGCCGCCCGCTCGCGCCGGCCGCTCGCCGGCCGCCGACGCAGGCCGCGCGCCGGCCCGAAAGGCTGCCTCCGCGGTCCGCCAACATCCCGTGGCGCTGCCAAGCCAGGCCGTCGAACGCACCCATCCCGCAGAGCGTAACGACCGTACGCGGGATCCGGGTCGCCTGTCACCTCACCGGTTGCGCACGCCTGCGCGGATCGGGCGCTCTCAGCAGGCTCCCGCCGTGCCTCCGGAGGTGGTCGAGGGGATGCAGTTGGCGTGCGCCTGCGGGTAGTAGACGGCGGTCGCGCTCGAGGGGGCGGCGGAGGGTACCTGGTAGTCGAACGTGAGGGCGCTGTTCGCCGTCAGCTGGCCGATCACCATGTCTCCCGTGAAGACGTTCGGAGGAGTCGGGGCCGAGGCGACGACCATGCTCGAGTAGGGGGCGTAGATGTCGGCGTAGTAGGTCTGCCCGTTGGCGGGGAACGAGTTCGGGCAGCTTGTCGTGCAACCGGGAGTGCCGTAGAAGTAAAGCTGCACGTTGCTCGCGACGTCTGAGCTGTTGGTGATCGACACGCCGTTTCCTGCGGTGATTCCGCCCGTACCGCTAGCGCAGCCGCCTCCCGTCGCGGTCGAGCCGAAGTAGATCTTGACCGGCCAGCTCGTCGTGTGGATCGTCGCGGTCGTCCCGCCTCCCAGGTCCAGCTCGCAGAAGAAGTAGGTCCCGGCCCCGATCGTGACCGTCGCGTTGTTGACGCCGGCCTCGCTGACGATGTGCGTGGCAGCGGTGTAGGTGAAGCCGGCCGGCCAGCTGATCGCGGCGTCATTATTGGACGCCTCCGCGCTGCCGTAGACGCCCGAGGGCAGGCTTGGCACCGGGATCGCGGTCGATTCGGCGACCGGCACACACGACGAGGTGCAGTGCGCTTCGCCGCCGTAGTTCGGGCTCTCGCCGGTCGGATACTCGAGGTTGCCGTTCAGCGACAGTGCGTTCGTGAACGAGATCTGCCCGTTGGACGCCAGATCGAACGGGCCGCCGCTGACCGTGTTGCCCGCCGTCAGCGCGCCGGCCGCCGAGAGCCCGTTGAGCGCCAGCAGCCCCGGGAAGTAGGACACGGGCGTGTAGCCCACGACGCGCTCCTGGACACGCTGGCTCACGCCGTTGACGGTTCCGGTTGAGGTGATGCACATCTGCGAGAGCGTCTGTCCGGCGTTCTGCACCCACAGTCCGGCGCAGGCGCTGCTTGGGCCGGTGAGCGTCGAGACGGCGTAGGTGTAGGTGGCGCCAGGGGCGACCGTTCCGCTCGCGCCCGTCGATCCGCCCGTCGTGTTGAGGCGGAAGAGGGCGACCTGCGCCCCGGCGTCCGCGGCGGCCGAGGCCCGATCGGCTGAGGTCTCGCGCGCGCTTTGGTTGTTCACGTCGAACGCGCCCGCCGTGGTCGCAACCATCACGACAATGACCGCGGCGAGAATCAGCAGCGCGAACACGAGCACGAATCCACGCTCGTCGCGGGAGGTCTCGCGCACGCGCTCGGCGCGCGTTCGCAGCGCCGCGAGCGGCGCACGGGCGAGATCAGCGAGGATCGTCAGTGGGTGCATGACACGGTCGTTCCGCCGTCGATGCAGCTGGTCGTGGCCCCGGTCGGTCCGGTCGCCGTGAGCGGGTTGAGCGAGCCGCCCGCGTCGTCGCCGACAAACGTCGTGAAATACAGCGGGTTGTACGGCGATCCCGGCCCCAGGTTCTTGACGGCCACGGTGACGCGCTTGTAGCTCGTCGTCGAGCTGCAGGTCACACCGCTCTGCGAGCAGACCGAGTCGGTCGAGTCGGTGACGAACACGTACAACGCGTACGTCTGCTGACAGTTCGTGGTGTTGCCGGTGCTGCAGGTGGCGCCCGACGGCGCGGCCACGACCACGGTCGTCGGGCCCGGAGCGACCTTCCCGGTGGCGGCGTTGACATCCACCGGCTCAGCGCTGGTGGCGCTCGACGGGTTCCACTGGTAGCAGGTGATGGCCGTGGTGCAGCTGGAGCCGGCCACCGGACCGTTCACGAGGTAGTAGGTGGGGTTGGTGGTGTCGCTCGTGGTGGTCCTGGCCGGCGTCGAGCTGTCCGAGACGCTCGCGTAGGGCAGCGCCTCCACGGCTTGGAGCGCCTGCTCGCCGATCTGCGTCATCGCGTCGGCGCGCTCGGCCCCGGTGATCGCCGTGCCCGAGGCGGTGATCGTGCCGAAGTATCCGAGCAGTCCGATGACCAGCACGGCCATCGCGACCAGCACCTCCATCAGCGTCAGTCCGTCCTGCGCGAACAGCCTCGAACGCCGAGCGCCCGGGTGGCCGGCCTTGGCGTCGGGGACGGCGCTCATTGCCCGTAGCTCAGGTTCGCCATCAGGATCCCGTCCTGGAGGACCACGGTGGCGGGGTCGCCGTCACTCGCCTGGGAGAGCGTGCCGGCGGCCGGGACCTTGATCGTCACCGTCCCCGAGCTTGGCCGCGTTGCTCCCGGTGCGCAGGCCGAGCCGGTGGTGGCGCTCGACGCGTAGCAGAGCGAGAACACCTGCGAGCTGGTCGTGCCGTTGAGCAGGTCGTCGATGAGCAGCTTCGCGGCGACGCCGCTGCTCGTCGCGAGGCAGGAGGAGCCGGACCCCGTCGTGGGGCCGGCGCTGCACTGGTAGCGCCAGCACGATTGGTCGCCGGGGATCGTCGTGCTCGCGACGGTGCAGTCGTAGCGCACCTCATAGTCTGTTCCCGACCCGCTGCGCGCAAGGACGTCGATCTGGTTGCACAGCTGTATGCCGGCGGAGGACACGGACGTGCACCCCGCGGTCGCGTATGACGTGCTCGTCGGGTACTCGACCTGATAGGCCTGACGCAGGTCCTGATCCATTTCGCGCAGTCCCGCGTTCGCGGTCGCGACCGCGTCCGCGCGTGCGATCGCGCTGGTGGCGTCGACCTGCGTGGTGATGAACAGCGCGCCCGTCGTGCCCAGCAGGAGCAGCGCGAGCAGCGTCGCGACCAGCACCTCGACGAGCGTGAAGCCGGCGTCGGGCGCCAGCAGACCGCCGGCGCAGGGCTGTTTGGCGCCGTTGAGCGACCGCGCAGCCAGGCGCGCTTTCAGACGGTTGAATCGGTTGCTGCCCACCTGCGGGAAAAATCGTCCATGTCGGCCAGAAACTTGAGCACTGGCGGGGGTTTTTCGGCCGCTGGACGGGCCTGGAAGCCGCCCGTATACGGGCGCGGCGGAGCGTGGGCGCGGGCCGGCGCTAGCTGGCGAGTTGCGCCGGAGCGCCCGCTTCGGGCGGGCCGCCGCCGTCACGCTCGTCACGCCGCTTGTCGCGACGGCCGGCGAAGAACAACCAGCCGCCGATCAGGATCACGGGCGACGCGTAGAGACCCGCCGTGTACCAGTGATAGAAGCAGGCGAGGACCACTTCGCGACAGGGTAGCGTAGGCTGCGAACGGATGTCGAAAGTGATCGCGCCCCGCAACGCCAAGGCCGAGGCACAGGGCATTCTGGGAGCGGATGCGCGCGTGCTCGAGCCCTCGCCGCCGGCGGTCTCGCAGCCGCCGTGGTACTCCGACGACCCGACCGAGGGCCGCCCGCTGGACTACTCGCAGCGCGACGGGGACCTCGCCTGGCGCGAGCGGCGCTGGCTCGGCCCCTACCAGCGACTGCGGGCACTGCCGGCCGGCTTCGACGCGACGCGCGAGGAACTGCACAAGCTCGCGGAGAACGTGCTCTCGCCGGCCCGTGCGGCGGCGAACGGCAAGATCGCCCTGCGCTGGACGCTCGGCGGCTTCGGTACGCCCTTCTTCGGCGCCGACGAGCAGCTGCGGATCGAGCACGGCGCGCTGATCAGGCAGCGCGGCGAACACGCCACGCAGGAGGAGCCGGGCGCGGGCATCGATCCGGCGGCGGCCACCGCGCTCGGCGATTTCTACGGCTTCGCGACCTCGGTGCTCGAGGCGCTCCGCGCCGCCAACCCGGGCGCCGACCCCTCACTGGTCCAGCTGTGGCCCGAGCACTTCGACATCTCGGTTCTCCTGGGGTCGCAGCAGGAGGGGCGCCGCGCCGACTACGGCGCATCGCCGGGGGACGCCAACCATCCCGAGCCCTATCTCTACGTGCAGCCGTGGGGGCAGGTTCCGAGCGGTCCGCGCTGGCAGGCGCACGGCTTCGCCGGTGCGGAGCTGCGCTACGAGGAGCTGCTCGCCGCCGAGGATCAGCGCGCGCTGGCACTGCGATTCTTCCAGGGCTGCCTCGACGAGCTTTCAGCCGCGCCGGAGGCGTCCGCGTGAGCGCTTCCCTGCGAGTCGGCATCGTCGGCGGCGGCCTGATGGGCAGCGGCATCGCCGAGACCGTCGCGGCTGCCGGCCACGACGTGCGCGTGCACGAGCCGATCCTCGAGGCGCGGGCGCCGTCGCTCGCGCGCATCGTCGCCTCGACCGAGCGCGCGCTCGCGGCCGGCAAGCTCGACGCGGAGGCCCAGCGCGCGCTGCTCGGGCGGATCACCTACGTCGAGGAGATCGCCGAGCTGGCGGACCGCGAACTGGTGATCGAGGCGGTGCTCGAGGACCTCGCCGTCAAGCTCGACGTGTTCGAACGCCTGCAGGCGCAGGTCTCCGATCAGGCGCTGCTCGCCTCCAACACCTCGAGCATCCCGATCGCCGCGCTCGCCGGCGTGCTGGCGGCGCCGGAGCGGATGATCGGCCTGCACTTCTTCTCGCCGGCGCCGGTGATGGGGCTGGTCGAGGTCGTGCCGGCGCTCCAGACCAGCGAGCAGACGATCGCGTCGGCGCGCGAGTTCGTCGAGAGCCTCGGCAAGCGGGCGATCACCGGCCCCGACCGGGCGGGCTTCATCGTCAACATGCTGCTGATCCCCTACCTGGTCTCAGCGATCCGCATGCTCGAGGAGGGCTTCGCGACGCGCGAGGACATCGACAGCGGGATGAAGATCGGCTGCGGGCACCCGATGGGACCGCTGACGCTCTGCGACTTCATCGGCCTGGACGTCGTCGCCGCGGTCTGCGACTCGCTGTTTGAGGAGTTCAAGCGGGCGGAGTACGCGGCGCCGCCGCTGCTGCGACGGATGCTGTCCGCCGGGCGCCTCGGGCGCAAGTCCGGCCGCGGCTTCTACGAGTACTGAGCGCTCGCGCTCAGCCCGCGCTCTGCAGCCGCTCGCGCAGCGCCGAGAGGAAGTGCGCGGCGTAGACGCCGTCGAGTGCGCGGTGGTCCCAGGAGAGGCCGAGCACGCAGACCGGGCGGATCGCGATCGTCTCGACGCCGTCCTCGATCACGACGACGGGGCGGCGCACGATCGACTCGATGTCGAGGATCGCAACCTGGGGCTGGTAGATCACGGGCGTCGCCATGAACGTGCCGAACTGGCCAGGGTTGGTGATCGTGAAGGTTCCGTCGCGGACCTCGTCGGGCGTCAGCTCGCCGCTGCGCGCACGACCTGCGAGCTCGCCGATCCGCTGCGCGAGCCCCTCGACGTCGAGCGCCTGGGCGGAGCGGACGACCGGCACGATCAGGCCGTCGGTGCCGAGCGACACCGCGATACCGAGGTTGACCTCGCTGTGCAGCGTGTGGTCGTGGCCGTCCAGCCAGGCGTTCAGCTCGCCGAACTCCCCGAGCGTCGCGATCGTCGCCGCGGCGACGATCGGCAGCGCCGTGATCCCGAGCGCGCGCCGGCGCTCCTCGATCGCCGAGAAGTCCACCTCGATCCACGAGGTAACCGTCGCCGCCGTGTTCAACGAGCGCTTGGTGTGCTCGCCGATGCTCTGGCGCATGCGCGACAGCCGGCCGACCGGCGGGGGCACATACCGGGCTTCGGCGGCATTCGCCGCCGAAGCCGACCCAGCCGAGGCGGCGATCACGTCCTCCCGGCGCACCCGCCCATCCCGGCCGGTCCCAACCACCCCCTCCAACGCCACGCCCAGCTCCTCGGCCAGCCGCACCACAACCGGCGAATGACGCCCGGCCCGGCCATCGGCCGCAACCACGGGCGCCGGCGGCCCCACCTCGCCCCCGCCCACCGGCACGGGCGCTCCAGCAGGGGAGGGCGCCCGAAGGGCGTCCTCCGCCACCGACATCGTCGCGATCACGGTGCCCACCTCGACCGTCGTGCCGACCTCGATCAGCAGCTCGGCGATCTCGCCAGCGGCGGGGGAGGGGATCTCAGAGTCGATCTTGTCGCTCGAGACGTCGCAGATCGCCTCGTCGGCCGCGACCGCGTCGCCCGGCTTCTTGCGCCAGAGCACCAGCGTCCCCTCGGTGACCGTGATGCCGAGCTGGGGCATCACGATCTCGAGCAGGCGCTCGGGCGCGCGCTCAGTAGGCGAGGAGCTCACGGCAGGCGTCGCGGATCCGCTCGACGCCCGGCAGGGCGGCGCGTTCGAGCACCGGCGAGAAGGGAATCGGCGCGTCGGGGGTGGCGACGCGGACGACCGGCCCGTCGAGGTCGCCAAAGCCGTACTGGGCGATCAGCGACGCGACCTGGGCGCCGGCGGCGCAGGTGTAGTTGCCCTCGTCGACGATCACGACCTTGGCGCAGTCGTGAACGGCGTCGAGGATCGCGCGCTCGTCGAGCGGCACGAGCGTGCGCAGGTCGAGCACCCGCACGCTCGCCTCCTCGATCGCCTCGGCCGCCGCGAGCGCCGCGTGCACCATCGCGCCGTAGGCGATCACGACGAGGTCGTCGCCGTCGCGCACGGTCTTCGCGCTCTGCGGCGTCTCATAGGTTCCGGCCGGAACCTCGCCGCGCACCCGCCGGTAGAGGAACTTGTGCTCGAGGAAGACGACCGGGTTGGGATCGGCGATCGCGGCCAGCAGCAGCCCCTTGGCGTCGTGGGCGCTCGAGGGGGCGAACACCTTCAGCCCGGGGGCGTGCATGAACCAGGCCTCCGGGTTGCCCGAGTGAAACGGGCCGCCGGAGACGCCGCCGCCGCAGGGCAGGCGGATGACGATCGGCGCGGCGAGGCCGATGCGCCAGTGCAGCTTGCCGGCGACGTTGACCACCTGGTCGAAGGCGCAGGCGACGAAGTCGGCGAACTGCATCTCACAGATCGGGCGCATGCCGACGATCGCCGCGCCGACGGCGCCGCCGATGATCGCCTCCTCGGCGATCGGGGTGTCGATCACGCGATCGGCGCCGAAGTCCCGCTGCAGGCCGGCCGTGACCTTGAAGGCGCCGCCGAAGGCGCCGATGTCCTCACCGAGCAGCAGCACGCGCTCGTCCGCCGCCAGCGCCACGCGCAGCGCGTCGGAGATCGCCTCGAGATAGGTCAGCTCGCTCACGTGCCCGCGAAGCGGCTCCACGGCGCGGCGCCGCGGCCGACGGTCGGCGGCTCGCCGTCGCAGAAGACGCCGGCCAGCGGATCGCCGGGGACGGGCTCCGCCATCGCCAGCGCCTCGGCCGTCGCTAGCTCGACCTCGGCCCGCACCGCGGCGTCGATCGCCTCGACATCGACGCCGAGCGTCG
>JBEKNK010000088.1:0-11341 GCA_049522915.1 Solirubrobacteraceae bacterium | reverse complement strand
GAGGGCGCGGAGTTCGAGGACATCATCCTCGGGATCACCAAGGCCTCGCTGAACACCGACTCGTTCCTGTCGGCGGCGTCCTTCCAGGAGACCACTAAGGTGCTGACCGACGCGGCGCTCGAGGGCAAGATCGACCGCCTCAACGGGCTCAAGGAGAACGTGATCATCGGCAAGATTATTCCGGCCGCGACCGGACTCAAGCGCTACCGGCGGATCGAGATAGAGCCCGCCAAGCCGCTGCCGCGCGCCGTCGACGAGCTCGGCCTGCTCGGCGAGGACGACCTCGGCGGCGAGCTGGGAATGGGCGGCTTCGCCGACTTCGCGGCCGACCTGGCGTCGCTGGAGGAGATCGGCCTCGGCTCGGACCCCGGCTTCGCGGACGAGCTGCGCGAGCTTGACATCAGCGAGTGAGGTTCCGAGGGAGGCGCTCGCGCGCCTCCCTCGCTCACGCTCAGTCGGGCAGCGGCCGCGCGATCACGACCCGATTGCCGCCGTGCGCGAAGCCGCGAGGGCAGGCGCCCAGCCCTCCCGCGCGGGAATAGGTCCGCGCAGCGGCGGAGGCGCGGAGCGTATTAATCCCTGACGGGACGCAGCTCGACGGGGCTGCGCCGGTGCCACTCGCCGCCGCCACCAGCGCGACCGCGGCGAGCGCTGCGATAGGCTTGCCCTTCACCGCACCCACGGTACCCGCCTCCTGCGAGCGGCAAGTCAAGCGCAGGCCACGGCCGGCCGATAGGGAATCAGGCGCGAACGGCGCGCCCGCATCACTCTTCATGGAGCCCTGACAATCCAACTCGGAATTCTTTTCGCGCTCTGCTGCGCAATCGTCACCAACCTTGCGTTCTTCTGCAAGCAGCGTGGCGCCCGCAGCGCGCCACGCGTGCTCGCGAGCCATCCGCTGCGCTCCGGCCGGGCGCTGTTTCGCACACGCTGGTTCGCCGCCGGCATGCTGATCGCGGCCGTCGCCTGGATTCTGCACGTCGCGGCGATGGCGCTCGCGCCGCTCAGCGTCGTGCAGGTCGTGCTCGCCGGCGGCATCGTGCTGATCGGCCTGATGGCTGACCGCGTCTTCGGCTTCCCGGTCGGGCGCCGCCAGTGGGCCGGGCTCGCGCTGACCGCCGTCGGGCTGGTCGCCTTCGCGCTGACCGTCCCGAGCGTTCGCGGCGCGCACTCGTCCTTCTCGCCCGCGGCGATGATCGCCTTCGAGGCCGGTGTCTGCGCGGTCGGCGCCCTGCTGATCGTCGGCCCGCGAGCCGGCGCCCCGCGTGAGCATCACGGCACGATGCTCGGCGCGGCCAGCGGCCTCCTGTTCGGCGTCTCCGACGTCTCGATCAAGGCGCTGACGGGGATCGTCGGCGCCCACGGCGTGCTCGGCATCGTGAGCCCGTGGCTCGGCGTCACCCTCGTGGCCTCCGTCGTCGCGTTCTTCGCCTCGGCGAAATCCTTTCAGGACGGCGACGCCGTGCCGGTGATCGCGATCACCAGCGCGACCGCGAACATTTCGGCGATCGCCGGCGGGATCTTCGTCTTCGGAGACCCGATGCCGGGCGGCGCGCTGGGCATCGTCGCGCAGAGCCTCGGGCTTGTCGCGATCATGCTCGCGGCGGCTCTGATGCCGTCCGTCGGCGCCCGTCGCGCGGCCGTGGCGTCCGTCTAGAAGCCGGTGCGGCGGGCGTTCTCGCCGCCTCTGGTACCATCCCAGCCCGCATGCCGACCACTTCCCAGCTCGTCCGGATCGGACGCAAGCCGCCCAAGAAGAAGCTCGCGACCCCCGGCCTGAAGTCTGGCAAGGGTCGCAAGCGCAAGGTCGCCGCACCTCAACGGCGCGGCGTCTGCACGCGCGTGTACACGACGACGCCGAAGAAGCCGAACTCGGCGCTGCGCAAGGTCGCCCGCGTGAGGATCACCGGCTCGATCGAGGTCACGGCCTACATCCCGGGCGAGGGGCACAACCTGCAGGAGCACTCGGTCGTGCTCGTTCGCGGTGGTCGCGTCAAGGACCTTCCCGGTGTGCGCTACAAGGTCGTGCGCGGGGCGCTCGACGCGGCCGGCGTCAGCGACCGCAAGAAGGCGCGCTCGCAGTACGGCGTCAAGAAGCCGTGAGCCACGCCTGATGCCCCGCCGCGCCGCCGCCCAGATCCGCCCGCTCGAGCCGGACCCCGTCCATCGCTCGAGACTGGTGCAGCAGGTCGTCAACAAGGTGATGCTCGACGGCAAGAAGTCCACGGCCGAGCGGATCGTCTACGACGCGCTGGCGATCCTCGCGGAGAAGACAGGCAAGGACCCGGTCGAGGCGCTCGAGGAGTCGGTCAAGATCCTGACGCCCGCGCTGGAGGTCCGCTCGCGGCGAGTCGGCGGCGCCACCTACCAGGTTCCCGTCGAGGTCCCGGCGCGGCGCGCGCGCACGCTGGCCGTCCGCTGGCTCGTCGAATTCGCCCGCAACCGCCGCGAGAAGCAGATGTCGGCGCGGCTCGCCGGCGAGCTGCTCGACGCGCAGTCTCAGCAGGGCGGGGCATACAAGCGCAAGGACGACATCTTCCGCATGGCGCAGGCCAACAAGGCGTTCGCGCACTACCGCTGGTAGGCGGCGCAGGGGCGGTTGCAGCCCCGGTGCGCCGTCGGGCCTCTGCTATGATCGCCGGGCGGTGAGTGCGACCGTGCGCGTCCGCAAACGGCAGAGCACGCACCTGTTCACGAACATGGAGACCGCGACCACATAACGACGCAGACGGGGCTTGAGCAGGACTCTGCGTGGGCCCACCGGCCCTATTTTTTTGCCCGCTCCCGGGCCGCTCGCGCCAAGCACAATCGCCGCACCGGACCCGCCACCACCACGATGCCAAGAGCCTTCCCACTCGAAAAGACCCGCAACATCGGGATCATGGCGCACATCGACGCCGGCAAGACCACGACGACGGAGCGCATCCTCTACTACACGGGGCGCACCTACAAGATCGGCGAGGTCCACGAGGGCGCGGCGACGATGGACTGGATGGAGCAGGAGCAGGAGCGCGGCATCACGATCACCTCGGCGGCCACGACGTGCGAGTGGAACCACCACCGGATCAACATCATCGACACCCCCGGCCACGTCGACTTCACGGTCGAGGTGGAGCGCTCGCTGCGGGTCCTCGACGGCGCGATCGCGCTGTTTGACTCCGTCGCCGGCGTCGAGCCGCAGTCGGAGACGGTGTGGCGCCAGGCGGACAAGTACTCGGTCCCCCGGATCGCCTACATCAACAAGATGGACCGCATCGGCGCCGACTTCGAGCGCGGCGTGCAGACGATGATCGATCGCCTCGGCGCGCATCCCGTGCCGATCCAGCTGCCGATCGGTGTCGAGGGGGACTTCGCCGGCGTCATCGACCTGGTGGCGATGCGCGCGATCTACTACCTCGACGACCTCGGCACCGAGCAGGAGTCGCGCGAGATCCCGGCCGAGCTCGCCGCCGCCGCCGCCACCGCGCGCGAGCACCTGCTCGAGGAGGTCTCCCACTTCGACGACGAGCTGGTCGAGCTGATCCTGGAGGAGTCCGAGATCCCGGAGGCGCTGCTGAAGGCGGCGATCCGCAAGGCGACGCTGGCGATCGCGTTCACGCCGGTGCTGTGCGGGTCCTCGTTCAAGAACAAAGGCGTCCAGCCGCTGCTGGACGCCGTCGTCGACTACCTGCCCTCGCCCCTGGACGTGCCGCCGGTGCACGGGATCGAGCCGGTGCGCGGCGACCCCGAAGGCCGCGACGCGTACCGCTCGGCCGACGAGAGCCAGCCTTTCGCGGCGCTCGCCTTCAAGATCATGGCCGACCCGTTCGTCGGCAAGCTCACCTACTTCCGCGTCTACTCGGGCAAGCTCGAGGCCGGCGCGCGCGTGCTGAACGTCTCGACCGGCAAGACCGAGCGGATCGGGCGCATCCTGATGATGCACGCCAACGACCGCGCGGAGGTCAGTGAGGTCTACGCCGGCGACATCGCGGCGGCGGTCGGGATCAAGCAGGTAACGACCGGCGACACCCTCGCCGCCCCCGACGCGCCGATCAAGCTCGAGCAGATCGTCTTCCCCGAGCCCGTGATCAAGGTCGCCGTCGAGCCCAAGACGAAGATCGACCAGCAGAAGATGTCGGTGGCGCTCGGCCGCCTCGCCGAGGAGGATCCGACCTTCCGCGTGCAGACCAACGAGGAGACCGGCCAGACCGAGATCTCCGGGATGGGTGAGCTGCACCTCGAGGTGCTGGTGGACCGGATGAAGCGCGAGTACCACGTCGAGGCCAACGTCGGGCGCCCGCAGGTGTCCTACCGCGAGACGGTGCGCGGCGAGGCTCGCCACGTCGAGGGCAAGTTCATCCGCCAGACCGGCGGCTCGGGCCAGTACGGCGTCGTCTACATCGACCTCGAGCCGGCGCCCGGAGAGGGTTTTGACTTCGTCAACAAGATCAGGGGCGGCTCGGTTCCGAGCGAGTTCATCCCGGCCGTCGAGAAGGGCTGCGAGGAGGCGCTCGAGAACGGCGTCAAGGCCGGCTACCCGATGGTCGACATCCGCGTCACGCTCGTGGACGGCAAGTACCACGACACCGACTCCTCGGAGATCGCCTTCAAGGTCGCCGGATCGCTCGCCTTCAAGGAGGCCGCGCGGCGTGCCAAGCCGGTGCTGCTGGAGCCGATCTTCGCCGTCGAGGTCGTCACCCCCGAGGATTTCCTTGGTGAGGTGATCGGAGACCTCTCCCGCCGACGCGGGCGGATCGAGGGGCAGGAGCGTCGCGGCAACGCGCTGACAGTGACGGCGCGCGTTCCGCTTTCGGAGATGTTCGGGTACGCCACTGACCTGCGTTCCAACACGCAGGGGCGGGCGAATTACACGATGCAGTTCGAGGCTTACGAGGAAGTGCCACCGAACATCGCCGAGAAGGTCGTGGAGAGCCGCGGAGGAGAGTCGCGAGCGGCCTGAGAGCAACCGCGCCGCGCAACGTGCGGCGTTTCTGAGAGTATTCCCGGGTTCGCCTTCGCGGCGGATGCCAAAACGTCGATCACAGGAGCAACACAAGTGGGCAAGGCGAAGTTCGAGCGCGACAAGCCGCATGTCAACGTCGGCACGATCGGTCACATCGACCACGGCAAGACGACGCTGACCGCTGCCATCACAAACGTCCTGGCGGAGAAGATGGGCGGCGAGGCCAAGAGCTTCGAAGAGATCGACAACGCTCCGGAAGAGCGCGAGCGCGGCATCACGATCGCGACCTCCCACGTCGAGTACCAGACGGAGAACCGTCACTACGCGCACGTGGACTGTCCCGGCCACGCCGATTACGTGAAGAACATGATCACGGGCGCCGCGCAGATGGACGGCGCGATCCTGGTCGTCTCCGCTGCCGACGGTCCGATGCCCCAGACCCGCGAGCACATTCTGCTCGCGCGCCAGGTCGGTGTCCCCTATATCGTCGTATTCCTCAACAAGGCCGACATGGTCGACGACGAGGAGCTGCTCGAACTGGTCGAGGTCGAGGTACGCGAGCTGCTCTCCTACTACGACTTCCCCGGCGACGACATCCCGTTCGTGATCGGCTCGGCGCTGAAGGCGCTGGAGGGCGACGAGGCCTCGCGCGAGAAGATCCTCGAGCTCGCCGCGGCGCTGGATTCCTACATCCCCGAGCCCGAGCGCGACCTCGACAAGCCTTTCCTGATGCCGGTCGAGGACGTCTTCTCGATCACCGGTCGCGGCACCGTCGCGACGGGTCGCATCGAGCAGGGAATCATCAAGACCGGCGAGACGGTCGAGATCGTCGGCATCAAGGACACCGCCAACACGGTTGTGACCGGTGTCGAGATGTTCCGCAAGATCCTTGACCAGGGACAGGCGGGCGACAACGTGGGCTGCCTGCTGCGTGGCACCAAGCGCGAGGAGATCGAGCGCGGACAGGTGCTGTGCAAGCCGGGATCGATCACCCCGCACACGCATTTCAAGAGCGAGGTCTACGTGCTGAAGAAGGAGGAGGGTGGTCGTCACACGCCGTTCTTCTCCGGGTACCGGCCTCAGTTCTACTTCCGCACCACCGACGTCACCGGCGTGGCAAATCTGCCCGAGGGTGTCGAGATGGTGATGCCGGGAGACAACGTCCAGATGGAGATCGAGCTGATCCAGCCGATCGCGATGGACCCGGGTCTGCGGTTCGCGATCCGCGAGGGCGGCCGCACGGTCGGCTCCGGCGTCGTGACCGAGATCATCAAGTAGGGCGGCAGACAGGGCAGCGCGCGGTCCGCTGCCCGCCGTTAACAACAGATACGACATCACACGGACTCGCGGTCCGACCGGCCGGTGAGGCGGGCAGCTGTGACGGCCTTTTCACCGCGCACCACTGTGCGCGTCCTTGCCCGAATCGGCCGTGACGCAAGCAAATTCGCAGAGCAACAGCACGAAACGAGATCAGCGGCCCAATGGCCTCATCCCAGAACAAGATTCGCATCAGACTGAAGGCCTACGACACCCAGGCGATCGAAACGGCCGCCAAGGAGATCGTGGACACCGCGACGCGCACCGGCGCGACGGTGTCCGGGCCCGTGCCGCTGCCGACCGAGAAGAACGTCTACTGCGTGATCCGCAGCCCCTTCAAGGACAAGGACTCGCGCGAGCACTTCGAGATCCGCACGCACAAGCGGCTGATCGATATCCACCACCCGACGCCGAAGACCGTCGACTCGCTGCAGCGGCTCGACCACCTTCCCGCCGGCGTCGACATCGAGATCCGACTGGCGAGCTGATGGCCGCGATCCTCGCACGCAAGCTTGGCATGACGCAGATCTTCGGCGAGGATGGAGCGCTGGCACGCGTCACGGTGCTGGCCGCCGGCCCGTGCCACGTGACCGCGATCCGCACCAGCGAGCGGGACGGCTACGACGCCGTGCAGCTCGCCTTCGGCAGCGTGCGCGAGAAGGCGCTGACCAAGCCCGAGCTCGGCCATCTCAAGAAGGCCGATGCGCCGCCGCTGCGCCACCTCGTGGAGTTCCGCGGCGAGGGTGACGGGCTGCACGTCGGCGAGACCCTCGATGTCTCGGTGTTCGAGCCCGGACAGCACGTGAAGATCTCTGGCGTCTCCAAGGGCAAGGGCTTCCAGGGCACGATCAAGCGCCACCGCTTCAGCCGCGGCCCGGCCGGCCACGGCTCCCACAACGTGCGTGCTCCGGGTTCGATCGGCGCCTCGGCCTGGCCCGCCCGCGTGATGAAGGGGATTCGCGGCCCCGGTCAGATGGGCAACAAGCGCGTCACGCAGCGCGGACTCGAGGTCGTCGAGGTCCGCGCCGGCGAGAACCTGCTGTTCGTTCGCGGCTCGGTGCCGGGACCGCGGAACGGTTACGTGGAGGTGCGCAGCGATGGCTGAGGCCCCCGTCCTGGGCGGCGGCTCGAAGCCGCTCGCGCTCGATGACACCGCCTTTGGCGCGCGCTTCAACGGCCCGCTCCTGCACGAGTCGGTGCGCGCCGAGCTGGCGGCGCGCCGGCGCGGGACGGCCGCGACGAAGACCCGTGGCCTGGTTTCGGGCGGCAACTCCAAGCCGTGGCGCCAGAAGGGCACCGGCCGTGCCCGCGCCGGCTCGACGCGCTCACCGATCTTCTCCGGCGGCGGCGTCGTGTTCGGACCACATCCGCGCTCCTACACCTTCAAGGTCAACCGCAAGGAGCGCCGTGCGGCGCTGCGCAGCGCACTGTCGCTGCATGCCGGCCGCGGCACGATCGCGATCCTCGACACCGCCGCCTTCGCGGAGCCCTCGACCAAGGCCGCGGCGGCGCTGCTCGCCGACTGGGGCAAGCCGCGCGCCACGCTCGTCGTCGTCACCGGCGAGGAACGCGGCGCCGGGTTGTCGTTCCGCAACATCGAGCGCGTCGCGGTGCTCGCTCCCTCGAGCGTCGGCGTCGCCGACATCGTCGGCGCGGCCTCGCTGCTGTGTTCCGCCTCGGCGCTGGCCGAGCTGACCGCGCGGGCGCTCGGCAGCAACAGGGCCGAGGCGGAGGGGGCGGGCGACTGATGGAGCCCTCCACGGTGATCATCCAGCCCGTCGTCTCCGAGAAGAGCTACGTGCTGGCAGCAGCCGGCCGCTACACCTTCCGCATCCACCCCGACGCGCACAAGACCCAGGTGCGTCAGGCCATCGAGGCGCTGTTCGACGTCCACGTCGAGGCGGTCCGCACGATCTCGGTGAAGTCCAAGCCGAAGCGCCGCGGAATCTCGCGCGGGCGCACACGCACCTGGAAGAAGGCGATCGTGCAGGTCCGCGCGGGCGAGACGATCCCGATCTTCGCGACACTCGAGAGCGTGACCTGATGGCGATCCGCAAGCCCAAGCCGACGAGCGCGGGGATGCGCTTCGTCTCCTACCCCGACTTCAAGGAGATCACCAAGACCGAGCCCGAGCGCTCGCTGGTCGAGGGCCTGAAGAAGAGCGGTGGGCGCAACTCGTTCGGCCGCAAGACCTCACGGCATCGCGGCGGCGGCGCCAAGCGCCTGTACCGCCGGATCGACTTCAAGCGCCGCAAGGACGGCGTTCCGGCCCGCGTCGCGGCGATCGAGTACGACCCCAACCGGACCGCCTACATCGCGCTGCTGCACTACGCCGACGGCGTCAAGAGCTACATCCTCGCTCCCGCGCGCCTCACGGTGGGAATGAGCGTCGCCTCCGGCGAGGACGTCGACATCACCGTCGGCAACTGCCTGCCGCTGGCGAAGATGCCGACCGGCACGGTCGTGCACAACGTCGAGCTCGCACCCGGGCGCGGCGGCCAGCTCGGCCGCTCGGCCGGCACCTCGATCCAGCTGATGGCGAAGGACGGCGACATGGCGACGCTGCGCCTGCCCTCCGGCGAGATGCGCCTGGTGCGCGCGGAGTGCCGCGCGACAGTGGGCGTGATCGGCAACGCCGAGCATCAGAACGTCAAGGTGGGCAAGGCCGGGCGCAAACGCCACATGGGTGTGCGCCCGCAGACCCGCGGCGTTGCGATGAACCCGGTCGACCACCCGCACGGTGGTGGCGAGGGCTCGACGACCGCCGGGCGCCATCCGGTCACACCCTGGGGCGTGCCGACGCTCGGCTATCGCACGCGCAAGCGCGGGAAGCTCTCGGACCGCTACATCGTTCGCGGGCGCCGTCGCGGAAAGGGCAAGCGATGAGCCGCTCGAGCAAGAAGGGGCCGTTCGTGCAGGAGCGCCTGATGGCGCGCATCGAAGCGATGAACTCGGCCTCGAGCAAGCAGATGATCAAGACCTGGTCACGCAGCTCGACGATCTTCCCGGAGATGGTCGGCCACACGATCGCCGTCCACGACGGCCGCAAGCACGTTCCCGTCTTCGTCAGCGAGTCGATGGTCGGGCACAAGCTCGGCGAGTTCGCGCCGACGCGCACCTATCGCGGCCACGCCGGCTCGGGGAAGGTGCGCTAGCGATGGCCGAAGAGGATCAGAAGACCGATTCCCCGCCGCCCGCGCAGGAGTCGGCGGCGGCGAAGCCGCCGGCGCGCCGCGGCCGTGGCGCCTCGGCCCAGCCCGCCGCCGCTGCCGCCGACGCCGCCGCCAGCGAGAAGCCCAAGCGCATTCGCCGGCCGACCAGGAAGGCCGGCGAAGCGGCGAAGCCCGAGACGACGCCCGAGCAGACGGAGAAGCCTCGCCGCGCGCGTGTTCGCGCCAGGGCCGCCGAGCCTCTCGCGGCCAGCACGCAGGAAAGCTCTGCCGCGGAGGCGCCAAAGCCTCGGCGGCTTCGCGCTCGCCAGGGGAAGGTCGAGGAGGGAGTGGCCACGGCGCCGGCAGAGCTGTCGGCGCCAAAGCCGGCCCCCCGCGCCCCTGCCGCTGCGAAGAAGCCGCCCGCGCGGTCGGGCGGACCCGGTCGCCGGCTTGTCCCCGGGCGCCGGCGCGCCTCGAAGGACGCTCCGGCGCAGGTGCAGCTCGTGCATGCCCACGCCCGCTACGTGCGCAGCTCGGCACGCAAGGCACGGCTCGTCTGCGACCACATCCGCGGCAAGTCGGTTCCCGAGGCCCGTGCGATCCTTGCGTTCGCGCCGCGCGGGGTTGCGAAGGACTGGGCCAAGCTGCTGGACTCCGCGGTCGCCAATGCCGAGCACAACCACGAGCTGATCGCCGACGAGCTGCACGTAAAGGCCGTCACCGCCGACGTCGGACCGACGCTCAAGCGCTTCCGCCCGCGGGCGATGGGCCGCGCGACGCCGATCAACAAGCGGACCGCTCACCTCTCGATCACGCTCGCGCCGAAGGAGTAGAGATGGGACAGAAGGTTCACCCCGAGTCGATGCGCGTGGGTTACATCCACGACTGGCAGTCGAACTGGTTCAACGAGCGCAACTTCGCCGAGTTCCTTGCCGAGGACGTGAAGATCCGCGAGCACATCATCAAGAAGCTGGCGCACGCCGGCCTGTCGGACATCACGATCAAGAAGGATGCGAACGAGGTCGAGATCAACATCCGCACCGCGCGCCCGGGCATCGTGATCGGCAAGTCCGGCAGCGAGGTCGACGCGCTGCGCAAGGATCTCCATCGCATCACCGGCAAGCAGATCAAGGTCAACATCCTCGAGATCAAGCGCCCCGAGCTCGACGCGAAGCTCGTCGCGCAGTCGATCGCCGAGCAGCTGCAGAATCGCGTCGCCTTCCGGCGCGCGATGAAGCGCGCGCTGACCAGCGCGATGCGATCCGGCGCCAAGGGCGTCAAGGTCCAGGTTTCCGGCCGCCTCGGCGGCGCTGAGATGGCTCGCACCGAGGCCTACTCCGACGGGCGCGTGCCGCTGCACACGATGCGTGCCGATATCGACTACGGGTTCTATGAGGCGCGCACCACGTTCGGGCGGATCGGCGTCAAGTGCTGGATCAACAAGGGCGAGATCATGCCCGAGGGCTACACCGGCACCGATCTGACCGACATGAGCGCTCCGGCGCCGGCCGGCGGTGGCGATCGCGCCGATCGCTCCGAGCGCGGCGAGCGCGGTGGCCGCAACGGCCGCGGCCGCGGCGGCGCGGGTGGGCCCGGCGGACCGGGCGGCCCCGGCGGTCCGGGCGGACGCGGACGTGGCGGCGGACCCGGCGGCGGTGGTCCGGGCGGCCGCGGTGGCGGCGGTGGCGGGCGCGGGCGCGGTCCCGGCGGTCCCGGAGGCGGTGGTCGCTGATGCTTGCTCCCAAGCGTGTCAAGCACCGCAAGCAGCACCGCGGACGTCGTGGTGGGCTCTCGCGCGGCCAGGTCAGCGTGCAGTTCGGCGAGTACGGCCTGAAGGCGCTCGAATGCGGCTGGCTGACCAACCGGCAGATCGAGGCCGCTCGTATCGCGATGACCCGCAAGATCCGACGCGGCGGCAAGGTCTGGATCA
>JBEKNK010000087.1:0-11563 GCA_049522915.1 Solirubrobacteraceae bacterium | reverse complement strand
GGCGGGGCGGGTCCTAGGCTCGGGCGATACGGGTCGCTACGGCTGGCGGCCGGTCACCGCGAGGCCGACGCCGAGTCCGACGAGCATCACACCGCCGGTCGCGCTGAGGCGCTCGAGTCGCCTCGGCGAGCGGCCGAGCCAGGCGCGGGCGCTCCCGGCGCCCAGGCCCCAGGCCGCGTCGGAGAGCATCGCGAGGCCGACGCAGATCGCTCCGAGCGTCAGCAGCTGCAGCGTCGCGTGGCCCTGCGAGCGGTCGATGAACTGCGGCAGGATCGCGGTGAAGATGATCAGCCCCTTGGGGTTGGTCACACCGACGATGAACCCCTCGCGGACGATTCGCGCCAGCGGCCTGGGAGTCACGGGCCCCGAGCGCAGCAGGCCGGCGAGCGCGCGGCGATCGCGGATGTTGCGCACGCCGAGGTAGATGAGGTAGGCGGCGCCGATCAGCTTCAGCGTGACGAAGACGGCGTCCGAGCGCTCGATGATCGCGCCGAGGCCGAGCGAGACGAGCGCCAGCAGCACCGCGAAGCCGCAGCTGTTGCCGAGCACCGTCGCGAGTGCGGCGCGGCGCCCGAGCGCGATCCCGCGGCTGACGATGAAGAGCACGCTCGGCCCGGGGATCAGGATGATCACGTACACCGTCACGAAGAAGGCGATCAGGTGATGGGTCGGCAGCATCAGGCGGGCGGGGTCGCGCGCGGCGTGGAGCCGGGCGGGGTCGCGGGCGGGGTGGAGCCGGGCGGGGTCGCGGGCGGGGTCGCGGGCGGCGTGGAGTCGGGGACGGCGAGGCGCTCGCGAATCACCGCGATCGCCTGCGGGCTCGAGTCGATCAGGACGTAGCGGCGTCCCAGCTGCGCGCACACCGCACCGAGGGTGCCCGACCCGGCGAAGAAGTCAAGGCACCAGCCGCCGGGGCTCGAGGAGGCCGAGACGATCCGCCGCAGGACACCCTCGGGCTTCTGCGTCGGATAGCCGGTGCGCTCGCGGCCGGCGGTCGGGACGATCGTGTGCCACCAGGTGTCGGTCGGCCGCTTCCCCCTGGCCGCCTTCTCGGGGCCGACGAGGCCGGGCGCCATGTAGGGCTCGCGCTCGACGGCGTCGGCGTCGAAGAGGTGGCCGCCGGGGGTTCGCACGTAGACGAGGATCGTGTCGTGCTTGGCGGGCCAGCGGCGCGTCGGCTTGGCGCCGTAGTCGTAGGCCCAGATGATCTCGTTGAGAAAGCACTCGCGACCGAAGACGCCGTCGAGGGCGACCTTCACGTAATGCGCCTCGCGGTAGTCGAGGTGCACGTACAGGGTCCCCTGCGGCGCGAGCAGCTCGCGGGCGCGCTCGAGCTTGGGGCCCAGGAACTCGAGGTAGTCCTCGAAACGGTCCTCGTAGTCCATCTCGACGGCGGCGGGGCTCGAGCGGTAGCGGCGGCCGCCGAAGCCGGCGCGGTCACCCTCGGCGTCACGAACGACCTCCAGGCGGCGGTGGCGCCGGCGCACGCCGGTGTTGAACGGCGGGTCGATGTAGATCAGTTCGAACGCACCGGCCGGCAGGCGCGGAAGGACCTCCGCGCAGTCGCCCTCGATCACCAGGTCGGTGCGCAGGACGATCGGCCCGGGCGAGTCGGGTGCCTCAGCGGTCGCCGTCGCGCTCCTTCATCGCCTGGAGATCGTAGGGCGTACCCCGGTTGGCCGGCCGCTACGCGGCCGCCTCAGCTGTCGAGCTGGCTGCCGCGGGCGTAGCCGCCGACCAGCGCCAGGCACGCCAGGCCGAGCCCGATCGCCAGCGCCAGCGCGGCGCGGTAGGTGCCGGGCGCGATCAGCGCGCCGCCGAGCGCGGTGCCGATCGAGGCGCCGGTGAAGATGCAGGTCGTGTTCCAGGCGAACGTCTCGGTCACGGCGCCGGGGACGCTGAAGCGGTCGAGCAGCAGGTACGCGCCGGCGAAGACGGGCGCGATCGGCATCCCGGCGAGGAACGCGAGCGCCGCCATCGGCGGGATCGACGGCGCCGCCAGCAGCGGCACGAGCAGGACCGCATACGAGCACAGCGCGACGAGCAGCCGGCGCGTGGGTGCCGTCCGCGTGGCGCGCGCTCCGAAGATCGCCCCGCCGACCGCCGAGCCGAGCGCGAGCGACGCGAGAATCAGGCCGGCGGACGCCCGCGCGCCGTGGTGCTCGCAGAACGCCGGCATCGCGACCTCGGTCGCGCCGAAGGAGCCTCCGAGCACGGCGCTCATCGCCAGCAGCCGGCGCACCCGCCCGGAGCGCAGCGCACCGCCGCTGCGCTTGGTGCGCACGTGATGGGAGCGCGAGCGTGCCGCGAACACGCCCGCCCCGACGGCGCCGGCGCCGGCGGCCGCGAACAGCGCGATCCGCGGGCTCTCGACGGTGACCAGCAGCGCGAGCAGCGGCGGCCCCAGCACGAACGCCATCTCCTGCAGCACGGCGTCGATCGCAAACGCCGTGGGACGGAGCTCGGGGCCGGGGATCAGCATCGGCCACAGCGAGCGCATGCAGGCCCCCAGCGGCGGCATGCTCGCGCCGGCGAACAGCGCGAGGAGCACCGTGACCGCCTGCGGCGCGCCGCGATCGGACCCCACGAGCGTCGTCGCGACCAGGACGGTCGGGAAGGCGACCGCGAGCGGGGCCAGCACGCGCGCCATCCCGACACGATCGATCAGGCGCCCGAGCAGCGGCTGCATCGTCGCGACCCCGAGCGCGTAGGCGCCGTCCGCCACCCCGGCGAGCGCGTAGGAGCGGCCCGCCGCCCGCAGCAGCAGGATCAGGCCGAGCGGGACCATCCCGACCGGCAGCGAGCCGAGCGTGCGCGCGAACAGCAGCCCGCGCGCGCCGGGCGCGCGGATCACCACCAGCAGGCGCGGCAGCCCGCGCAGCTCCTGCGCCGGCGTGCTCAAACGGCACCGGTCCCGACGGCGGCGGTCGGTAAGGTGATTGGGGTGACTACGGCCATGGCGAGCGCACGGGCGCGGGCGCGCCAGGACCAGCGTATGCTGCCGAGCCGATGATCGGCCGCCGGGAGATCTGGCCGCGGTGAGCCGGACGACGATGCTTCGCGTGATGATCGTGCTCGCCGTGCTCGGGCTCGGCGACGCGACCTATCTGACGATCGTGCACTACGGCGGCCTGAAGCTGGTCTGCACCGCCAGCCACAACGGCGCCAGCCCCTGCGAGACCGTTCAAACGTCGCAGTACGCGGAGCTCGCCGGCGTGCCCGTCGCGCTGCTCGGCGCGATCGGCTACGTCGGCATCGTCAGCTCGCTGCTGCTCCCCGAGCGCGAGTGGACGCGCCTGGCGACACTCGCGCTGACGCTGTTCGGCTTCGGCTTCAGCGCCTATCTGACCTGGCAGGAGACCTTCACGATCCCCGGTCACCCGATCTACTGCGAGTGGTGCGTCGGCTCGGCGATCATCCTCACGCTGCTGCTGGTCCTCTCGGTGGTCCGCTACCTGCGCGGACCGTCCCAGCCGCCGCTCTCGCCGCGGTAGATGCCGCCGCCGCGCAGCAGGACGCGCGCGGTCGCAAGGAGGATGCGCGCGTCCAGGAGCAGCGAGCGGTGGGCGATGTAATACAGATCCAGCTCGATCCGCTCCGACCAGGGCAGCGAGGCGCGGCCGTTGACCTGCGCCCAGCCCGTCATCCCCGGCTTGATCGCAAGGCGTCCGCGCTGGCGCTCGTCGTAGAGCGCGACCTGCGAGGGGACCGTCGGGCGCGGCCCGATCAGCGACATCTCGCCGCGCAGCACGTTCCACAGGTTCGGCAGCTCGTCGAGCGAGGTTCGGCGCAGCCACGCCCCGGTGCGCGTGATCCGCGCGTCCCCCTCGTCGACCGCTAGACCGGCGCCGAGCGCCTCGGCGCCGCTGACCATCGTGCGCAGCTTGAGCACGTCGAACTCGCGCCCGCCCTCGCCGACGCGGCGTTGGCGGTAGATCCCGCGCCCGCGCGACTCGAGACGGATCGCGACGATCGCGATCGCCAGCAGTGGCGCGCTGAGCACCAGCACGCTCGCCGCGACCGCGACGTCGATCGCGCGGCGGATCACCGCGTCCCCTCCGGCGCGTCCCAGCCGGCCGGCGTGCCGCGCCGCAGGTAGTCCCACAGGCCGGCCGCGAGCGCCGCGTTCATCAGCACGTAGTAGCGGGCCAGCAGCAGCGCGCGCCAGCGGATGCGCGCCGCGGCGGCGGCGGCGAGCAGCAGCGCTGCCTGGGCAGCCAGCGTGACCACATAGACCGGCCCGCTGCCGATCAGCGCAACGTTGGTCGCAAAGGCGATCACGTGCAGCGCCGGTGTGGCGTAGCGCAGGACGCGATGGCTGAGGATCATCCAGCCGTAACGCAGGCCGTAGCCGCGGGGCGAGAGCATGCCGCCACGCAGCACGATCGGCCAGGCATGGCTGTGCATGCGCCGCTTGCGGGCGAACTCCCCGTCGATCGAGGGCACCATCTTCTCACTCGCCGCCGCCGCGGGGACATACACCGCCCGCCAGCCGCGTCTGACCATGTTGAAGGGGAAGCTGAGGTCGTGGCCCATCCGCTCGTCGACGATCAGGTAGGCCTCGCGGCGCACGGCGTAGATCCCGCCGTTGCCGCCGGTGACCGAGGCCAGCCGCGACTCGCGCGCGCGAACCGCCATCTCGTAGCGCCAGTAGAGGCCCTCCTGGTTGTCGGCGGCCGGGCCCTCGCCCGCCTGCACGAAGCGCATCTGGCCGCAGGCGTAGCCGACCTTCGGATCCTCGAAGGCGGCGGCGAGCGCCGTGAGCGCGCCGGGCTCCCAGCTCGCGTTGGCGTCCGAGAACGCGAGCAGCTCGCCGCGGGCGGCGGCGACGCCGGCGTCCTGCGTTCGAACCTTGCCGCCACGCGGCAGATCGAGCACGAGGTCGGCGCCGGCGTCGCGCGCACGGGAGGCGGTGTCGTCGGTCGAGCCGTCGGAGCAGACCACCACCTGCAGGCGCTCGCGCGGCCAATCCAGCGCGAGCGCGTTCGCGACCCTGGCGGCGATCACCGTGCCCTCGTCGTGGGCGGCGACGATCAGCGAGACGCTCGGCGGCGGGGCGGGCGGCGCGGCGGGAGTCGTGGCGCTCGCGGGCGGCGTCGCGGGCCCGAGCGCGCGGGCGGCGAGCGCCAGCACCAGCGGGTAGCCGAGGTGGGTGTACGCCAGCAGGGCCACGCTGACCCAGAAGACGACAGCGAGCGCGCTCACGAGCGGGGATTGTCCTCTACCGGCGCTTAAGGCCACACTAATAGCTCCCGATAGACTGATTACGATGGCAAGCCGCGCAGAACAGAAGGCCGCCGCCCGCGCCGCGCGTGAGGCAGCCCACCGCGAGCTGAACGCCGCGCAGGCGCGGCGCATGCGCCTGATCTGGCTCGGCGGCCTGGTCGCCGCCGCGGCGCTTGCGATCGTGGTCGTGGTGCTCGCGATCAACGGCGGCAGCAAGGCCGCAAGCACCAGCAAGCCCGCCGCACAGACGACCGTCGACGCGCTGCTGAGCGGCATCCCGCAGAAGGGCAACGTCCTCGGCAACCCCTCGGCGCCGGTCACCGTCACCGAGTTCGGGGACCTCGTCTGCCCGATCTGCCAGGCGTTTGCGCTCAGCGCCGAGCCGCAGCTGATCAGCGACGACGTTCGCGCCGGCCGCGTAAAGCTGGTCTACCGCGGTCTGGAGACCGCGAGCGCGACGGCGAACCCCGGCGAGTACGTCGCCTCCCAGGTTGCCGCCCGCGCCGCCGGCCTGCAGGACCGCGAGTGGTACTACATCCTTCTGTGGTACCACGAGCAGGGATCCGAGGACACCCCCTACGTCACCGACAGCTACATGCAGGGCCTCGCGGCGCAGGTCAAGGGGCTGAACCTCACCACGTGGGAGGCCGCCCGCAACGACCAGTCGCTCACCAACGACGTCACCGCCGACTCGCGGGCCGCGAACGCGGCGGGCTTCAACTCGACGCCGACGCTGACGATCACCGGCCCCAAGGGCGCCGCATCGCCGATCGTCGGCGACGACCCCTATTCAGCGGTCGAAGCGGAGATCAAGTCGGTCAGCTGAGCAGTGAGCTGTAGAGCGCCTTCGTGCGCTCGGCGACTCGCTGCCACGACCATTCACCGCCCGCGAGCGCACGCGCGGCCGCGCTGAGGCGCTCACGCTCGGCGCCGTCGCCGACCAGCGCCACGAGCGTCTCGCGCAGCGCCGCCGGATCGCCCGGCGGCACCAGCTTCGCGGCGCCGGCCGCGGCGACCTCCGCGAAGCCGCCGACATCGCTGAGCACCAGCGGCGAGGCGAACGCGAGCGCCGCCGCCAGCACCCCGGACTGCTCGATCTCCCGGTAGGGCAGCACGACGAGGTCGGCGCGCCGGAAGCAGGCCGCGAGCTCGCCGTCGCTGACGTAGCGGGTGACCCAGCGGACGCTCGCGGGAGCCCGCCGGGCGAGGGCGCGGACATCGACGCCGCGCGGGCGACCGACGATCCACAGCTCGGCCCCCGCGAGGCCGTCGTGCCAGGCCTCGAGCAGGACATCGATCCCCTTGTAGGGGCGGATCACTCCGAAGCAGAGCACGACCGGCGCCTGCGTCGCCGCGGCCGCCGCGAGCTCCCCAGGCAGCGGCGTCTGCGGCTGTTGTGCGAGATGCTCGAAGGTGCCGTGGGGGATCGTGTGGACGCGCTCCGCCGCCAGGCCGAGCTCGCCGATCAGTCGCGCGCGGCCGTGCTCGGAGTGCACGACCACGGCGTCCATCCTGCGATAGAGGCGCAGCTGCGCGGCGCGCTGCGCCGGCGTGGGCTCGCGCGCGAGGACGTCATGCGCGGTCGCCACGAGCGGGCGCCCGCGCGGCAGCAGCCGGCCGTCGAGCTGCGGCAGCGTGAACCACTGGAAGTGCACGAGGTCGGCGTCCCGCGCGGCGGCGCGGTAGCGCAACATGCCGGGGACGTGCCCGGCGAGCTTGAGCACGCGCCGGCGCGGTGAGGCCGGGGCCCCGCGCGCCGCGCGGTAGAACAGCTCGCGTCGGCGGTAGCCGGCGGGTGCGGGCGCCTCGCCATAGGCGAAAGCGCTCGTGAAGAGCTCGACGTCCACCCCCGCGAGCGCGAGCGCGGCGCACAGCGCGTGGTCGTAGGCCGGGGTGTACGCCGATGGATCGACGACGTGAACCTTCACGGGCGTCGACAATACGCGGGTGGGCGTCGAGATCTCCTTCTGCGTCGTGAATACGAACGGGCGCGAGCTGCTGATGCGCTGCCTCGACGCGGTCGCCGCTGCGCGAGCCGAGCTCGGGGGCGTGTCCAGCGAGGTGCTGGTGCTCGACAACGCTTCCGACGACGGCTCGGCGCAGGCGGTGCGCGGGCGCGGCGAGCGGATCGAGCTGATCGAGCCGGGCGAGCGGCGCGGCAAGGCCTGGGCCGACAGCGAGCTGATGGAGCGCGCGAGCGGGCGCTACTGCCTGCTGCTCAACGAGGACTCCGAGCTGCTCGCCGGCGCGGCCGTGGCGCTTCATCGCGCGCTCGAGCGCGACCCGCTGGCCGCCTGTGCGGTGGCCTCACTGCGGCGGGCCGACGGCACCCCCCAGGCGTCGGCCTGGCGCTTCCCGAGCGTCGCGACCGCGCTCGCGGGCGCCGTGATGCTCGCGCGCCTCTACAGCGTGCAGAGCACCGGCACGGCCGTGCGACGCGTCGACTGGGGTCAGTCCGCGGCGCTGGCGGTGCGCCGCGAGGCCGCCGAGCAGGTCGGCTGGCTGGACGGCGACTTCTTCGTCTACAGCGACGAGGTCGACCTCCAGAAGCGCCTCGCCGACGCCGGCTGGCACACGCTCTACGTGCCCTCCGCGGTCGCGATCCACCGCGAGCAGCTGTCCACCGGCGAGCTGTCGATGGCGCGGATCATCGAGTACTCACGCGGCCGCGACCGCTACATGCGCAAGCACCACGGCGCCGCCGCCGCCGCCGCCGTGCGCCTGCTCACCGCCTGGACCTACGGCCTGCGCGCGCTCGCGGCGCTCGTCCTGCCCGGCCACGACGCGCGGCGCTACCGCGCCCACGCCGCCGCCGCGCTGGCGCCGGGGCGCGGCGAGGGGCTGCGCGAGGTCGCGGCGCGTTACAACAGCGCGCGCGGGGGCGCCTGAGCGCCGGGGTCCAGGGCGGCGGCTCGCGCGGCGTCACCGAGAGGGCCGCGGGCTCCGCCCCCTCACATCGGCGGGCGGCGCTGCCTCAGGATCCGCGCGAGCAGCGCGCCGGCCCGGGCCAGCTCGGCGGCGCTGAAGAAGCCTGCCATCCGCAGCAGCGGGAAGATCGCGCACCAGGCCAGGCCGCGCAGCAGGAACCCCGCCGCCCCCGAGGTCGGCAGGGCGAGCTCGCCGGCGACCGAGACGCCTGCCAGCACCGCCACCAGCCGGCCGAGCCGCCCCCACTCGAAGCCGACGCTGAAGACGCTGCGCGTCAGCAGGTAGATCACGAGGATCATCGCCGCGTAGGCGATCACCAGTGCGATCCCGGCGCCGGAGATGCCGAGCGCCGGCACGAGCAGGAAGAGCCCCCCGATGTTGACGGCGAGGCCGACGAGCGCCGCGGGCAGGTTGCGCCGCGTACGCCGGGCGCGGCCGGAGATCACGACGAAGATCAGGTAGAGGCCGTAGAGCGCCCAGCCGAGCGCCAGCCACGGCAGCGCGTCGTGCGCGCCGAAGTCCTTGTAGAGCAGCAGCCGGACCGCCCAGCGCCCGAGCAGCGCGACGCCGGCGACGACAACGCCCGTGGCGAGCACGTAGTAGGTGGTGACGAGCGCGTAAAGCCGCGCGGCGACATCGTCGTCGGTGACCGAGTAGGCCAGCGGCGGCCAGGCGTACTGGAAGCCGCGCACGGCGATGAAGACGACGGTCGCGAGCTTGGCGGCGAGCGCGTAGAGGCCGGCGGCGGCGGCGCTCTGGGCGCGCAGCAGGTACCAGCGGTCGGCGACCTGGAGCGCGTAGACGCTCGCATCGGCCGGTACCGTCGGCAGCCCGAACGCCAACATCGCGCGCACCGGAAGAGTGAGGCGCGCACGCGTTCGGGGCACCGAGCGCCTGCGGGCGGCCCGCAGCGGCGCGAGCAGGCGGTCGCGCTCCACCCACCACAGGCCGAAGAGCACCAGCGTCGAAGCCGTGTAGTTGCCGGCGAGCAGCCCGCGGGCGCCGTCGTGGCGGCCGACCACGAGATAGATCGTCAGGCTGATTGTGATCACAACGTTGACGACCGAGGCGCGCATGTAGGTCCCGGTGCGCTCGTCGGCGCGCAGCAGCGCGTAGGCGATCTCCAGGTTCGTGAACGCCCAGATCCCGAGCATCGCGAAGTCGAACAGCACCGCGTTGTGAACGCCGAGAAGCGCGCGGGAGAGGACGCCCGAGAAGATCACGCCGGCGAGTGCCGCGATCGTCGTCGTGACGAACACGAAGGCAACCGCCGCCGAGGCGATCAGGTCGCGGCGCTCGACGTCGGTGTCGTCGAAGTAGAAGCGGATGAACGCCTCGCCGACGCCCAGACGCAGCACGATCGAGAGCAGGATCACCGCTGTCAGCAGCGTCTCGACGTACCCGTAGCCGGCGGCGTCGACGTAGCGCGTGTAGAGCGGGAGCGTGAACACGGCGACGCCCTTGGAGAGGATGTCGCCGGCCTGGTAGGCGACGCCGGCCCTGACGAGGCGCTTCAGGTAGTCGAACACGTCACTCGCGCGCGAGCGCGGCCCCGACGGCCAGCAGCGCCCAGGTGATCGGGTCCTCGAGGAAATCGGCGTAGGCCCAGGTGTGCACCACGAGCGCGACGAAGGCGGCGAGGATCGCGACGCGGACGGGAGAGCTCCGCAGGCCGCCACGAGCCAGCGTGAGGATCGCGGCGACCAGCAGCGCGACGTAGGCGGCGAGGCCGATCACGCCCTGCTCGGCGGCGATCGTCACGGGCGTCGTGTGCGAGTCCGAGGTGACGTCCGACGGAGCGGGCGAGCCGCAGACATAGGAGCGCGTACCGGCGCTGTGACGGAGGTACTCGCAGGAGAAGGACGCCGCGCCGAAGCCGGCGATCGGCCGGTCGGTGAAGAGGTCCAGCCCCTCCCTGACGAGCGACGCGCGCCCGCTGGTCGCATTGTTCGCCGACGTCAGGTGCAGAGGGCCCGAGTCCGCGATCGCGATCACGACGGCGGCGATCGCCACGAGCGCCGCGCCGGCAGCGCTCGCGCGCGGCGAGAAGCGCAGCCCCGCGATCACGGCGAGCCCGGCGAGCAGCGCGGCGATGCTCGACTGGGAGACCGAGCCGAGCAGCCCGAGCCAGAGCACGGCCAGCACGGCGGCCGCGAGCACGACCTTTCTCCGGCTGGTCTCCCACATCATCGCGGCGGCGACCGCCACCATCGTCAGCGCCAGGAAGCGCCCGTAGATGTTGGGGTCGTAGAACAGCGAGTTGACCCGGAAGAAGCGCTGGTTGGAGTCGAGGTCCGCGTGGAAGAGCAGGTGCGCCGTGGCGTACTCGACGGCCGCGACGACGACGAACAGGAGCGCGAGGGCGACGATCAGCCGGGCGCACCGCTCGATCAGCGCGCGGTCCCAGCGCACCCGCCGCAGCAGCACGAACAGCAGCGCGAAGGGGACGTAGAAGAAGCAGATCTCCTCGGCCGCCTTGCTCAGGTCCGGCGTGTACAGCGCCGCGATCGCGTAGAGCACGATGAACAGCGCGATCGAGCGTTCGAGCCAACCGGCCGGGCGCTCCTGCGCGCCGGCGTGCGGCGATGGTTCGGGGTCCTCCAGGGCCGCCGTAGCGGAGGCCGTCTCGATCTCCGGCGCGTTCCAGATGACGAGCGCGAGCGCCCCCGCCCCGATCACCGCGTAGAGGACGAGCAGCACACCGCCTGACCCGCCGGAGATCACCGAGAAGCGAAAGGGAAGCGCGAACACCGCAGACAACGCGAGCAGGCGCGGCCGCGACCGGAGCACGCCGGCCAGCGCGGCGACCACCAGCAACGCGACGACGATTCCGGCGAACGCCAGCAGAGCGTGGTGGCGAAGGTGCAGGACCTGGGTCGACTTCCACAGCGCCGCGGCGAGCAGCAGCGGTGAGAGCACGAGCGCGCCGGCCACCGCAAGGCGCCGGGCGCGCCCGATCGAGCACAGCGCCTCCGCCGCGAGCAGAACATCGAGGATCAGTCCGGCCTTCAGCAGCGAATGGCCGAGGGTGACCGCGGCGAGAGTCAACTCGAGCGGCCCTTCACGACCAGCTGGAAGTTGGGCACGATCACCGTGCGTCCGGCGCGCTCGAGGCGCACCTCGACCTGGTAGTCGCCGGGCGCCGCGACGGCGCCGGTAGCGATCGTGCCGTTCCAGATCAGCTCGAACTTTTTGTACTCGGGGACACGGCGGTCGCGCGCGATCACCTGAACCTCGCGACCCGCAGCGTTCAGCACCGACACCTCCACCACATCGCTGACCGACAGCTTCAGATGGAAGTGCGCCTCCCTGACGCCGGGCCCGTCTGGGCTAAATCGCGTGACGCCGCCGTGCCCGTTGACCAGCGGCGCCTCCCGCTTGACCGCCTGGGCGATGAAGAAGGCGCCGA
>JBEKNK010000086.1:0-12909 GCA_049522915.1 Solirubrobacteraceae bacterium | reverse complement strand
GGAGTCGGCTCGCGAGCTGCGGCGCGTCGGCGTGAAGTTGCTTGAGAGCAGCAAACAGCGCGCTCGGGTCACGCCGGAGGGGAGAGCTGAGCCCGCCTGTGTGCACGATGCTGAAGCGAGCCGGGTCGGGCACGGGCGGCGTCGCGGCTTCGACCGACGCGTCCAACGCCGGATCCCACGCAAGCGTGACGTGTCTTGAGCCGGCGCCGAAGCGAGTCACGAAGTCGGCCACCATCGTCGCCGACACGCCGACGAGCAGGTCCACCGAACCCACAACCCGCGCCTCCATAGCCGCGTCAAGCCGGTCCTGCACCCTGAAGGGCCAAGGCCCGCGCAGCGGCTCGAAGCGCCAGGGGTCCTCGAAATCCGCGATCCAGGCGGGTCGCCGCGCGCCAAGCAAGAGCCCAAGCAGGTGCGTGGAGTCCAGTGGGCTATTGGTGACGATGCAGTCGAAGCGTTCGGCGCGTAACAGTCGCCGCGTCGCTGCGAGGGCGAAGGGCAGCCAGCTCGCGACGCCTGCGTCGGGGACCAGCCCGGAGGCAAGCAGCTTTGGGACCGGGTCCGATGTGGCTGCCTGATGCTCAACGGGCGGGCGCCGAAGGGCGCGTCTGAGCAGCCAAGACGTTCGCAGGTCGGCCGTCCGGATGACGTCAGGCTGGTCGTCCGGGAGGGCGCCGAATAGCCCGGTCGTGACGACCTTGACGTCGAAACCCAGCTCGCGCAGATGCGGGCCCATCGCGGCCCAGCGATGGCTCCCCACAGACGGATCCGGCGGATAGAAATAGCTGACCAGCAGCAACCGTCGGCGCACGAGGGGACCCTAGCCCACTCCCAGGACTGCTCCGCCGAGGCGCTGCCCAGCGGGGCTCTGCTGGATGCCGGTTCCGCATGCCGATCAAAGGACGCTGTTGTGAGGATCGCGACGGCCGGCGGCGCGTCACGAGACCAACGACGGCACGCTCTTTTGAATCGCCACGAATTGGAGCCCTGCGCGCCGCACTCGACGAGCGCTGCGTCGAGCTGGGATAGGGTGAGAGTCGTGGCCGCATGCCCGATCTGCTCCGCACCGCTGCCGCCGCCGAGCATCACGTCCCCTGATCGCGGCCACGCGACGCCGGGCCGCTTCGAGATCGCGATCTGCGCCGGGTGCGGCGCCGGCGTCACCTTCCCTCTCGTGGATCCCGCCGAGATCGCCGGCTTCTATCCATCCGGATATGGACCTCACACGCAACCCGACCACACGATTGTCACCCTGATCTCCAAGGCGATCCGCGCCTGGCAGGGATTCCTTGGTCGGCGCGGGACGGGGCGACACGAGCGCGATGCTGGCCGCCCGCGGCTGGCGAATGACCGCGGTCGAGCCGTCGTCAGATGCCGTGGCCGTCATGCTCGGGCGCGGCATCGACGCCCGCGAGGGGGTGCTCGCAACGGCTGGGCTCGAACCGTTCGCCTACGACTTCGCCCTCTTTCAGCACTCGCTCGAGCACACGATCGACCCCGTGGCGGATCTCCGGCGCATCTACGCCGCGCTCAGGCCAGGCGGTCTTGTCTTGGTAACCGTGCCGAACTTCGGCTCCTGGCAGCGTCGCGTGTTCGGCGGAGCCTGGTATCACCTCGACCTGCCGCGCCACCGAGTCCACTTCGCCGGCCCGACGCTCGAGCGCGCGCTTGCCGCCGCCGGCTTCGACGCGGTGACGCTGTCGCGATCATCCAGCGTAGTCGGGCTTCCGGCGTCGCTGCAGTACCGCATCGCGGGTCGGTGCCTCTTCCCCGACGGCCTCGGCCTGAGAGTCGCATCCGGGCTGTGCACTCTGACGCTCCCACTGACGGCAATAGCGGATCGACTGCTCGGCGAGGGGGACACGCTTCATGCGGTCGCGCGCCGGCCCATCGAGCCGAGCTGACAGCGCGCAGCCGCGCGCGAGCACGGCCGCGGCATCGTTCACGCCCCACCCACCCCCACGCCCCCGCCAACGCCGACGCCAACGTCGGCGCCGACCAACCCCGCCGATATGCTGGGAGCGTGCCGGTCGGCCTGTTCGACACCGCTACGCCGCTTGAGCCGCTGCGCGCCGAGATCCTCGAGGCGATCGCGGCCGTCGTCGATGACTCGCGCTTCATCCTCGGACCGAACGTCGCCGCCTTCGAGCAGGAGTTCGCGGCCTACATCGGCGCGGAGCACGCGGTCGGTGTCGCCAACGGCACCGACGCGATCACGATCGCCCTGCGCGCGATGGGGGTTGGTCCCGGCGACGAGGTGATCGTCCCGTCGTTCACCTTCTACGCCAGCGCCGAGGCGATCCCGGCGACCGGCGCGACGCCGGTGTTCTGCGACATCGACCTGGACACCTTCTGCGTCACGCCCGAGACGGTCCGCGCAGCGCTGACGCCACGGACCAAGGCGGTCATCGTCGTGCACCTGTTCGGCAACGTCGCCCCGGTCGCGCAGATCGAGGCGCTCGGCGTCCCCGTGCTCGAGGACGCCGCCCAGGCGGCGGGCTCGCGGACGGATGCTGGTCGGCCGGGGTCGCTCGGAACCGCCGCGACGTTCAGCTTCTTCCCCTCCAAGAACCTCGGCTGCTTCGGCGACGGCGGCGCGATCACAACCTCGGACGCGGCACTCGCGGACCGCGTGCGGATGCTCCGCTTCCACGGCTCCCGCGACAAGGTCACCTACGAGCACATCGGCTACAACTCGCGCCTGGACGAACTGCAGGCGGCGATCCTGCGCGTCCAACTCCCCCACCTGGACGCCTGGGCGGACGGGCGCCGCGCGGCCGGCGGCCACTATGCCGCGGCCGGCCTCGGCGAGCTGGTGAGCCTCCCGCTCGCCGTCGCGGGCTGCGAACCGGCCTGGCACCTGTATGTCGTGCGCGACAGCGACGCCGAAGAGCTCGCGCAGGCGCTGAGCGCCGCCGGGGTCGGCAACAAGGTCTACTACCGCACACCGGTCCACCGCCAGGCGGCGATGAGCGCATACCGCCCCCGCATCGAGCTGCCCGCGACGGATGAGGCGGCCCGGACGCACCTCGCGATCCCGATGAGTCCGGTGCTCACCCCCGCCCAGGCCCTCGAGGTCACGCAGGCGGTCCGTGCAGCCCGCGGCCAGCCGCGAGCCACGGCCCTCGCCTCGGCCGGCGAGCCCGCCTGAGCCCCGCTGTCAGACCTTTTATGGCGCGGCTTTCGCCGCGGGTCGTTTGCCTAGCGCGCGATCAGGGCAGCACGGCCGCTGAGCGGCGCGAGCTGTCGAGCTCCGCCTGGAGGCCCTCCAGCACGCGCACGACCCGCAGCCCGCTCTCGCCGTCCGAGCGCGGCGCGCGGCCCTCGCGCACGCATTCGATGAAGTGGCGGCATTCGATCGCGAGCGGCTCGGTGTTCGGGACCAGCGGCGAGCGGATCTCGCCGGCGCGCGCGACATAGCTGTTGCTCTTCTCGTCGAAGCCCTTGTCGTAGATCGTCACCTTGCGCTCGGCCTCCATGTCGTCGAAGGTCGCCATGCGCTTGTCGCCCACGACCGTGAAGCGCCGCTCCTTGTGCGGGTCAAGCCAGCTCAGGTGCAGGTGCGCGGCGAGCCCGGAGGGGAAGCGCAGGAAGCCGAAGACGACGTCCTCGATGCCGTCGCGCATGTAGGACTCCCCGCGCGCCGAGAGTTCGTAGGGCTCCTCGCCCGCGAGCGCCAGGACGACGGAGACGTCGTGGGCCCCGAGGCTCCAGAGCGCGTTCTCGTCCGCCCGCAGCTGCCCGAGGTTGAGCCGGTTGCCGTAGATGTAGCGAAGCTCGCCGAGCTCACCCGAATCCACGACCTCCTTCAGCGCGAGCACGCCCGGGTGGTACTCGAGCAGGTGCCCGACCATCAGCAGCCGCCCCGCCTGCGCCGCGGCCGCAACCGCCAGCTCCGCGTCGGCGACCGACTGAGCGAGCGGCTTCTCGACGAAGCAGTGCTTGCCCGCCTGGAGCACCCTGGCGGCGAGCGTCGCGTGCGTCGGCACCGGCGTCGCGAGCACGACCGCGTCGAGCGCGGGGTCGCTCAGCAGCTCATCGAGGTCGCCGGTGAAGCGCGCCGAGGGAAATTGGGGAGCGAGGCGCTCGCGTCGCTGCGCGTCGGCGTCGCAGCACCAGGCCAGCTCGCACTCTGGAAGCGCGGCGAAGTTGCGCGCGAGGTTCGGCCCCCAGTAGCCGAGGCCCACCACTCCCACGCTCACGCGCGAGCCGTTCACTGACAGCAGACGATCGGGCGCGAGCTCACGGTGCTCACAGTCTATGGGCTCGCGACCGCGCGGTTTGCGAGACTCGCGAAATGGGCTCGAGCTCCGGGCGGGCGCCCGCGAGCCCCGGCGACCCGCTTGCGCCAGGCCCCGCCGGGGCGCAGTTCCTGCGCGGCGGCGCGACGCGCGTGTTCGCCTATGTCGGCGGGATCGCGACGAGCATCGTCGTGCTGCCGTTCGTAACTCGGCACCTGCACAGCAGCGACTACGGCCGCTACGTCGTCGTGACCTCGCTGATCCTGATCGTGGCGCTGCTCAGCGAGGGCGGGATCGCGAACCTCGGCGTGCGCGAGTTCTCGGGGGCCCCCGGCCCGGAGCGGCGCGAGTTCATGCGCAACCTGATCGGCATCCGCATCTCGCTCAGCGCGCTCGGCGGCGCCGGCGCGGTCGGTTTCGCGCTGCTCGCGGGCTACCCGCGGGTGGAGGTCGAGGGCACCGCGATCGCCGGCGTCGGCCTCGTGCTGGCGGGCGTGCAGGTCACGCTGACGGTGCCGCTGACAGCTGCGCTGCGGCTGCAGTGGTTGGCTGCGCTCGACTTCCTCGTGCCGGCGATCACGGCGGCAGGGCTGGTCGTCCTGGTGGTGCTCGGAGCACCGCTGCTCGCGTTCTTCGCGGCCGCCGTGGTCGCCTACGCGACGAGCCTTGTGCTGACGGCGGTGCTGGTGCGCCGCGAGGTGACCCTGCGACCGGCCTTTCACCCGGCGCGCTGGCGCGAGCTGCTGCACGACTCCGTCGTCTTTGCGGCCGCCACGGCGCTCGGGGTCATCTACTTCCAGGTCGTGGTGGTTGTGATGTCGCTGATCAGCACGCCCCAGCAGACCGGGGTGTTCAGCCTCGCGTTTCGCATTCTCAGCGTCGTGGGCGGCATTCCGGTGCTGCTCGGCGGCTCGGCCTTCCCGATCCTGCTGCGCGCCGCCCGCGACGATCGCGAGCGGCTTCGCTACGTATGCACGCGGCTGCTTGAGGGGAGTCTGCTGCTCGGCGGCTGGCTCTCGCTGCTGGTCGTGGCCGGCGCGCCGTTCGCGATCCACGTGATCGGCGGCCCGGGCTTCGCCGGTTCGGCAACCGTCCTACGGATCCTCGGCGCGGGCGTGATCGCCACCTTCATCGCCGCCGTCTTCGCGATGACGTTGCTGTCGCTACGCGCCTACCGGCTGCTCATCGCCACGAGCATCGGCATGGTCTCCCTCGCCATCTTGCTGTGCGCGCTGCTGATCCCCACTCACGGGGCGCGCGGCGCCGCGGTCGTCACGCTCACACTCGAGATCGTGCTCGCCTGCACCTACGCGACGATCCTGGCGCTGCGCGATCGGCAGCTGCGACCGGAGCTGGGGCGCTGCGCACGCATCTGCGCCGCGCTCGCGATCGGTTTCGCCGCCGCGATCGCCGCGCCGGTGTCCTCACTGCCGGCGGCGCTGATCGGCACAGCTGCGCTGGCGCTCGCCGCCGTCGCGCTGCGGGCCGTGCCGGTGGAGCTGCTCGCGCTGCTGCGCCCGCGCGGCACCTAGCGGACCGCTCAGCGCCAGCGCTCGAGCAGCTCCTCGTCGGCGATCCGGCGCAGCTCGCGCGCCGGCGAGCCGACGACGAGCGTCCGCGGCGGCACGTCGCGCGTGACCACGGCCCCGGCGCCGACGAACGCCTCCTCACCGATCTCGACGCCAGGCACGAGCACCGCCGCGCCGCCGATGCGGCACGCCCGCCGAAGCGTCGCCCCGCGCAGCTCGTAGCTCGAGTCGTGGCGACTCATCGTGTCGTCATTTGTGGTGCACGCGCCTGGCCCGACGAAGACGTCGTCCTCGACGACGCTGCCCTGCGTGAGGTAGACGTCGGTCTGCACGCGAACCCGTGCCCCGACCGTCACGCCGGGGTCGAGCACGCTCCCGCGGCCGATCACGCTCCCCACGCCCACGCTCGCGCCCTCGCGCACGAAGGACTGGTCCCCGAGGATCACGTCCGCGGCGATCTGAGCGCCGGCAAAAACGATCGCTCCGGCGCAGACCGTCACGCGCTCGCCGAGTACGAGACCGGGAAGCTCGCCGCGCGGAGCGCTTGAATGGCGCGCGAGCCGCGGGCGCTTGCCGAGCACGACACCGTCCTCGATCACGCAGCCCGCGCCGACCACGGTGCCATCGTGGATCGTGACGTGGGCGCCGAGCACGACGTCGTCCGCGATCGACACGCCCTCGCCGGTGTGCAGCCCGGGCGCGCGCGGGTCCGCGCGCAGGCTCATAGCCGCACGACCTGGGCGTCGACGCTCGGGTGCGTGACGCCGCGAAGGTCGAAAACGCACGCTGCGTCGTTCGCCAGCGTGTCGTAGTCGATCCCCGGGTGCGCGGTCACGATCAGCACGAGATCTGCATTCGAAACCGTCTCCTGCAGCGGCGTTGAGCGCAGTTGCAGCGCGTCCAGCGCCGGCACGTAGGGATCGTGGTAGGCGACCTGCGCCCCCAGTCCCAACAGCAGCTCGATGATCTTCAGCGCGGGTGACTCGCGCACATCGCCGACGCCCGGCTTGTAGCTGACGCCGAGCACGGCGATCCGCGAGCCACGCACCGCGCGCCCGCGGTCGTTGAGCGTCCGCTGCAGCTTTGCCACGCAGTGGTAGGGCATCTGCTGGTTGATCTTGCCGGCGAGCTCGATGAACTCGGTCGCCATGTCGAACTCGCGGGCGCGCCAGGAGAGGTAGAAGGGATCGACCGGCAGGCAGTGTCCGCCCATCCCCGGTCCCGGTTCGAAGCGCATGAAGCCGTAGGGCTTGGTCGCGGCGGCATCGATGACCTCCCAGATGTCGATGCCCATCCGGTCGGTCAGCAGCGCGAGCTCGTTGACCAGCGCGATGTTCACGGCGCGGAAGATGTTCTCCAGCAGCTTCGTCAGCTCGGCGGCCTCCGGCGTGCCAACGCGGATGATCTCGTTGCAGACGACGCGGTAGACGCGCTCCGCCGCATCGCCGCACGCCTCGGTCAGGCCGCCGATCACCTTCGGCGTGTTGATCAGGGTGAAGTCGGTGCGACCGGGATCCACGCGCTCGGGAGAGAAGGCGAGATGAAAGTCCACGCCGGCGCGCAGCCCCCCGGCTTCCAGCAGCGGCGCGACCCGCTCACGTGTCGTGCCCGGGTAGGTCGTCGACTCGAGCACGACGATCTGTCCTGCGCGAAGCACCGCGCCGAGCGCCTCCGCGGATCCAAGCAGCGGCCCCAGCTCCGGCTCGCGGTTGGGGGTCAGCGGCGTCGGCACGCAGATCAGGACCGCGTCGGCCTCCGCCAGCGGGGCGTAGCCAGTGGTCGCATGCAGGCGCGGCGCCGCCGCGGCGAGCTCGCTGTCGGCAACGTCCTCGATGTAGGAATGGCCGCTGTTGATGGCGTCCACCCGGCTCGAATCGAGGTCGACGGCGACGACATCCACGTCCGCCGCCGCGAACGCCACCGCCAGCGGCAGGCCGACGTATCCGAGACCGACGATGCCGACGCGCATGCGCGCCGGAGTCTATTCAGGCGGCCTGCTAACCGAGTTTCGGCTGGCGAAGCAGGCCGGCGACGGCCACGGCTTCAACCCGCGAGTGCACGCCGAGCTTGCGCAGGATGCTCTTGGTGTGGCTGTAGACGGTGTCTTCGGAGAGGAACAGCTTGCCGGAGATCTCTCGCGTCGAGTTGCCGGCGCAGATCAGGTCCAGCACCTCCCACTCCCGTGTCGTGAGCGGGCTCTTGACCGGGCGCATGCCGCTACCGTTCTCGGCCGTCGTGCGCAGCAGCTCGACGAGGTGGTTGGTCAGCGAGCGGCTCACGGCCGCCTCGCCGGTTGCTACCGAGCGCAGCGCGCGCGCGACCGCGTCGATGTCGGCGTTCTTGGAAAGGAAACCACCCGCTCCGGCGCGCAGCGCCCGGATCTCGACGTCGCGGTCCTGCGGGACCGAGAACATCACGACGCGCACCTGCGGCGCCTTGGCGGTGATTTCGCGGCAGGCCCCGATCCCGTCAAGGCCGGGCATCCCGACCTCCATGAGCACGAGCTCCGGGCGGTAGTGCAGAGCCAGTTCGACCGCCTCGACGCCATCCTTGGCCTCGGCGGCGACGACGAAGCCGCCGTCGAGGTGCAGAGAGTCGCGAATCACGCGGCGCGCCAGTGGATCGGGGTCGGCGATGATGATCCGCAGGCGCTCCCCAGTGGGACGCTTGCCATTCACCGGCGCGCCGGCTTCGTGCGCGCCCGGGATGCCGGTGCGCTCGCCACGGTCGGAGGAGCCCCCATGCCGCGCGGCATGCGGCTGCTCGCGAGGCTTGCCATTCGATTCCCGCTTGTCGATCCCATCGCCCGCGTCGTTCATTTGCGCTCCCTGCGCGATTTTTTCCTTGCCCACTCACCAGCCAGCGAGCACGGACGTACCCTGTGAAGTTGATTCCTAGGTCGAAGAGTAGGGGCCTGTCCGAGGCCTTTATGGGTGTATTTCCACCCCCTTTTCGCCCTCAAACACAAGGATCGTCCGGGCAGCTTCCTACCTGGCGGCAGCGGCACGTTACCGCGGCGCGGAGGTCTGCGGGTGCCGGCTTCACCGCAACGGGCGGGGAAATCACCTGCCGCAACGCCCGCCGCCTGTTCAGGCGGCCATCGTCACGGGCGCCGCGCCAAGGCGGATCAGCTCGGCGCGCAGCGCGCGACGGCCGCGATGGTGCAGCCCGTTGACCGCGGATTCGCTGCGCCCGAGGCGCGTCGCGATCTCGGCCGGCGCCAATCCTCCGAGGTGGCGCAGGACGATGATCTCCCGCTGGTCCTGCGGCAGGGTCTGCAGCGCGCTGGCGAGTGACTCACGCCGCTCGCGGGCGCCGGTGTCCTCGGCCGGAACCTCCCGCCGCAGCGGTTCGGCCACCGGAACCGCGCGTCGCGCGCGCAACTGATCGATCGCCGCGTTGCGCGCCAGGCGGATCAGCCAGCTCAGAAATGGGGCGCCGCGGTCCTCGTAGTGGCGCAGGCTGTCGACCAGCTTCGCGAAGACCTGCTGGGTGACGTCCTCGGCCTCGTGGTGGTCGCGCACTATCGTCGCGACGTAGCTGTAGACGTTGTCGGCGTAGCGCACGTAGAGCTGGCGCAGCGCCTCGCGATCACCCTGCTTCGCGCGAGCCACCGCCAATCGCGTCGCGCGCGACGCCTGCGGGCCCTCGGCCGCCGCGCTGCGCAGGCGAAAACAGCTGAGCGCGTCGGCGCCTCCGCTCATCCCCCGCCCGTCTGCGAGCTTGCTAGTGTGGCTGTGCGAACGGACGTCGGGCGGCACGGAGCTCATGGTTCAAGGGTCCATCGCGCAGGCCCCCCTGTGAGGGGATCTTCACCGCCCCGCCGGGGGGTGAAATCTAACCCTCGCCGCCCCGGCGGACTTCGCGCGATCTTCACCACTGAGGAGCCGCACTTCCACCAGTTGCGGCCTTCGCCGCTGACCTAGCATCCGTTGGTCGCCATGTCGCAAACACCGTCAATCGCCGATCCCCCGCAAGCAGGGGTGAAACAAGTCGTCCGCCTGGTGCTGGTCGACCGCGACGCACTGGCACGCCGCGCGATGCGGGAGGCGCTCACCGCGGCCGGCGAGTTCGAGGTGGTGGCCGAGGCGGCGGGCGAGGAGGAGGCGATCGCCGCGGTTGCGGCCGCGGACCCCGATCTCGTGTTGATCGACATCGGCTATCCCCGCCTGGAGGGGATCGCGCTCGGCAAGGAGTTGCGCAGCCGGCTGCCGGCGACACGCATGGTCTTCTGCTCGATCACCGAGGATGAGGACACCGCGGTGCGGGCGCTGCGTGCCGGCGCGCTCGGGTACGTTCGCAAGGATCTCGACTACGGACCGCTCGCCCGTGCACTGCGCGGGACGCTGAACGGCGAGGCGGCGATCTCCCGCCAGCTCGGTGCGCGCCTGATCGACGAGCTCTACCGACAGTCCGAGCCGCACACCAGGCTTCGGCCGGCGGGCGGCGCGCTGACCGGGCGCGAGTGGGAGGTGCTCGATCTGCTGATCGACGGCGCCGGCACCGCCGAGATCGCACAGCGCCTCGGCCTCGCGCTGGAAACGGTCCGCAGCCACGTCAAACACGTCCTGCGCAAGCTCGGCGTGGGGACGCGCGGTGAGGCAATCGACATCGCCCGCAGACTGCGCGGGCGGAGCTTCTGAGGCTGTTTGCCGGGCGACAGAAATCTTGCGGCCCTGGACGGACGGACGTCGCGTCCGCTACCAATTGGGGACGAATATCACTGGCCCGGTCGGTGAATCCTCACCAGCGGGCTCGGCCCCGGCGTCCCGAAATAGACGTCACAGCGCACAGCAGACTTGACGCCGGAGGAGGGCGGAGGACCGTGAGGCACATCACCGCAGAGACCGCCGAAACCGAGCGAATCGGCGAGATCGCCGCCCAGGCGCTCGCCGACATCCACAGCGCGCTCTACGGTTACCCGCCGCTGGCAGCGCGGGCGTGGACGGACGGCGACGCGATCCTGCTCGTCATGCGCCTGACGCCCGAGACCATCGCCGAGGGCAGCGAGCCACCACTCGCCTCGATGCAGAAGATGGTCGGCGCCGCCGTGCAGCGGCGCACCGGGGAGTCGCTGCGTGCGGCCTCCACCAGCGTGGACGCTCAGCGCGGGCTCGTCGTGCTCGCGTTCGAGCGTGTCAGGACCCGGCAGCACGAACAGGACCCCGGGCGGCTCCCCGCCGGCCCCGTGCGCGGCACTGGCTGATCTTCCACCCGCAGCGCCGCCGAGCATTCCGATCCTCGGCGTACCGCTTGCGCTCGCCGACTACGGGTCGGTGATCGCGTGGATTGACGCGATGATCGCCTCGGACTCCCGCGGCTCGCTGAGCGCCGCAGCGGTCCATCTCGTGATGCTCGCCCAGGAGGACGAAGACGTGCGCCGCGCGGTGCTCGCCGCCTCGCTCGTCGTTCCGGACGGGCAGCCGCTGGTGTGGGCGCTGCGAGCCCTCGGCCACGCCTCGGCCACGCGTGTCTACGGTCCCGAGCTGATGGCGCGCTACTGCGAGCACGCGGCGCGCACCGGCACGCCGGCGTTTCTCTACGGCGGGCGCAGCGAGGGCGTGCTCGTCGAGCTCACGGTAAGGCTGCGCACCCGCTTCCCGGGCCTTGCGATCGCGGGCGGCTACTCGCCGCCGTTTCGCGCGCCAAGCCGCGACGAGGACGAGCAGATCGCGGAGCGCATCGACGCCTCGGGCGCCGCCGTCGTATGGGTTGGCACCGGCCAGCCGCGCCAGGAGCAATGGATGGCGCGGATGCGCCCGCGCCTGTCCGCGCCGATGCTGATCGCAGTCGGCGCGGCGTTTGACTTCCACGCCGGCCTGGTCCCCCAGGCCCCCGACTGGATGGGCCGCAACGGCCTGGAGTGGACCTACCGTCTCGCGCGCGAACCGCGGCGGCTGTGGCGGCGCTACGCCCGCTACAACCCCCGCTTCGTCGCGGCGTTCGCACGCCAATATGCCGCGGAGCGCGGCCACCGGCGCTGAGCCGTGGCGGCCGCCACCCCCTACGATCAGCTCATGCGCATACCGGCAGCGCAGCGCGGCGCGGGGGCGATGGCGTGAGGGCAGGCATGCTCACCAGCTGGAACACCCAGTGCGGGATCGCCGAGTACTCTCGCGCTCTGGTCGAGGCGCTCCGGGCCCGCGACGATCTCGAACTGGTCGTGCTCGGATCGCGCAACTACGACGAACGCGCGGTCGCGCCGGACGAGGACTATGTCGTTGCCTGCTTCGACGTGGAGCAATGGAACCGCTACGGCCGCCACGAGGTGGATGTGGAGCAGATTCTCGATCTCGGACTCGACCTGCTGCACGTGCAGTACCAGCTGGGCCTTTACGACATCCCGCGGCTCGTCGAGCTGCTCGAGCGCTTCGGCGGCGCCACGGTCATCACCTGGCACGACAACTGGGTTCCACCGGAGCTGCTCTCGCGCCGGTTCGACGCCTCGATCACCCACCGCCTCGGCGTGGGCCCGGCCGATGTCGTCATCCCGTTCGGCGTTCGCAGGCTGCCGGCGATCGTGCGGACGTTCGGTCTCGGGCGCTCGCGCGCGGAGCTGATCGCGCCGATCTGCGAGCGCAACGGCTGGACCTTCGAGTCGGCCGCGACCTCCGAGACCCCGTTCGGCGGCCAGCACTGGAGGCCGTGGCGCGAGCTGCACGACTGGCTGCGCGGCGCGGACGCGATCGTGCTCTGGTACGCCGACGACGCCCTGATGGGTTCCTCGCAGGCCGCGCACACGGCGATCGCCACCAGGCGCCCGGTGGTCGTCACCGACACCACCTGGTTCGCCGACCTCTCGCACCGGCCCGGCATTCTCCACAAGGTCGCCGACGATCCAGCGGCGCTCGAGACGACGCTGCGCGAGCTGTTGAGCACCGACGCGATCATCGCCGACGCCGCATGGGAGCTCGTCGCCGAGCGCCACGTCGACTGCTACCAGCAGGCCCTTTCGCGGATCGACCGCGCCGCCTCCCCGCCGAACTCGGCCTCGGCCGTGGGCGTGAACACCGCCACGGGCGACGCGCACGCCACGGGCAACCCGCACGCCACGGGCGACGCGCACGCCACGGGCGACGCGCACGCCACGGGCAACCCGCACGCCACGGGCAACCCGCACGCCACAGGCGACGCGCACG
>JBEKNK010000085.1:0-11623 GCA_049522915.1 Solirubrobacteraceae bacterium | reverse complement strand
CGCGTGGTCCGCCAGCACACGCAGGCTGCGATCGACGGTCTCGTCGCTGCCGTAGCGGCGTCCCGAGAGCGTCTCGCCGAACTCGATCAGCGGCCTGAACTGGTCGGTCTCGAACACCGACGGGACGTCCTGGAGGATCGCCGCCATCCGGTTGAGGCCGAGGCCCGTGTCGATGTTTCGCGCCGGCAGCGGCGTCAGCGTGTCCGGTGGCTGCTGGTCGTACTGCATGAAGACGAGGTTCCAGTACTCCAGGAAGCGCGCGTTGTCTCCCCCGGGTAGATCGTCGGCGCTGCCGAACTGCAGGCCGCGATCGAGATACAGCTCGGAGCACGGACCGCACGGTCCGGTCGGCCCGGCCTGCCAGAAGTTCTCGCTGCGCGGGCAGGCCACGATGCGCTCACGCGGCACGCCGACGGCCAGCCAGGCCTCGATCGCGTCCTCGTCCGGTCCCAGCCCGAGGGCATCGTCGCCTTCGAACACCGTGATCCAGATGTCCTGCGCGGCGAAGCCGTAGCCCTCGCGCGAGAGCTCCCAGGCGAACTGCACCGCCTCGGTCTTGAAGTAGTCGCCGAGTGAGAAGTTCCCGAGCATCTCGAAGAACGTCAGGTGCCGTGCGGTGGTCCCGACGATGTCGAGATCGACGGTGCGGAAGACCTTCTGACAGCTCGTCAGGCGCGGCGCAGGCGGGCGCTCCTGGCCGAGGAAATAGGGCTTCAGCGGGTGCATCCCGGCAACGGTGAAAAGCGCCGAAGGGTCGTTGGACGCCGGTACCAGCGACGCGCTGGGCACGCGCAGGTGGCCGCGGTCGGCGAAGAACGCCAGGTAGCGCTCGCGGATCTCGTCCGAGGTCATGCTCGCGAGATTACCGACGCCGGGCGTCATCGAAGCGCTTCGCGCGGGCCTCGGCGGCGGGCGCCGTGCCGCCGCGGCGTCGTCGAAGCGCTTCGCGCGGGCCTGGGCGGCGGGCGCCGTGCCGCCGCGGCGCTCAGCCCTCGCGGCGGGCGCGTGCGATCGTCGCGTGGCCCACGATCAGCTCGCCGTCCATCAGGCAGGCGAGCTGTCCCGGAGCGACGCCGTAGGCGGGCGTCGAGAGCGAGAGTTCCAGGCCGCCGTCGGTCTGGCGCGGAGAGCACGCCAGCGGCAGCTGGCGGTAGCGCAGCCGGACGCGGTCGAAGCGGGGGCGGTGAAGAACCGTGTCGCGCAGCGTGACCGTGCGCGTGGCGAGCTGCGCCCGCGTGCCGACCGTGACGGTGCGATCATCAGGGTCGGTCGCCAGCACATAGAGGGGCGTGCCACCGCCGATGCCAAGGCCCCGCCGCTGCCCGACCGTGTAGCGATGAGCGCCGCGGTGGGTGCCGAGCGTCCTCCCGCTGGCGTCGCGGATCTCGCCGGGGCGCTCGCCGAGTGCTCCGTGGCGCGCCAGGAAGGCGTCGCGCGCCGTCCCGGCGAGGAAGCAGAGGTCCTGGGAGTCGGGCTTCTCGGCGACCGGCAGCCCGAGGCGGCGCGCGAGCTCGCGCACGGCCGGCTTCGCGAGCTCTCCCAGTGGGAAGCGCAGCCGCGCCAGCGCTGCCGGCGACAGCGCGGCGAGCATGTAGGACTGGTCCTTCTCGGCGTCCGCCGCGACGCGCAGCAGACCGTCCTGCGTGCGCGCGTAATGGCCGGTGAGGAGCGCGTCGGCGCCGAGACGGTCGGCGAGGTCGAGCATCTCCTCCAGGCGCACCTCGCCGTTGCAGCGCACGCACGGGTTGGGCGTCTCGCCGCCCGCGTGCTGGGCGAGCCAGGGCTCGACGACGCCGGCGCGAAACTCCGCCCGCAGGTCGAGCGAGAGGTGCGGCAGGCCGAGGCGGTGCGCGAGCGCCCTCGCGCTGCGAACCGCCTGAGGCGAGCAGCAGCTGCGCTCGCCGTCGTTGGCGGCGTCGGCCCACAGCTCGAGCGTCACGGCAACCGCGCGCGAGCCCGCGAGAACCGCCGCCACCGCGCTGTCAACGCCGCCGCTCATCGCGACCAGCAGCCGCCCGGGCGCCGGGGCGAGCGCTGCCTGCGCGCGCGCGGCGGCACCGAGGGCGCGGTGCAGCGCATCCGCCGCCAGCTCCGCCGCGTGGCGCTTCGCGGGCGACAGTCCGCCCAGCTCGGCGGCGATCTCCTCGGCGCCGATCCGCGCTGCTTCCAACAGCGGCCGGCGCGCCACGAGGCCCACCGCCGCGCTCCCCGCGGCGATGGCGCTGCCGCAGCCGCGTGCGTCAAAGCCGGCTGCGCGGACGGTGTCGCGCTCGAGCGCCAGGGTGATTCGAACCAGGTCGCCGCACGCCGCGCCTCCGGCAGCCCCGGTATACCCTCCTTCGGGTAGCTCACCCCGTCCGTTCGGGCTTTCCAGGTGCTCGCGGAGAGACATAAAACGAGTATGGCGACGTTTTCCCCCTTGCGTCTCCCCGTCCGAGCCGTATCTTGAAGTGATGGGCCGCCAACCGAGCAGCACGAACGGCCGCGTTCTGCGCGGCTTTCGCCGTGCCGCGCTCGCGCTGCCGCTGGCGCTGATCGCCCTCGCCGTGAGCGCCGGCGCGAGCGGGACTCCGGTGAGCGTCGCGGTCGGCGCGGCGCCGGTTCCGCTGGCCGCCGCCAAGGCGATCGGCGGACTGGCGCCGAAAAGCCGCCTGAAGCTGACGCTCGTGCTTCGTTCGCGAGACCCGGCGGGCCTCGCGGCCCTCGCAGCAGCCGTATCCAACCCGGCCTCGCCCTCCTTTCATCACTACCTGAGCGTGCACCAGTTCGCCACACGCTTCGGCGCCTCGCCGGCCGGCGTCGCCACGCTGCGGCGGACACTCGCAGGCGAGGGTCTGCACGCCGGCGGGCTCGCGCCGGACGGGCTTTCGCTCGCCGTCTCCGGCAGCGCCTCGGTGACCTCGCGTGCGTTCGACGTGAGCCTGCAGCGCTATCGCGTGCGCTCGGGCCTTCAGCTCTACGCCAACACGGCCGCACCGCGCGTGCCCGCCGCGCTGGGCGGCGTCGTCGCCGACGTCCTTGGCCTGAGCAACGTGCCGGCAGCGGTGCCGGAGGGGCTCGTCGCTCCGGCCGTGAAAGCGCCGGCGCACGCGGCGCACAGACCACTTGCGCACGCCGCCGACTCCAGCGGTGGCCCCACGCCGTGCCCGCAGGCAACGGCCGTCGAGACCGCCAACCCGCGCTTCTTCACGATCGACCAGATCGCCACGGCCTACGGCATGGACCCCCTGTATGCGAACGGCGACTTCGGGCAGGGCGTCTCCATCGCGCTGTTCGAACTGGACCCCTACGCGAGCACGAGCGTCGAGCAGACGGACCTCGCTGCCTTCCAGGCTTGCTACGGCACCAATGCGCAGGTCACCGTCGAGCCGCTGGTCGACGGCGGGCCGACCACACCCGTGACGCCGACCGCCGAGTCGGCTGTCGACATCGAGAACGCGATCGGGATCGCGCCGCAGGCGCACATCGAGGTCTTCGAGGGCCCGAACACGGGCCAGGGCGGCTACGACACCCTGGCTGCGATCCTCGCAAAGGACCAGGCTCAGGTGATCAACGACTCCTGGGGCCTGTGCGAGCTGGAGGACCCGACCTTCTCGCAGATCGAGGCGAACCTGCTGCTGGAGGCCGCGATCCAGGGACAGACCTTCATCGCATCATCGGGCGACCGCGGCGCCGAGGGCTGCGCCAGCGAGTGGAACGACAACCTCACGAATATCCCGCAGCAGAACGGCGACGCCAACGCCCCGAAGCTGTCGGTCGATGACCCGGCCAGCCAGCAGTACGCGACCGGCGTCGGGGCGACGAACCTCCTGGCAATCGGCCCGCCCCCGGTCGAGACCGCCTGGGATCACCTCTACTGGGGCGCGAGCGGCGGCGGCATCTCGACGCTGTGGTCGATGCCCGCCTACCAGGCGGACGCGGGCGTGCCCGGAGTGTTCAACAGCTACTCGAGTGCCAGCCCGTGCGCGGCCAGCCCGAACGCCACCGGCGGATACTGCCGCGAGGTTCCCGACGTGTCCCTGAACGGGTCGACCGAGACGGGCTACGTGACCTACTACGACGGGGCCTGGACCGCGTTCGGGGGAACGAGCACCGCCGCGCCCGTGTGGGCCGCGCTCGTTGCGCTCGCCGACGCAAGTGGCTTGCCCGGTTGCGCCTCGCCGGCCAGCGAGTCGTCGCGTCTGGGCTTCCTCAACCCGCTGCTCTACGAGATCGCCGCCGGCGACGAACACGCCGACGCCTTCAACGACGTCACCGTCGGCGACAACAGCGGCTATTTCGCCGGCACCAACCCCTACGGCGCATACCCGAGTGGCGCCTATCCGGCGACGCCCGGCTACGACATGGTCAGCGGCCTGGGGACGCCGATCGCCACGGACGGATCCTCGCCGGGTCTGGTGTCGCAGCTGTGCACCGCCAACACGACGCCGATCGGGGCGGCGCCGACGCTGACCGGCCTCGGCGTGAGCGAGGCGGCGCCGGGCTCCAGCGTCACGATCAACGGAAGCGGCTTCACGCGCTACACCGCCGTCTTCTTCGGCACTGTCGCCGCGACGAGCGTCCAGGACATCGGACCAACGCAACTCGTCGCGACGGTGCCACCCGGCAGCGGATCGGTGAACGTGACGCTCACGGATCTTGCCGGACCGAGCACGACAAGCGCGGCGGACATCTTCACCTACAGCCCGACTGAGCAGATCGCCTCGCCGGCGTCCGGCGCGGACTACAACCAGGGCCAGCCGGTGGTCGCGTCCTACACCTGCTCCGCCTTCGGCGCCGGCCCGACGAGCTGCAGCGGACCCGCGGCCAGCGGGACCGCGATCGACACCTCCACGCTCGGCGTCCACGAGTTCCCGGTCACGGCGACCGACGCCAACGGCGTCTCCACCACGACGACCGTCAGCTACACCGTGATCCCGGTCACCTCGTCGGCGATCGCCGGCGCACCGGCGATCGCGATCCGCGAGCCGGCTTCCGGCGCGCGCTACAGCGAGGGCCACGTCGTCAAGGCGCAGTTCAGCTGCACGGCCACGGCCCCCGCAACGATCGTCAGCTGCGCCGCGCCTGTCGCGGCGGCGACGAAGATCAACACGGCCACGCCCGGCCCCCACAGCTTCACGGTCTCGGCCACCGACAGTCGCGGCCGCAGTTCGACGCTCACCGCCGCCTACACCGTCGTCGCCGCGCACCCGACGATCTCCGGCCTCCAGCAGTCGGCGACGAAGTGGCTCGAGCGCACCGACGCCGCCACGCGCCTGCCGCTCGGCACGACCTTCTCGTTCTCGCTCGACCAGGCCGCGACCCTGAAACTCACCTTCACGCAGCTCGCCAGCGGCCGCGTCGCCGGCGGACGCTGCGTCCCGCCCGCGCGCGCACGCCCGAACGCGCGAAGCTGCACGCGCGGCCTCTCCGCCGGCACGCTGGTCGACAAGGCTCCGGCCGGTGCCGACACGCTCACCTTCTCGGGCCTGACCTCGCGCGGCCGGCTCGCCCCCGCCACCTACACCGTGGTGCTGCGCGCAACGGGCCTCAGCGGCAAGCCCTCAGCGCCCTCCCTGCTGCTCTTCACGATCGCCTCACCGAAGCGCTAGCGGTGCGCCGGCGGCGCGCGACGCTCGCCGCAGAAGGAGCGGCCGGCCGAGGCCGGGCGCGGTGCGGCGGCTTGTCCGCCGCCGCGCGCTGCGAACGCTGGCTAGGGACTTGAGACGCTCGTCGAGGCGTCGCTCTGCGCCTGCGCCTCGGCCTTTGAGACAGCACTCTGCGCCGCATGGATGTCGTTCTGCAGGCCCGGGAGCGGTGTGGCCGACGGCTTGATCACCGCCGGCGTGCCGCAGCCGGCGAGGATCGCGCCGGCGGCCAGGACGGTCGCGACTGAAAGCGGGAGACGCGTGCGGCGATTGCACCACGATCTCATCTCTTCACCCGTCGGCAGCCGGGCCGCCGGCATTAGCCCGGATCAACGCGAGTTCGACCCCGCAACCGACTACTCTGTGGAACACGGCGATGCCTGACGGCGTTCTCCACCTCTCCTCGCTTGCGGGGAGCCCGCTGCTCGACTCGGCCGGCGAACGGCTCGGCCGCGTGGATGACCTGGTGGCGCGCCTCGACCTCGCGGACCCGCTCCCGCCCGTGATCGGGCTGCGCGCGGCGATCGGCGGCCGGCTGCTGTTCGTGCCGGCCAACGCCGTCGCACGGATGGAGCCGGGTGGAGCGCACACCTCGACGACGAAGCTGAACCTCGCCCAGTTCGAGCGGCGCCCCGGCGAGATCCTGCTGCGCTCCGACCTGCTCGGGCGCAGCCTGATCAACGTCAACACGGCGCGCCTGGTGCGCGCCGGCGAAGTCGAACTGACCTATCAGGACGGCGCCTGGCGCGTGGCCGGCATCGATCCAAGCCTCGGCGCACGCGTCCGCCGGCTGCTGCCGCACGGTCTGCGCGGCGACCAGGGAGCCCATCCCGGTTTCGTCCCGTGGCCGGAGCTCGAACCGTTTGTCGGGCATGTGCCGACCTCGCGCCTGCGCCTCGCCCACCGGCGGATCGCCGCGCTGCACCCTGCCCAGATCGCCGACCTCGTCGAGGCCGCCAGCCACGAGGAGGGCGAGGAGATCCTGGAGGCCGTCGGGCAGGACAAGGAGCTCGAGGCGGACGTCTTCGAGGAGCTCGACGACGAGCATCAGCTCGAGTTCCTCGATCAGCGCTCCGACCGCGAGGTCGCGGCCGTGCTCGCGCGCATGGCGAGCGACGACGCGGCCGACCTGCTGCTCGAGATCAAACAGGAGCGGCGCCTGCCGGTGCTCGATCTGATGCCGCTCGCCAAGCAGCGCAAGATCAAGGGCCTGCTCGGATACAACCCCTCCACCGCCGGCGGCGTGATGAGCCCCGATTTCGTCGCCGTTCCGCGCGACGCAACGGTGGCGGCCGCGATCACCGCCGCCCGCGGGCTCGACGTGGCCTCGGACGGCCTTCACGCGATCCTCCTGACCGACGCCGACGGCGCGCTCAGCGGGGTCGTCACCGCCGGTCAGCTGCTGCGTGCGGCGCCGGAGCAGACACTCGATTCGCTGGCCGACTCGAGCGCACCGTCGGTCGGCGCCGAGGCCGAGATCCCGGAGGTCGCGCGGCTGATGACCGACTACAACCTGATCGCCCTGCCGGTCGTCGACTCCGAAGGGCGCCCGATCGGCGTCGTCTCGGTTGACGACATCCTCGAGCTCACCCTGCCGGAGCAGTGGCGGCGGCGCTACGGGCTGGCCCGCGAGTAGACTCCTGGCTGTCCGGATCGGGCGATTTACAGGACCTTCACACGTGGACGACCCCAGCAGATACGAAGACGGCGAACCACCGCGAAGTAGCGGTCGCGTGGCGCTGCGCTGCGGCGTCCTCACTGGAGTCATCACCTGACATCCGGCTGAGTGACCTCCCCGGCGCCCGCCCCGCGGTCCACGGTGGCGAGCCCGAAAGGAGGTGACCAGGAATGACGGCAACGCCCGAGCGCGAGCGCGCGGTGCTGGACAGCGCCCACATCGGCGACATCCAGGGCGCCTTCGGGACGATCGGGCAGCACGACACGGGCGCGCGGCGGAGTTGGCGCGCGCGGGCGCTGGCGTTGCTGGCGATCGTTGGTCCGGGGTTGATCGTGATGGTCGGCGACAACGACGCCGGCGGTGTCGCCACCTACTCCCAGGCCGGCCAGAACTACGGCACGAGCCTGCTCTGGGTGCTGCTGCTGCTGATCCCGGTGCTGATCGTCAACCAGGAGATGGTGGTCCGCCTGGGCGCGGTCACCGGCGTGGGCCATGCCCGCCTGATCAACGAGCGTTTCGGACGCTTCTGGGGCTGGTTCTCGGTCGGCGACCTGTTCCTGTTGAACTTCCTCACGATCGTCACCGAGTTCATCGGCGTCAGCCTCGCGCTCGGCTACTTCGGCGTGTCGGACTACATCTCGGTGCCGATCGCCGCCGCGCTGCTCGTGGCGATCACCGCCAGCGGCAGCTTCCGCCGCTGGGAGCGCGTGATGTTCGTGTTCGTGTTCGCGAACCTGCTGACGATCCCACTGTTCTTCATGTCTCACCCGAAGATCGGCCCGATCGCCCACAACTTCTTCGTCCCGGGGATCGCCGGCGGCGCGAACTCCACCTCTGTACTGCTGATCATCGCGATCGTCGGCACCACCGTCGCCCCCTGGCAGCTGTTCTTCCAGCAGTCCAACGTGATCGACAAGCGGATCACGCCACGCTGGATCAACTACGAGCGCCTCGACACGTGGATCGGCGCCGTCGTCGTCGTGATCGGCGCGGCCGCGCTGATCGCCGTCTCCGCCTTCGCGTTCCCGAAGGGCACGCCGCTCTTCGGCCGCTTCACCAATGCGGGCGGCACCGCGGAGGGCCTGAAGCAGACGCTCGGATCGCTCGCGGGCGCGTTCTACGCGCTGGTGCTCCTGAACGCCTCGCTGATCGGGGCGGCCGCTTTGACGCTCTCGACGAGCTACGCCTTCGGCGACATGTTCGGGACGAAGAGTTCGCTTCACCGCAGCTTCGGCGATGCGAAGTCCTTCTACATGATCTTCGCCGGCCTGATCGCCGGTGCGGCCGCGATCGTGCTGATCCCCGGCGCGCCGCTCGGCGTGATCACGACCTCGGTGCAGGCGCTCGCCGGCGTCCTGCTGCCGAGCGCGACCGTCTTTCTGCTGCTGCTGTGCAACGACCGTGCCGTCCTCGGTCCGTGGCGCAACCCGACCTGGCTGAACGTGCTGGCCACACTGATCGTGGCGGTGCTGGTACTCCTTTCGCTGATCCTCATGGCGACGACCGTCTTCCCGAAGATCAACGTCACGCAGTTCGCCGTGATCGGCGGCGCCGCGTTCGCCGCGGCGCTGGTCGCGTTCGGCGGCTGGATCTTCCACGCCTCCCGCGCCTCCGGCGATGTGACGGTGATCGACGAGGGCCCCACCGTGCCCAAGATGCAGTGGACGATGCCCCAGCTCACCTTCCTCGAGCCGGCGGTCTGGTCGAGTGGCAAGAAGGCCGCGATGCTCGCCCTGCGTGCCTACCTTGTCGTGTCGGTCGTGCTGCTCGTGGTGAAGGCCGTGCAGCTCGGCGGCGGCTGAGCGAGACGGCGAGCGCCCCGACAAGGCCGTTCCGGGGGGTGCATGCACCCCCCGGCGAGACGGCGCATGCGCCGTCTCGCGGGTCGGCGCATGCGCCGACCCGAACAGCGATCAGGAGGTGCGCAGGCCGAGCTCGCGCAGCACGCGAGGGTCAACCGGCGTCGGTGCGCCGCTCAGCGGATCGGATCCGCTCGCCGTCTTGGGAAAGGCGATGACATCGCGGATCGACTCGCGCCCGGCCATCATCGCGACGATCCGGTCAAGCCCGAGCGCGATTCCCCCATGCGGCGGTGCGCCGTAGCGCAGCGCGTCGAGCAGGAAGCCGAAGCGGGCCCCAGCCTCGGCGGCGCTCAGCCCGATCGCCTCGAACACGTGCTCCTGGACCTCCGGGGTGTGCGTGCGGATCGAGCCGCCGCCGAGCTCGGAGCCGTCCACGACGAGATCGTAGGCGCGCGAGCGCAGCGCACCGGGGTTCGAGAAGTCGAGCTCGCTCTCACCCTCAGCCGGGGCAGGGGCGGTGAAGGGGTGATGCATGGCGCTCCAGCGCCCCTCCTCCTCGTCGTAGTCAAACATCGGGAACTGCACGACCCACAGCACGTCGTGGCGCGCGTCGTCGATCAGGCCGAAACGCTCCGCCAACTCGAGCCGTAGCGCGCCGAGCGCCTGCGCGGCGACCGCCGGCCGGTCGGCGACAAACAGCAGCAGGTCGCCGTCGCCTGCTTCCAGCTCGGCGTTCACGGCTGCGATCTGCTCCGCGCTGAAGAACTTCGCGAGGTTGCCGCGCCAGCCGCCGTCGCCGACGACGATCGGAGCGACGGCCCTCGCTCCGTAGCGCTGGACGAACTCGCTGAGGCCGTCCTGCTCGGCGCGCGAGAGCTCGCGCGCGCCGGCGTTGATCGCCCGCACGGCGCCGCCGGACTCGAGGACTCCGGTGAAGACCTTGAACTCGCAGCCGCGGACCAGCTCGCCGACGTCGTGCAGCTCGAGGCCGAAACGGGTGTCGGGGCGGTCGGAGCCGAAGCGCCCGATCGCCTCGGCGTAACACATGCGCGGCCACGGCGGCGGCGCGAGCGCGAACTCACCGATCGCAAAGACCTCGCTCATCACCTCCTCGGTGAGGCTCAGCACATCCTCCTCGGTGACGAATGACATCTCGATGTCCAGCTGTGTGAACTCGAGCTGGCGATCCGCGCGCTGGTCCTCGTCGCGGAAGCAGCGGGCGATCTGGAAGTAGCGCTCCAGACCGCCCATCATCAGCAGCTGCTTGAAGATCTGAGGCGATTGCGGCAGCGCGTAGAACGAGCCTCGCTGCAGGCGCGAGGGCACGAGGAAGTCGCGCGCCCCCTCGGGCGTGGCCGCGGTCAGGATCGGCGTCTCGATCTCGAGGAAGTCATGTCGCTCCAGCACCTCGCGCATCGTGCGCGCCACGCGGTGACGCAGCACCATCGCGTCGCGCATCGGCTCGCGGCGCAGGTCGAGCGAGCGGTGACGCAGCCGCAGCGTCTCATCCACGCCGACGTCCTCATCAAGCGGGAACGGCGGCGTGGGCGAGGTCGCGAGCACCGCCAGGCGGCGGACCGCCAGCTCGATCTCGCCGGTCGCGAGCCCCGGGTTGACCGTCGCCCCCTCACGCAGCACGACCTCGCCCGCGACGCTCAGCACCGCCTCGCTGCGCAGGTCGTGCGCGGCGGCGTGGGCCTCCGGCGCGCTGTCGGGGTGAAAGACGAGCTGCAGCAGGCCCGAGCGGTCGCGAAGGTCGATGAAGATCAGCCCGCCGTGGTCTCGGCGGCGGTGGACCCAGCCCGCAACGCGCACCTCGCTCCCGGCATCCGCTGCACGCAGGTCGCCGCACCAGCGGTCGCGGTACTCGTTTGCCGCCGGCACGCGCATCAGGCGGCCACCAGGCGACCCACGAGAACGCCGCGATCGAGCGTCTCCTCGGTGCCGGCGCGCAGGTCCCGGAGCCGCACCGACTCTCCGTCGACGGCGGCGAAGAACCGCGCGCCGAGGCGCTCCGCCTGTTTCAGCTGGCCCTTCAGCGAACGCCCGGCCAGCTCCATCTGGGCGGCCAGCCCGGCCTCGCGCGCCGCCGTCAGGGTCTCGAAGGCGTCGGCCCGGGCCCGGGCGCCCTCGAAGGCGACGTAGAGGTCCACCGTGGCCGGGGCTGCCGGATGCTCGCCGGAGGCCAGCACGATGCGCTCGATCCCCGCCGCCCAGCCGATTCCGGGCGTCGGCGGGCCGCCGAGCTGCTCGACCAGTCCGTCGTAGCGCCCGCCTCCGGCGACGCCGGACTGTGCACCGAGCGCGTCGGCGGTGAACTCGAACAGGGTGCGCGTGTAGTAGTCCAGGCCGCGCACGAGCGTCGGGTCGATCTCGTACGCGACGCCGGCGCGAGCCAGCAGCTCGCGGACGCTCGCGAAGTGCTCGGCGTCGGCTGCCTCGAGGCGGTCGAGCAGGCGGGGAGCTCCCGCCATCACCTCGCGGGTGCCGGGGTCATCGGAGTCAAACGCCCGCAG
>JBEKNK010000084.1:0-11704 GCA_049522915.1 Solirubrobacteraceae bacterium | reverse complement strand
TCTCTTGAAGAGCCTTGACGAGGTCGAGGTAAAGGGCCGCCGCGTACTGGTCCGGGTCGACTTCAACGTCCCGCTGAAGGACGGGCGGATAACCGACGACACGCGCATCCGCGCCGCGCTGCCGACGATCGAGAACCTTCGCAGCCGCGGCGCCAAGGTGATCCTGGCCAGTCATCTGGGACGCCCCAAGGGCCCCGATCCGGCGTTCTCGCTCGCGCCCGTGGCGGAGCGCGTCGCCGAGCTGACCGGTTCCCCGGTCGACTTCGCTCACGACGTCGTCGGGCCGAGCGCGCACGCCGCTGTGGAGCGCCTTGAGCCGGGCGGGATCGTGCTGCTCGAGAACCTGCGCTTCGAGCCCGGCGAGACGAAGAACGACGACGAGCTGGCCGCGGCGCTCGGCTCGCTGGCCGACGTCTACGTCAACGACGCGTTCGGCTCGGCGCATCGTGCGCACGCCTCGACCGAGGGCGTCACGCACCATGTGGGCGAGTCGGTCGCGGGGCTGCTGCTGGCGCGCGAGGTGGCGACGCTGCAGGCGATCCTGGCGGACCCGGCGAGGCCGCTGGTCGCGGTGCTCGGCGGCGCCAAGGTCACGGACAAGATCGCCGTGATCGAGCGCTTCCTGGGGCTCGCTGACACCGTGGCGATCGGTGGCGCGATGTGCTTCCCGTTCCTGAGCGTTCAGGGCCACACGATCGGCGCGTCGATGTGCGAGCAGGAGGGCCTCGAGCCCGCCGCCAGCGCGCTGGCGAAGGCCGCCGGCTCGCGCGCCGAGCTCGTGCTGCCGGTCGACCTCGGGCTCGGAGAGAGCGTCGACGAGGGTGCACAGCGCCTTGACCTCGATGGCGTCGACGTCCCGGATGGTTGGATGGGCCTCGACATCGGGCCGCGCACGGCGGCGATCTACGCGGAGGCGATCACGGCCGCCGGCACCGTGTTCTGGAACGGCCCGATGGGGGTGTTCGAGCTTGACGCGTTCGCCGCCGGCACGCGCGCGGTGGCCGAGGCGGTCGCGGCGGCGCCCGGCACGACGGTGGCCGGCGGCGGCGATTCGGTGGCCGCGCTGAGGCGCTTCTCACTCGACGGCGCGGTCACGCACCTCTCGACCGGTGGCGGCGCGACGCTCGAGCTGATCGAGGGTCGCACGCTGCCCGGTGTCGAAGCGCTCGAGCTCGCCGCAGGACGACCATGAACCGCACGCCGCTGATCGCCGGCAACTGGAAGATGTACAAGACGGTTGGGGACGCGGAGCGCTACATCCAGGCGTTGCTGCCGCGCGTCGCCGGCCTCGATGGAGTCGAGATCGCGATCGCCACGCCGTACACGGCGCTTGCGGCGATGGTAGACAGCACCCGCGGCTCGCGCGTGGGCGTCTACGCGCAGAACATGCACGAGGCCGCCGAGGGGGCGTTCACCGGCGAGATCTCGGCGCCGATGCTCGTCGAGCTCGATGTCGCCGGCGTCGTGATCGGCCACAGCGAGCGCCGCCAGTACTTCGCCGAGAACGATCGCGCCGTTTCGCTGAAGGTGGCCGCGGCCCTGCAGGCGGGGCTCCTGCCGATCCTCTGTGTCGGCGAGACCGAGGAGGAGCGGCTCGCCGGCGACACCGAGCGCAAGCTGCGCCACCAGGTCCAGGAGGGCCTCGAGCACACCCCGCCCGACCGCATCGCCGAGGTCGCGATCGCCTACGAGCCGATCTGGGCGATCGGCACCGGGCGCGTCGCCACGCCGGACCAGGCGCAGGAGGCCGCAAGCTTCGTGCGAGCGCTCGTCGGGGCGCTGCGGGCGGGCGTGGGCGATCAGGTCAGGGTGCTCTACGGCGGCTCGGTCAACGCCGCCAACGCCGCGGAGCTGCTCGCGCTGCCGGACGTCGACGGCGCGCTGGTCGGCGGCGCCTCGCTCGAGCCGGAGTCCTTCGCGACGATCGCGGCGGCGGCTCGGGAGCGCGCGAGGTGAGCCGGCGATGAGCGTTCCGCCCGGCCCGGAAGCGATTCCGGTGGCGAGCCTCTGCCTGATCGTGCTCGACGGTTGGGGGATCGCGCCGCCGGGCCCCGGCAATGCCGTGCTGCTCGCGAAGACGCCCGTCTTCGATGAGCTGTGGGCGGGCTACCCGCACACCCAGCTGATCGCCTGCGGGCGCGCGGTGGGACTACCGGAGGGCCAGATGGGCAACTCCGAGGTCGGCCATCTCAACCTCGGCGCCGGCGCCGTGATGCGACAGGACCTGACGCGGCTCGACGACGCCATGAACGACGGTACGCTCGGCTCCAACCCGGTGATCCGTGCGGCGCTCGCCGGCCCCGGCCGCGTGCACCTGATCGGCCTCGTCTCCGACGGCGGCGTGCACTCCTCGGAGGCGCACCTGCTGTCGCTGATCGACACCGCGAACGAGCTCGACGCGGGCGAGGTGGTGGTGCACTGCTTCACCGACGGGCGCGACACCGCACCCGACGCCGGGCTCGAGGCGGTCGGCCGGGTTGAGCGTCACGGTGGCGCGCGTGTCGCCTCGGTGATCGGGCGCTACTGGGCGATGGATCGCGACAAGCGCTGGGACCGTGTCCAGCGCGCCTACGACCTGCTCGCGCGCGCGAGCGCCCCCTACAGCTCAGCCACGGCGGTCGATGCTGTCGCGGCGGCCTACGCGCGCGGCGAGACGGACGAGTTCCTCGAGCCCACGCTGGTCGGCTCGCCGGCGCCGATCGCAGCGCCCGACCGCGTCTTCTGCTTCAACTTCCGTCCCGACCGGATGCGCGAGATCGTCCGGGCACTTGCCGATCCGAGCTTCACCGAGGTCGATCGTGGCGGCGTCGCGACGGTCCAGGCGCTCAGCTGCATGACCCAGTACGAGGAGGACTTCCCCTATCCGGTCGCGTTCGCGCCCGAGCATCCGAGCACGACGCTCTCGGCGGTGATCGCGGCCACCGGTGCTCGCCAGCTGCACGTCGCCGAGACCGAGAAGTACCCCCACGTCACGTATTTCTTCAACGGCGGCGAGGAATCGCCCGAGCCCGGGGAACGCCGCGAGCTGGTGCCCTCGCCGCGCGACGTCGCGACCTACGACGAGAAGCCCGAAATGAGCGCGCGCGAAGCCGCCGCGGCCTTCACCGGCGCATGGAACGAGGACCACCCGCGCTTCGGCATCATCAACTTCGCCAACTCAGACATGGTCGGACACACCGGCGTCGTCCCGGCCGCGGTCGCCGCCGTCGAGGTGATCGACGAGTGCCTCGCGCAGGTCGTCGGCGCCGTGCACGCCGGCGGCGGGGTCTGCATCATCACCGCCGACCATGGCAACAGCGACGAGATGCTCAACCCCGACGGCACCCCGCAGACCGCCCACTCGCTCAACCCGGTGCCGCTGATCATCACCTCGCCCGCCGTCAAGCTCGAGCGCGAGGGGATCCTCGCGGACGTCGCGCCCACGGCGCTTGAGCTGCTCGGCATCGCCCAGCCCGAGGCGATGACCGGGCGCTCGCTGATCGACGCCTGAGTCGCCCCGCCGTGCGAGACCGCCAGCCGCGCGAGACCGGCCGTGTCGCGCGCCCCGGACGCCCGACGGTCACTCGTCGGTCTGCGTGCGCCCGCGCCGCCGGCGCCACCACCACCAGGCGAACAGCGCGAAGACGACCAGTGCCACGGGGATACCGTACAGCCCGATCTGGCTCAGGACATGCTCGGCGCCGTGGCCCCCGTAGTAGGCGGCCAGGGCGACGCTCGTCGCCCAGGCTGCGCCGCCGAGGGCGTTGAAGAGCAGGAAGATCGGCCAGCTCATGTCGCTCGCGCCGGCCAGCCAGGAGGTCCAGACGCGCAGGCCGGTGATCCAGCGTCCGAGGAAGACGGCCTTTGGCCCGTGGCGCTCGAAGAAGGGGTCGCCGACCTCGAGCACGCGGCGACGTTCCTTCTCAAAACGGCCGGGGCGCTCGAGCAGCGCCCGGCCGCCGCGCCGGCCGATCACGAAGCCGATGTTGTCGCCGACGATCGCGCCCGCGGCGGCGACGACGATCACGGCGACGATCGACAGGCGCCCGCTCGCAGCGGCCAGGCCCGCGAGGATCACGGCTGTCTCGCCGGGTACCGGGACCCCGAGCGCCTCGACGCCGACGAACACCGCCAGCGCCGGATAGCCGAGGTTCTGCGTGACGCTGAGAAAGCTTGCCAGCACGGTTCTCACGGGCGCGCGCCAATGCTCTCTTAGGATGCGCCGATGCCCGCGCTGCGCATTATCGCCCGCGACGGCGCGTCGCGCGCGAGGGCAGGCGTGCTCACGACGGCCCACGGTGAGGTCGCGACGCCGGCGTTCGTGCCCCTCGCGACGCAGGGCAGCGTGCGCGGTCTGGCCGCGGCGGAGGTCGCCGCGCTCGGCTACGACATGGTGCTCGGCAACACCTTCCACCTCTTCCTGCGCCCGGGCGGCGAGCTCGTGGCGAGCCTCGGTGGGCTGCACCGCTTCATGGGCTGGGAGCGCGCGATCATCACCGACTCCGGCGGCTTCCAGGTCTTCTCAATGGGTCATGGCACCGTCGCCGACGAGATCAAGGGGCGCCGCCCCACGTTGCGGGGGACCGGGGGCGGCTCGGGAAGTGGGGCGATCCTCGCGATCGAGGAGGAGGGCGTGCGCTTCCGCTCCTACGTGGACGGCTCCGAGCGCTTCATCAGCCCGGAGATCTCGATGGCGGTGCAGGCCCAGCTGGGCTCCGACATCGTGCTCGCGTTCGACGAGTGCACGCCCTTTCATGCCGACCGCGACTACACCGCGCGCTCGACCGAGCGCACCCACCGCTGGCTTGACCGCTGCATCGACTGGCGCGAACGCCAAGGCGGAGCGGCCGCGCGCGATGGCCGGTCGCTCTTCTACGCGATCGTCCAGGGCGGCGTCCACGAGGACCTGCGGATCCACTCCGCGGCGGCGGTCGTCGCCAGCGGCGCGGAGGGGATCGCGATCGGCGGCTCACTCGGCCAGGACAAGGCGCAGATGTATGAGGTGATCGACTGGAGCACGCGGGAGCTGGAACGGCTCGCGCCGGAGCGCCCGCGCCATCTGCTCGGGATCGGCGAGGTCGACGACCTGATCCGCGGCGTGGAGCTCGGGATCGACAGCTTCGACTGTGCGATGCCGACCCGCCTCGCCCGCCATGGCACGGCGCTGGTCGCCGACCCCTCCAACCGCTGGCGCCTCGCCGTCGACCGTCCGGCGTTCGCGAGTGACCCGACCCCACTTTCGCAGGACTGCCCGTGCCCGGCGTGCGCCGGCGGCCTCTCGCGCGCCTACCTGCACCACCTCGCCCGCTGCGGCGAGCAGACCGGCGGGCGCCTGCTGAGCGTCCACAACCTGACATTCATCGCCACGCTGATGTCGCGTCTGCGCGCCGGGATCATCGACGGGCGTCTCGGCGACGTCGCGCGGGAGTTGCGGGCGGGCCGATAGGGGCTGTTCGGGTTGGCGCATGCGCCAACCCGGGGGACGGCGCATGCCTGTGCCCCGAACGGGGTGCGCCGCCCCCCCGGCTGGGTGCATGCACCCAGCCGAAAACCTAGGAGGTGTTGCTGTTGATCAGGTTCGTCAGCTGCTGCAGCGCCTTCGAGAAGTTCCTGGAGAAGGTGGCGGGGTGCATCAGCTCGACGGTGCCGTTCGATTGCAGCGAGAGCACGACGACGACCACCACGACCGCGACCACCACCGCCGCGATCAGTCCGGCGACGATGCGGCGGTTGCGGATCGGAGAGGGCGGCTCGCTCTCGGGTGGCGCCTCGCGCCGCGGCTGGCCCTGGCGGGGCTGGCGCGGGGTCAGCGGGGCGGCGACGCGGGTGCGCTCCTCGGGGACGACGCGCGTGCGGTCGTCGTGGGCGACGACGGTCGCGGCGGCGGGCCCTGGAGGGACGATCGCCGAGCCTGAGCCGGGTGGGATGCCCCGGGCGCCCTCCTCGAGCGCGCGAGCCATCTCGACCGCGGTCGGGTAGCGCTGGCGCGGATCGATCCGCAGCGCCACGTCGACCGCGGCGGCGAGCTCCGGCGAAACCGCGGCGACCAGGTCGTCGAGGCTCTCCGGCGGCTCCTGCTGCTGCTTGATCGCGAGCTCGGTCAGTGAGGCGCCCTCGAACGGCAGGCGGCCGGAGAGCAGCTGGTATGTGACGACGCCGAGCGCATAGATGTCGGCCGGCGGCCCAGCCTCCTCGCCGCGTCCCTGCTCGGGGGCGAGGTAGGCGGCGGTGCCGAGCACGGAGCCGATCTGCGTGATGCTCGACTGCTCCGTCGCCTTGGCGATGCCGAAGTCGGCGAGCTTCACCGCGCGGTCGGTCGCGACCAGCAAATTGCCCGGCTTGACGTCGCGATGCACGACGCCCTTGCGGTGGGCGTAGTCGAGGCCGGCGCAGGCACCGAGCACGATCGGCAGCGTCTCCTCGACGGTCAGCCAGCCGCGATCGCGCAGGATCTCGGCGCAGGACTGGCCGTCGATGTACTCCATCACGATGTAGTGCTGGTCGCGGTGTGCGTCCAGGCCGGAATCGAAGACCTGAACGATGTTCGGGTGGATCAGCCGCGCCGCGGCGAGCGCCTCGCGCTGGAAGCGCGACACGAAGGCTGGATCGGCCGCCAGGTGCTCGGCCAGCAGCTTCACCGCGACGTAGCGCTCGAGGCGCTCGTCGAAGGCGAGATGGACGGTCGACATGCCGCCCGATCCGAGGCGGCTCTCGATCCGGTAGCGACCAGCCACGATGTTGTCGCGAGCCATTAACCGAGCGCTCCCATCAGTTGCCGATGCTGGCGGCGCCGGTGTTGGTGCCGGTGCCGCCGGTGCCGGCCCCGCCGATGCCGCTGGTGGAGGAGGTCGAGGAGGTCGAGGAGGTCGAGGACGTCGAGTTGTCGCAGGCCGGGGTTCCGCCGCCGACCCCGGTCGTCGCGGGGCAGGTCGAGCCGGTGATGCCCGTCGTGCTCGTCGAGCCGCTCGTGCTCGTGCTGGACGTGGTCGAGCTGGTCGTGCTCGTGGTGGACGTCGACGTGCTGCTCGTGCTGGTCGTGCCCGTCACGCCGGTCTGGCCGGTTGGGCCGGTGTTACCCGTGTTGGTGGGGCCGGTGCTGGAGGTCGAGTTGGTGCACTCGTGATGCTCGTCGGAAGCGAGTGCGACCATGCCGTCCTGCAGCTGCGCCAGCAGCTGCTGGTTGATGCTCTGCGGCAGGTTGTCGAAGTCGTCCTCGGCCTTCGCGACGTAGGCGGACGCGAGCGTGCAATCGGGCGCGGCGAAGGCCAGCTGGATGTTCGCCAGGTCGGTCTGCAGCGTGGCTGCGCTGTCGGAGCTGATCAGACCCACGCTCGAGCCGCAGGCTGCGAGCAGCGCGGCGCTCGCGAACGCGACGCAGGCCAGGCGCAGCGCCCTCATTGGCCGTACTCCAAGCGCTCGGCCAGCGAGTCGGGCAGGCGCGCCGCGCGGATCGCCCCCGCCGCCGCCGGGATGTCGTACTCGCAGCGCTGGTAGCTGGCGGTCAGTGCCTCCAGGTCAAGCAGCATCCAGGCCGCCCGTGGGTCGCCGTCGCGGGGCTGCCCGACGCTGCCGGGGTTGAGCAGCCACTCCCCGTCGCTCACATCCAGCAGGCTCTCCGCGCGGCGAGTCTCGCCGGTTGCGGGCCGGCCCTCGAGCCGCTCGAACGAGAGCGCCACGTGCGAGTGGCCGAGCAGGTTGAGACGATGGCTCGCGGCGTCGAAGCACAGCTCGGCGAGCAACGCCGAGAGCACGTACTCCCACACCGCGTCGCGCGGACTGGCGTGGTAGAGGCCGACCTCATCGCGCGCCGCCGAGGGGCGCAGCGTCGCGAGGAAAGCGCGGTTGGCGGGAGCGATCACCTCCTGCGTCCAGCGCACCGCGATCGCCGCGCCGCGCGAGAAGTCGTCGAGCGGGATCTTCCCGGCGACCGCGAGGTCGTGGTTGCCGGCAAGGCACAGGTCGGTGTTGTCGCGGGCTAGGTCCACGCAGGCGTCCGGGTCGGCGCCGTAGCCAACGAGGTCGCCAAGGCACCAAACCTCCGCCACGGAGGCCTCGACGATGTCTTTGAGAACCGCCTCGAAGGCTTGGCGGTTGCCATGGATGTCGGAGATGATTGCGACCTTCATTTGATGCTGTGGAACAGCCCACGGCGCGGGAAGCACCACGCAGTCTTGCAGCCGACGCGGCTGGGCGAGGCGCTGGACGGGATCCTGCGCGCCGCGCCTGCAGACCCAATAGCGTGCCGGCAGGTGGCTACCGAGTCCTCAGCGCCACACCTCGATCGCGACTGGATCGCCGCGCTGGCGGCGGCAATCGGCGCCGCGGAGGTCGCGGTGCTCGTGCTGCGCCCGCATCACGGCACGATCGCTGCGCGCCGTGTCGACGCGCTCGAGCACTTTGACCCGGCCGACATCGCGGCCGCGCGCAGCTACGGCCGCGGTCAGCTGGCTCTGGGCGCCGCGGGCGCGGCGGTGGAGGCGACGCTGCTCGTCTGGCTCGTGGCACGTGGTCGCGGCGGCGAGAAGCAGGTTGGCTCGCTGGCTGTGGTCGGCACCCGAGGCGCGGTGCTCTCGCTGGCGCTGATGCTCGCGCCTTTGCCGCTGCGGGCGCTGATGCGCGTTCGCGCGCTGCGCGTCGGCCTCTCGACGCAGTCCTGGCGTGGGTGGTGGGGCGACATTGCTCGCAGCGCGGCGCTGGGGGGCGCCTTTGCGGCAACCGGTGCGGTGATCGTGGCGGCGCTGATCGCTCGCTACGGCGAGGACTGGTGGAAGGCGGCGGCGGCCGGCAGCGTCGGCGTGGGGGTCGTGGTGACGGTCGCCGCTCCGCTCGTGCTCGACCCGATCTTCAACGACTTCGCTCCACTGGGCGAGGGCGAGCTCCGGCGCGAGGTGCTGGCCCTCGCGGAGCGCGCCGGCGTCGCCGTCGGCGAGGTTTTCGAGGTCGACGCGAGCCGGCGCACCAGCGCCGCGAACGCCTACGTCAACGGCCTGGGTGCAAGCCGGCGCGTCGTGCTCTACGACACGCTGCTGTCGAGCTTCACGCCGGCCGAGGCGCGATCGGTCGTCGCGCACGAGCTGGCGCACGTGCGCTACCGGGACGTGCCGCGCCTGCTCGTGTACCTCGCGGCGGTCGCGCCGGCAGGGACGCGCGCGGTCGCCGCGCTGGCGGAGCGACTCGACGACTCGGCGGCGCCGGGCCTGCCCGCGCTCGCGCTGGCCGGCGCAACCGTGTCCGCTGCGCTTGGCGTCGTCACGCGCCAGCTCTCGCGGGCGATCGAGCGCCGCGCCGACGCCTTCGCGCTGGCACTCACCGGCGACGCCGATGCGTTCGTGTCCTTCGAGCAGCGGATCACGCGCCAGAACCTCGCGGACCCCGATCCGCCGCGATGGCTTTCGGCGCTGTTCGCCACGCACCCCCCGATCGTTGAGCGAATCGGGATCGCCGCCGCCTACCGGGCGGGAGAGCGGCCTACTCCTCGATCTGGTCCTGGTCGCCGGAGCCTGCGGAGCCCTCGAACTCCGGCAGATTCTTGATGTCCTCGTGCGCTTCCCAGCGCGAGTAGTTCTCCGCCAGCGCGGCCATCAGCTCCGGGATGAAGCGTGGCGCGAGGCTGACGCGGGCGACGACGATCGCCGGGATCTCGCCGCCCTCGAACTCGTGGTGGGCGCGCGCGAAGGTGATCGTGAACTCGTAGTCGGAGTGGCTGACGTTCGCGAAGTTCGCGTAGACGCCGGCCATCATCTCGGGCGAGACCTGGATGTTTATGTGGCGATCGCCGCCGGCGGGGGGGCCGCTGCTCATGTCAGGCTTTGCAGGCGCGGAATCGCGGGCTCATCGAGGTTAGTATCGCAGGGGTGCAGGTCGTCGTGATCTCGGTCGGGCGCCTGCGGGCGCCCTACGTGGACGACGTCGAGCACTACGCGAAACTGCTCGGCCGCCACACCCGGCTGTCGCAGATCGAGCTGCGCGATCCGGGCGGGAGCGACGGGGGCGCGGAGCGCCTCTCGAGCCGTCTGCCACGCGGCGCCTTCACCTCTCTGCTGGCTGCAGACGGCGAGCAGTTCGAGTCGGTCGAGTTCGCGCGCTTCATCGAGCACCGGCGGGATTCCGGCCGCGATCTCGTCTTCGTGATCGGCGGGGCGCACGGGCTGGCGCTCCCGGCCGCCGACCATCGGCTGTCGCTCGGGCCGATGACGCTGCCACACCAGCTCGCCCGCGTGGTGCTGCTCGAGGCGCTCTTCCGCGCCCACAAGATCATCGCCGGCGAGCCCTACCACTACTGACGCGGGCTCAGGCCGTAGGCTGCGGTCGATGACCGTGCTCGACGAACTTCACGACGCGATTCGCGCTGCCGCGGCCGCGGTTGCCGGTGAAGAGGTGCCCGCGGTCAAGCTGGAGGTGCCGCCACGGGCAGAGCTGGGGGACTACTCGACCAACGCTCCGCTGCTGCTCGCCCCGCGGGTCGGCGCGCCGGCGCGCGAGCTGGCCGATCGGCTGGCGGGCGAGCTCGAGAAGGGGCTCGGTGGAGCGCTCGAGCGCGCCGAGGTGGCCGGGCCGGGCTTTCTCAATCTCCATCTGAGCGACCGGTGGTACGTGGGTGCGCTCGCCTCGATCCTGGCTGCCGGGGAGCGTTTCGGCTCAGCGACGCTCGCGGCGCCGCTGAACGTCGACATCGAGTTCGTCTCCGCCAACCCGACCGGTCCGCTGCACATCGGGCACGCCCGCCAGGCGGCATACGGGGACGCGCTTGCGCGGATCCTCGAGTTCCGCGGCCACAGCGTTACGCGCGAGTACTACATCAACGACTACGGCAGCCAGATCACCAAGCTAGGCGAGTCTGTCCGCGCGCTCGCGCTCGGGCAGCCGGTCCCGCAGGACGGCTACCACGGCGACTACGTCGCGGGGCTGGTCCCGCCGGAGCGCGCGCTCAAGCTCGATCTGCAGACGCTCGCGCGCGAGGCCTGCGACGCGTGCCTCGTTGCGATCAGGGCGTCGCTGGAGCGTTTCGGCGTGACCTTTGATGTGTGGTCCTCGGAGCGCGCGCTGCACGAAACCGGAGCCGTCGAGCGCTCGCTCGAGACGCTGGCGATGCGGGGGGAGACCTTCACGGCGGACGGTGCGCTGTGGCTGCGCACGACCGCGCACGGCGACGACAAGGATCGTGTGCTCGTGCGCTCAAACGGCGAACACACCTACTTCACCTCCGACATCGCCTACCTCGAGGATAAGCGCGAACGCGGCTATGACCGCCTCGTCTACGTCTGGGGCGCCGATCACCACGGTTACATCGCGCGGATGAAGGCCGTCTGCGCCGCGCTCGGCGGGGACCCGGCCGAGATCGAGATCGTGATCCAGCAGTTCGTTCACCTGCTCGGCATCGAGGGGCGTACCGCGATGTCCAAACGCGAGGGCGAGTACGTGACCATCGACGAACTGATCGACGAGATCGGCGTCGACGCGTCCCGCTTCTTCCTGCTGGCCCGCTCGCACGACACGACGGTCGACCTCGACCTCGACCTCGCGGTACGCGAGAGCGCCGAAAATCCCGTGTACTACGTCCAGTACGCCCACGCCCGGATCGCCTCGATCCTCGAGCGGGCCGGCGGCGTGCGCCTTGGCGAGGCGCTCGAGGCGCCCGCGGCGGCCGAGCCGCTGCATCCGTCCGAGCGCGCGCTGCTGCGCTGCCTGCTCGCCTTCCCGCTCGAGCTGGCCGATGCCGCGGAGC
>JBEKNK010000083.1:0-11733 GCA_049522915.1 Solirubrobacteraceae bacterium | reverse complement strand
CGCCAAACGCAACAACACAATCGAATCCTTGCCACCAGAAAACAACAACACCGGCCGCTCAAACCCCGCCGCCACCTCCCGCAACACATGCACCGCCTCAGACTCAAGCGCACGAAGATGCGACAGCCGCAGATCCGGACGCGCACGCGAGCGAAGCTGCACGACGGTCGCCGAATGGCCGGGGCGGGGGGCGGAGCGCCGCGCGGGGAGCGCGGCGGTCTGGCGAAGAGTGCTCATGGACATAGCGACACCGCGGAGCCTTGCAGGTTGCGGAGACCCTCAATCATGTTGGCTGCGATTAAGAGTCTATTAAACCGCATGAAGGTCGTGGGCGCAGACCAGCTCGAGCGAGCATCAGCGCGATCGAGCGGACCGCGGCTCGTTGCCCGGACGCGGCGCGAGCGTGCACGCACGGAGCCGGTCGCATCGTCGGGCGAGATCACGACGGTGGCGCGAATGGCCTGGAGGTCCCGATCACCCGGCCGCCGGCGTCGAGCGCCTCGACCTCGAAGCTCGCGTAGCTGTGCGGCAGCGCAATCCCCGTTTCGAACCCGTACTTCGCGGCCGCCGCGACGGCGTGCAGCCGGCCGGCACTCGGGCCGGCGAGGACGCGCCACGAGACGACCTGGGTCGCGCCGTTCCAGCTCGCGTAAACCGTCGTCGTGCCGTTCGCGTGCCGGGCGGCACCGAGCGGCCTGTAGAGCGGCACTCCCACCCACGGCTCGACCATCGCTCGGTAGCTGAGGTCCGAGCCCGGGAAGTATCCGTCCAGCAGCAGCTTCCCAGAGCGGCTGTATTCAGAGATGTAGGGCTGCGACCCCCAGCCGACGAACACGTTCCCGTTCGGCAGCGGCTGCGTGTCGCCCATGTAGTCGGCGTTGAGGTTGCGCGAAGCGCCGTACTCGTGCGTCAGCGTCGCGGTGTGCGTCCGCGGGTCGAGCTGCAGCTCGATCGCTCTGGATGCCCCGGTGGGGCGGACGTAGGTGCCGCCGCCCGTCAGCTGGCAGCAGTGATCGTCGAACATCGTGACCACGCCGCCCGGCTGCAGAACGACATCGTGCTGCCACTGGAAGGCTGCATGCGGGCCGAACGTGTAGCTCGAGCGTTTGCCGCCGAGGGTCCACTCGATTGCGCCGGTCCTGATGTTGACCAGGTACGCGGCCCAGGTGTCGCGCATCGACACCAGGAAGGTCCCGTTGCCGAGCAGCTGCAGCGCGTTGACGTGGTAGGTGTCCCACGGGAAGCCGTTGGTCGGCAGCGTGGCGTAGGACTGGCTCGGCGAGATGTGATCCAGTGCGTCCCAGGTGCGCAGCAGCTGCCCGGTCCTGAGGTTGTACTCCTGCACGGCCGAGTCGATCAGCGCGCCGTTGTAGGCGCCGCCGTAACTGGAGAGGTTCCGGGGGATGTCCTTGTTCGCGGTCACCCACGCGTCATTGCCGCTGATCACGAACGCGTGCAGGGTGAGCACCCAGCCGTCGCGGCCCCGCAGCGTCGCGATCGTCTGGTAATGCTGATTGACGACCACGTCCTCGCCGCTCTCGGTCGCACCGGTGTTGGTCACGACGCCCTGCCACCACGCCAGCGCCGGTTTGCCCTCGTAGGTCTGCAGGCTCAGGTTCGACGCAACCACGCTCTCGGGCACGCGGTGGAACCAGACCGGCTGCAGGCTGTCGTTGAGGATCATCGGACCGCTCTGCCCGACCATCGGCGGGTAGCTGAGGTCGTAGAAGTTCGCCGTGAAGATGTAGCCCGGAGCCAGTTCGCCGGGGGTCGCCGCCTGGTCGGTCGTCAGCACCGGCGGGTGAAGCGACGGTTCGGTGACAAAGCTGTAGGTGCCGGCGGTCACGTAATGGCCGACGGGCGCGGCGCGGGAGTTCGCGAACGCCAGGTCGAACGCCACGAAGGCCACGATCACGACGCCGACCGCGGCGGCCAGCCGCCGCGCCTTCGCTCCCATCGCGGCGGTCGGGCGCGGCAGGGCCGTGAACGTCACCACCGCCGCCGCGCCTGCGAGGCCGGCGCAGATCAGGTAAGCGAGACGAAACCCTTCGGTCAGCGCCTGGGGCACCTGAACGCCTGTGCCGATCAGGTGGCTGCTGCGCTGGGTCGCGAGCGTGACCAGCAACGCGAGCCCGAGCCCGCCGCCCACCTGACGCGACGTGTTCACAAGGCCCGAAGCGAGCCCGGCCTGGCCCGGCTTGGCGCCCTGCGTGGCGGCGATCGTGGAGGGCACGATCGACATCGCGATGCCCGCGGCGGTGAGCAGCCCCGGGATCATCACGTACACAAGCCCGCTGCCACTCGATCCGATCCTCGCGAGTAGCAGCATGCCCGTGGTCAGCATCGTCAGGCCGCCGGCGAGCACCGGTCGCACGCCGAACAGGCTCACCAGCCTGCCCGTGCGCGATGCGACAAGCATGATCATCAGCGTCATCGGCAGGAAGATCAGACCGGTGTCAAGCGGTGAGAGGCCGAGCACCTGCTGCAGGTAGAGCGAGCTGACAAACCACATCGGGAACAACGACGCGCTGAACAGAAGCACGATGTTGTTCGCGACCTGCAGAGACTTGGTCAGTTCCTTGAACGGGACCAGCGGTGCGGACGCCAGGCGCGTCTCGATCACTCCGAACGCCACCAGCATCACCGCGCCGAGGATGATCGGGACGAGCGCGGTCGAGGAGCCCCAGCCGAAAAGTCCCGCCTCCACGACTCCATAGACCAGCACCATCTGTCCGATGGTCAAGCTCAGCGCGCCGGCGATGTCAAAGCTCGCTCCGTCCTTCTCCATGCGGCGGTCGCTCACGACCGCGTAAGCCACGATCGCGGCGGCGGCGGCGATCGGCGGATTGATCAGCAGGATCCAGCGCCAGGTGAGCTCCTGGGTGATGATTCCGCCGAACAGGACCCCGGCCGCGCCGCCGAGCCCGTTCATCGCCGCCCAAGCACCGATCGCCCGATGCAGCTTCGGGCCCGGTTCGAACGACGATGTGATGATCGCCAGCGAAGACGCCGCCATCAGGGCACCTGCGAGGCCCTGCGCGGCTCGCGCGCCGATCAGCATGTCGCGATCCGCGGCGACCCCGCCCGTCAGCGAGGCCAGCGCGAACAACAGCAGTGCTGCAACGAACATCCGGCGCTGACCGAAGTGGTCAGCCGCACGTCCGCCGAGCAACAGGAACCCGGCGAAGGTGATCGAGTACGCGTCGACGACCCACTGCAGCTCGGGCGAGGAGAAGCCGAGGGCGGACTGGATCGAGGGCAACGCCACGTTGACGATGCTCAGGTCGAGGATGACCATGAATTGCGCCACGCAGCAGACGGCCAGCAGCCAGCCCAGGCCGCCTTCGCGCTCTCGCCGGGGCGCGGCCGACTCCGGCGCTCCTGGGCCGCTCTGCGCCTCGGTGCTCACGTTGCCACGCTCATCTGTCGCGGTTGACCCGGCCCTGGCTCCCGCGGCCCCTGCCGCGTGCCAACGGGCCCGGCGGTCCTCCCCGCGACCCCGGGCCCGGGGGCGCAGTCTAGCGTTCGCCCGCCGAGCGGCCGCGCGCAATCCCGGCTTCCGAGCGGCCTCATCGCGGCCGAGACGAGCTCGGGAGCAGGGCGGAGTAGCTGCGCACCGCTGCGGCCGCCGACGTTCCGAGCACGGCGCCGGCTGTGTTGAGCGCCTGCACCTCCACGCGGGCGTACCTTGCCGGCAGGATCGTCGAGCTCTCAAAGCCGCTCGCGGGGATCGTCGTCTGCGCCCGCAGCGTGCCGGCGCCGGCGCCGGCGAGCACCCGCCACGAGCTCACGCCGGTGGCGCCGTTCCAGCTGACGTGCACGATCGTCTCGAGCCCGGTGTTGTTGAGGTTTGCGGTCGCGCTCGGCGGGCGCGAAGGGAGTCCGTCCCACGGGTGGCGGAAGGCCCGGTAGAAGATCAGGTCGTATGAGAGGTGGGCGTCGAACAGCAGCGATCCGCTCGGGCTGTACTCGCTGATCTCCGGCACCCCCCCGTAGCCCACGAGGATGTTCCCGTCCGCCAGCGTCTGCACGTTGCCCTGGCTCGCCGCGAGCAGCGGCGGGCTGGGGTGGCTGATCGCCGAGACAAGGCTCGCCTGATGTGTCTTCAGGTTCAGCGCGATCCGCACGGCCCTTGACTGCGTGGTCCCGTCGTCGAACATCGTGACGTCGCCGTCAGGAAGCATCCGGGCGTCGTGCTGCCACGCGGTCCTCGTGCCGAGTCCCATCGAGAAGGAGCTGTCCAGGCCGCCGAGGCGCCAGAGGATCCGGCCGCTTCCCGCCTGGATCTGGTAGGCGGCCCAGGTGTTGCGTGCCGAGATCAGGATGTCGCCGTCGCCCTCGGGGTCGATCGAGTTGAGATGGAACCAGTCCCACGAGCTCCCCTTCGGGGGGGAGGTCTCCGATTCGCTGACGCCGACGTGGTCGAGGCTGTGCCACTCCCAGCGCACGAGTCCGGTCTTCATGTCGATCTCCTGGACCGCGGTGTCGGTGATCACGTCGCGGCGCGCGCCCCCGACCGAGGAGAGGTTGCAGCTGATCGGGTTGTAGGCGGTGATGTAGGCGATGTCGTGCGGAGCGATCTGGAACTCGTGCAGATCCGCCTTCAGCCCGTTGCCAGCCCTGATCGTGGCGACCGTCTGGTAGGCCGAGTTCATCACGATGTCCTCGCCCTGCCCAAAGCCCCACGAGAGCACCCTGCCCTGCCAGAAGGTCAGATCGCTGTGGCCGGCGTAGGTCTGCACGTTGAGGTCCTCGGCGGCGAGGCCGCTGGAGAGCTGGTGAACCCAGACCAGGCGACCCTGCGGCGTGTAGATCAACGGCCCGTAGGGGCCCGCGCCGGGTCCGTTGGTGGTGAACACGTCGCCCGCGGCGGGATCGCGGTCGGGCGAGGTGACGCTCAGGATCGGCGCCTGGACCCCGGGCAGCGTCTCGAAGGTCTGGTAATCGCCGGTGGCCGCCGCCGGGTTCGCGTATTCCGTGATGGTCGCGGTCGAATACGGGGTGTCGACGCCGAAGCCGAAGGCGACCCGCTTGCCGGCGATCTTGGCGTCCACCGTGACTTGCTCGCCCGGTGCGAACGGCGTGGCGGGGACGAAGCTCGCACCGTCGCCCTGCGAGTAGGCCTCCAGGCGCCCGGCGTGAACGCCGCTGCGGGCGCCGCGAACCGAGACCACGGCGATCTTGGCGGCCGCGACGCCAAGGAAGCTGATCTGCGTCTGCGGGTTCGCGGTGTCGGTGCCGGGCTCGGGCGAGACATCGACGCCGACGCCTGCGAGCTGGCCGCTGTGGTCGAGGGTGGCCGGCAGACAGGCGGGGGAAGTGGCGGCGGCAGTGGAGCTGTGCGAGGCGGATGCCGCGCCGCCGCAGCCGGCGCCCGCAAGCGCTGCCAGCGCTGCCGCGGCGATTGCGCCGGCGGCGTAGCGGTGGCGGCGCAGCGCTCCGCCGCTGGGCGTTCCGGCTCTTGTGCTTGCGGCTGGCATCGCTCGTGCTCTCGCTGTCGTCGTACGGGGGAGGTGCCGACCGCACCCTGCCGCTGGGCCCGGTCTGCAGCGCCGGAGCCTAGCTGCTGCCTGGCCGGACCACCGCTGCGGCACAAAACACGCCGGCCGACGAAATGTTGCGCTTTTGTTAGTGGCACGTTACAACATCATTTGTCATGGCCGGTGACGATCCGCACCCGGACTGTGCCTCACAGCGGCGACCACCGCTCAGGTGTCCGCGAGCAGCGTGCCGAGCGCGGGGATCCCGCCGTGGAGCTCGTAGGCGAGGAAGCGGCTGAACAGGCGGTGATGGGGCCCGTGGTAGTCCGACGAGGCGCTGCGCAGCAGCCCCAGCGACTCGGCACGCTGTGACAGCAGCACCGTTTGGTCGCGGTCGTGGGTGACGTAGAAGCATTCGACGCCGTCGATGCCGGCGGCCCGGTAGCGATCGAGCGCGGCGAGGACATCGTCGTCTGACTGGATGTCCCAGAACGGGTGCGCCCAGAACGCGAGCCCACCGGCGTCGTGGATCCAGCCGATCGCCTCGGTCACGGTCGGCCGCGTGCGCCCGGCGTATGCCGGCATGCCGGGGATCAGGTACGCGCGGATGAACGAGGTGACGTCCGCGTGGCCCTCACGGCGCAGTTGCTCGGCATTGTCGGGATGGTTGAGCACCGCGCCGGCGAGGTGCGGGCGCCCGACCGGCTTGCCGGCGTCGCGTCGTGCCGCCAGCGCGCTGTCGTCAACGGCGTACCCGGCCTGCTGCAGCAGCGCGGCCATCCGCTCGGCACGGCTCTCGCGGTCGGCACGGGCACCGTGCAGCCGCTCGAGCAATCCGCCGTCGTGGTGGTCGATGCCGTAGCCGAGGATGTGGAGGTCCTCGTAGCCGCCGTCGACCGCCGAGATCTCGGTCGCCGGGAGCACGCGGATCCCGTGCGTGCCGGCCGCATGGAGTGCTTCGTCGACGCCGTCCACGGTGTCGTGGTCGCTCAGTGCGAGCAGCTGCACACCGGCCGCCGCGGCCGCCGCGACCACCTCCTCGACGGACAGCTCGCCGTCGGAGTGGCGCGAGTGCGACTGCAGGTCGATCCTCTCCACCGCGCTAGGGCGCATAGCCGTCGCGGCGCAGAAACCGCTCCAGCGCGGCGATGAACGCGCTGCCGTGGGGGAGGCCGTCGGCGCCGCGCAGGCCGCCGTGGCGGTTCTGGGCGGCGAGCGTGCGAACGACGAGGGCGTGGTGTCCGAGCAGATCCTCGTCGGCGGCCCAGGCGGCGATGAACCCGAGCCCGAAACCCTGCGCGCGATTGCTCAGATAGGCGTGGTACTGGCGCGCGGCGTCGAGTGCGATCAATGCCGGGAAGTGGCGCGTGACGTCGACGAAGCCGCTGGGGTGCAGGCTCCAGATCTCAAGCGGCAGCCCGGAGAACGCGAACGCGGCGAAGGCGTACGCGAAGCGGTCGTCGGCGGAGACGAACTCGTAGGCGCCATCCAGCCGCTCGAGGCTGGCGCCGGGATCTCCGAAGTCGCGCTGGAGGATCGCGTAGCTGCCGCTCTGGGGATCGAAGCGGTAGACCTGCAGGATCGTGCAGCAGTGCGCGCCGCCGCTGTAGAGCTCGAGGATGACGTCGGGTGCCTCGCCGCCGTCGGCCCGCGCGACCGCGAGGTAGCGGTTGCCCGGGAAGATGTCCGGCCAGCAGGAGGTCCCGCAGAAGGACGAGCTGACCGTCGCGTCGTAGACGCGGGTCCCGTCGCGGGAGATCGACAGGTGCAGACTCGAATAGGGGGCGGCTGTGGCGCTGGGGCCGCTGTCCAGGTAGGTGAGCGTCGCCGAGGTGCCGCCGGCGGCCGCCGTGACGCTCCTGCGCGTGGGTGTGGCGGCCACGGGAGCAACCGCCACGGCGCCGCAGAGGGCGATCGCGACGAACGTCGCGGCGATCTGCAGACCGCGCGATGGCCGATGCGACCCGTGCCCGCCACCACGGCGTCGCAACGACGGCGGCTCGGCGGGCTCGCGGCTGGGCACGGCGGACATCCTATGGCGCGGGAACCGTAAGCCGCCGCCTGCGATCTCGGTATTCTCCACACCAGCGCCGGCCGACGGTTGGCAGTCGATTCACCCCTTGCGCTCCCCGGGGCGCTTTTTGCGTTAGTTGGATGAACCGCTCGAAACAGCTCACGAGGACAGGCGAGGGGCTCGCGTGATCGAGGCCGAGCCCGCGACCGGCCACGCCAAGCTGCTCGCCTGGGTCGAGGAGGTCGCGGCGCTCACCCAGCCGGATTCCGTGCGTTGGTTCGACGGCTCTCCGGAGGCCTTCGAATCCCTCTGCCAGAGCCTGCTGTCGGCCGGGACCTTCGAGGCGCTCGATCCGCAGCGCCGCCCGGGCTCCTTCCTCGCGCGCTCGGACCCGGCCGATGTCGCCCGCGTCGAGGACCGCACGTTCATCTGCTCCGAGCGCGAGGTCGACGCCGGCCCGACGAACAACTGGCGCGATCCGGCGGAGATGCGCGAGCTGCTGCGTGGTCTGTTCGCCGGGTCGATGCGCGGGCGCGTGATGCACGTCGTGCCGTTCTCGATGGGTCCGCTGGGGTCGCCGATCGCACACGTCGGCATCGAGATCACCGACTCGGCCTACGTCGCGGCGAGCATGGCGATCATGACGCGTGCCGGCAGCGCCGCGCTCGACGTGATCGGTGAGGACGGGCCGTTCGTGCCCTGCCTGCACTCGGTCGGCGCGCCGCTCTCACCGGGCGAGGTCGACGTCCCCTGGCCGTGCAACGCCGAGAACAAGTACATCGTGCACTTTCCGCGCGAGCGTGAGATCTGGTCCTACGGCTCGGGCTACGGCGGCAACGCGCTGCTCGGCAAGAAGTGCTTTGCGCTGCGGATCGCCTCGGTGATGGCGCGCGAGGAGGGCTGGCTGGCCGAGCACATGCTGATCCTCAAGCTGACCTCGCCGGAGGGCGTCGTGAAGTACGTGGCGGGCGCCTTCCCGTCGGCCTGCGGCAAGACGAACCTGGCGATGCTGATCCCGACGATTCCCGGCTGGCGGGTGGAGACGATCGGCGACGACATCGCCTGGATGAAGTTCGGCGCCGACGGGCGGCTGTATGCGATCAATCCCGAGGCTGGTTTCTTCGGCGTCGCTCCGGGTACGAGCGCCACCACCAATCCCAACGCGCTGGCGATGATCGCGTCGGACACCGTCTTCACCAATTGCGCCGCCACCGACGAGGGCGACATCTGGTGGGAGGGCATGACGGCGAGCCCGCCGGCGCACCTGACCGACTGGCGCGGCAACGACTGGACGCCGGACGCCGGGCGCCACGCGGCCCACCCGAATGCGCGCTTCTGCGTCGCCGCCGCGCAGGACCCCGCGATGGCGCCGGAGTGGGAGGACCCCGCCGGGGTGCCGATCGACGCGTTCCTCTTCGGCGGCCGCCGTTCCAGCGTCGTGCCGCTCGTGCACGAGGCCTTCGACTGGGAACACGGCGTCTTCCTCGGCGCGACGATGGCCTCCGAGACCACCGCTGCGGCGACTGGTGCGGTTGGCAAGCTGCGCCGCGACCCGTTCGCGATGCTCCCGTTCTGCGGCTACAACATGGGTGACTACTTCGCCTACTGGCTGTCGATCGGGCGCGAGCACGACGTGGCGAAGCTGCCACGCATCTTCTACGTCAACTGGTTCCGCAAGGACGGCGACGGCCGCTTCCTGTGGCCTGGGTTCGGCGACAACAGCCGCGTCCTGGAATGGGTCTTCCGCCGCTGCGAGGGTGCCGCCGAGGCGGTCGACACCGCGATCGGGCGCATTCCCGCGCCCGGCTCGCTGAACCTGCGCGGCGTCGAGGTCGCCCCCGCCGACATCGACGAACTGCTGCGCGTTGACCCGGCGGAGTGGCGCGAGGAGCTCGGGTCGATCCGCGAGCACCTGGCGAGCTTCGGCGAGCAGCTGCCGCGCGAGCTGCTCGGCCAGCTCGACGCGTTGCACGCCCGCCTTGACTCCTGATTGATGGCGGGCCTGGGCCTGCCGGCCCCGCCCGCATCGTAAACGCCCGTCAGTGGCGCTCGCCGGTCGAGGCCGGCGGTCGCGACTCCTCGGCGAGCGAGGTCACCTGCAGCTCGCCGCGGGCCGCACTCTCGAGCACCTCGGTCGCCTCGTCGAGCGAGCGCGCGTACAGCTCGACCAGCAGGTGCACGGTGATCCGCCGGTCGTCGTCGTGCTTGTGAAAGCGCACGTGCGTGAAGAACTCGCGCACGCCGTGGTCGCCGAAGGCGGCGTAGGAGAGCGCGTCCCCGGCCTCCGGCCCCGAGCAGCTCTCGACGTCGTCGGCATCGACGGTCACCGTGCAGGAGGCGACCCAGGGCGTGCCGGTGACCATCCGCTCCCAGCGATCCTCGATCGGCTCGACGCGCCCGTCGATGAAGCCGAGGTGGGGCTGGTCGTGCATGCAGTCCAGGCACTGGACGACGGCTTCCTGGATCTCGTCCACGACCTCGGCGCGCTCGCCGGTCACCGGGTCGATCTTGTGGATGCCCTCGTAGTGGACCTGGACCTCGAGGTCGCTCGACCAGCAGCGGTAGCAGCGCAGCCAGTTGCGCGGGTCTTCGCTCATCGATCAGATTCTATGCTGCGGCGGTGAGCGACCCTGGACGCGACGCCGCGCTGCTGGCACTCGATCGCGCGCACGTCTGGCATCCCTACGGACCGATGCCCGGCGTGGCGGAGCCCTTGCTCGTTCGGTCGGCGAGCGGCGTTCGACTGCGGCTCGCCGACGGCCGCGAGCTGATCGACGGGATGTCGTCCTGGTGGTCCGCGATCCACGGCTACCGTCACCCGGCGCTCGACGCGGCGGTGCGCGCCCAGCTGGAGCGCATGTCCCACGTGATGTTCGGCGGCCTCACGCACGAGCCGGCGATCGATCTTGCGTGCGCACTCGTCGCGCTGACCCCGGCGCCGCTCCAGCACGTGTTCTTCGCCGACTCGGGCTCGGTCGCGGTCGAGGTGGCGCTCAAGATGTGCCTGCAGGCCACCGGGAGCGACCGAACTCGGCTGCTCGCCCTGCGCGGCGGCTATCACGGCGACACCTTCGGGGCGATGTCGGTCTGCGACCCGATCGATGGCATGCACCACCTGTTCGCCTCCGTGTTGCCCGGTCACGTGTTCGCGCCGCGCCCGCCGGGCGGGATCGACGCCGGCCTCGACGAGCACTACGCGCAGGGGCTCCGCGCGCTGTTTCACCGCCACGGCGAGCAGCTTGCGGCAGCCATCGTCGAGCCGCTGATGCAGGGCGCGGGCGGGATGTGGTTTTACTCGCCGGCCTACCTGCGTCTGCTGCGCGAGCTCTGCGACACGCACGGCGTGCTGCTCATCTTCGATGAGATCGCCACCGGCTTCGGTCGCACAGGGACGCTCTTTGCCGCCGATGCCGCCGGCGTCGCGCCGGACGTGATGTGCGTCGGCAAGGCGCTCACCGGCGGCTACATGACGCTCGCCGCGACGCTCTGCAGCGGCGCGGTCGCGGCGGCGATCGACGGTCCGCTGATGCATGGCCCGACCTACATGGCCAACCCGCTGGCCTGCTCGGTCGCGCTGGCCGGGCTCGAGCTGCTGGCCGGCGGCGAGTGGCGCGAGCAGGTCGCTGGCGTCGAACGTGTGATGCGCGAGGAGCTGGCGGGGACCGCCCAGCTGGCGGGCGTGCGCGAGGTGCGCACGCTGGCGGCCGTCGCGGTGATCGAGACCGAGCGACCGGTTGACCTCGCGGCCGCCACGGACGCCGCCGTGGAGTGCGGCGTCTGGCTGCGGCCCTTTCGCAACCTGATCTACGCGATGCCGCCCTATCTGGCGAGCGAGGAGGACCTGCGTGCCGTGGCGCGGGCGATGGCGGCCGCCGCCGCGGCTCAGCCGAACGTGAACGAGTAGCCGCTGGTCCCGGCCGCGAACTCGAGGTGGATCGAGTGGCGCGAATTGGTCTTGAAGCCGGCGACCTGGTAGAGACGCTGCTGCGTGACGTTCAGCGTCGTGCTGTAGCGCCCGTCGACGAACACCTTCACAGCGCCGGCGCCGCGCGCCGGCGGGGAGAGGACGATGTAGACGTTCTTGGCCTGGACGTCGGCGTCGATCGTCGCGTGCGCTCCGGCGAGCGCCTGCTGGTTGCCGATCGTCCAGGTGCCGCCGTAGGCGAAGTCGCTGACCGCCATCGTGTAGGAGGGAGCACTGTAGGTGTGCTTGCCGAAGTACGGCTCGTTCTCGATCCA
>JBEKNK010000082.1:0-11829 GCA_049522915.1 Solirubrobacteraceae bacterium | reverse complement strand
CCGGCGTGGCGGTGCGGTGGATCGGGCGTGGGCCGCGCGGCGCTCGGGCGTGGGCCGCGCGGCGCTCGGGCGTGGGCCGCGCGGCGCTCGGGCGTGTGTCGCGCGGCGCTCGGGCGTATGTCCAGTCGGCGTGATGGGGGCGCGGTTGGTGCGTAGTAGAGGCAGAACGCCTTCCCGCGACCGCAAGGAGAACGACATGTTTCGCACGAAAGCAGCACTCGCCGTGGCAGCCTGCCTGGCCGGCGTGGTGTCCGGGTCGATCGCCGCAGCCCAGGCCGACAGCACCTCGACCGGGGCCACCGGGACCACGGGCACGACGTCCGTGCCGGCGACGATCACCGTCAACGGCGCCGGCGACGTGACCGTCGACTCGAGCGCCTCGAGCGCGAGTAAGCAGGCCTCCTACCTCGCGGGGCTCGCCACCGCGTTGAACGACGCGCAGGCCAAGGCGACGGCGCTCTCGGCGCAGGTCGGCGACTCGCTCGGCGCCGTGGAGAACATCACCGAGGAGTCAAACGACGACGGCTGCTCGGGCGTCCTGTTCGCGGCCGGCACGGCGAAGGGCGCGCCGGTTCCGGCGGTCTCACCTGGGACGTCGAAGAAGAAGGGCCACGGCAAGACCAAGCCGAAGGCTGGGACGATCGAGCGGGCGACCGGCGCGACGCTCGCGATCCCGGCGATCGCCAGGATCGCCGACGACAGCGTGACGTCATGCACGATCGAGGCCGACGTGACCGTGACATACGCGATGGCGCCGTCGTGAGAGGCAGCGCAAAGGGTTCGCGGGGCGCCGGGTAGGCGGGAGCGGTGGTGGCGGCGGCGGTCCGCGTCGGTCGCCGGGCCGCCTGCGCCTCGCGCGCGCTGACGCCCGGCGGTAGCCTTGCGGGCGCCGCCGGGCGGTTAGCTCAGCTGGTCAGAGCGCCTGCCTTACAAGCAGGAGGTCGCTGGTTCGAGCCCAGCACCGCCCAGTCGAGAAAGAGCCTGTAAATATGTTTTGTTTCGTCAGCTGAACAGGCTCGTCTGGGCGGTCTGATCGCGCGAGGGTACCGCTTCAGGGTACCGCTTGGAGCGTCGTCGCGGCGGACCCGCTGCCTCGCGCGCAGGGGGTTGGTGGTGTGTTTGGGGGCCGATGGGACTGGGCGCGTCGCGTAGTCCCGCTTCGAGTTCGTCGTGCAGGAAGATCCAGCGGCGGCCGAGCTTGTGGCCTGGGATCACGGCGCGCCGGGCGAGGTCGAGGACGGTCGATAGCGGCATGTGGAGCAGTTCAGCCACTGCTTGAGCGTCGAGGACGTCGTCGCGGGTGAGGCGCGGGCGCGAGGCGGCCGCGGAAGGACGCCCCATCCGCAGATATTATGCCAAACGAGCCAAATGTGGTAGATCAGGTGTTGTTGATGGCGCCGGCGACTGGCATGATGGGCGTCGATGGCCGGCCGAGATCCCGCAGAAAACGCGCAGCAGGCGTTTCGCGACGCCCAGGAAAGCTGGCGACGGGCGCTCGAGTCCCACCGGCTCGCCCCACCAGACGCCGGCTTCAGCGAGCGGCTCGGCGGACTTGGCGCCGCGGCCCAGGCCGAGGCGTCAGCATGTCGCGACGCGGACGCGGCCGGGTTCGAGTGGCCGCCGCATCGCGCGTCCGCAAACAAGCCGCCGTACGAGCTGCAGCCCGGCACAGGGCGCCGCGGGCCCGAAGAACTGTGGCGGGTGTTCGACACGGCGGTCGCGGAGCTCAACCGGGCCGCGACCGGAACCGACCTGCTCGAGGTCGCGACGGCCTATGAAGCGCTTGCGGTCGCTGTTTCGGAGCTGGCTTCGGCGGTTGAGCGTGAGGATCGCTCGAGCGGCCTGCTGCCGCGAACAGGAGTGCGCCGCTCGGCGTAGCGCCGCCTACGAGCGCTTGACCGCCGGCAGGTCTGCGGCGGCGTCGTCCCAGACCGATCGCGGGCCGGACGGGCCGCGACGGTGCGGCAGCGTCGTGGTAGCGGGCTCCCAGAGCGAGCGGCGCGTGGCGAGTGAGCTGCTGTCGGCGCTCGCGCGCTCAAGTAGCGCGTCGACGTCCTCGCGACGGACACGGAATGCGCGGCCGACGCGGACCGCGGGCAGCGTTCCGTGGTCGATCCAGTTACGGATCGTCTGAGCCGTCACCTGGAACGCCGCGGCGACCTGCGGGACGGTCAGGAGCTGTCGATCAGGCGTCGCCAAAGCAGCCGAAGCGTATGGCCTGATCCGGCGGGCGTAGCGCTGTCAACGTGCGATGTCGCTGTCGAGCCTGGTTTCCCGGGCGACGCGTTCGAGGCGGTCGATCAGCGCGGCCAGCTCGTCGGCGACCGCGCGCGCGTCCTCGAGCGCGACGCGCGCAGCGTCGGCATCGCTGGCTGAGCGCCGGGCGCTGCGGCCGACCTCGCGCTCGACAAGCCGCCCGAGCGCGACACTGACCGGCGTGACGCCGAGCTGTGCGCGAAAGGTCGCCCACGTTTCGTCGCTTGTGGCCACCCTGGCCATGCGGTCGCGCAGCTCGCGAGCCTGCGCTCGTTCGGTCTCGCCGCGCTGTGGTCCTCTCCGTCCCACGTATACACGGTATACCACGTCACCACCGGTGATACTGTGTGCGGAGCGCAGCGGAGCTGCGAGTTTGTTGGGGTGTGGAGGGGCGGGGGCGCGGGTGTGTGGGCTGGGTGTTTGGAGAGGCGGGAGGTGGTTTGGTGTGTGGGTGGCGGGGGAGTTGTGGGGACGGGTGTCGGCGGGTGTGTGCGGGCTGGGAGGGGTTGTTGGAGTCGGGGGCGGGCGGGCGTGGAGTTGGGAGCGATCTCGGCGCGTGAGCCGTAGCACGGTTTGCGGTCTGCGCCGTGGCGGCGGCTCGATGACCCGCGAGGTCGTCGTCGCGGTGTTGGGTGCCACGGCGGCAGTGGGCTGCGCGGCGGTGCTTGTGGCGGCGTCGGGTGCGGCGGCGGGGCGCGAGGCGCCCGCAGGTCATGGCTTGGCGGGCGTGCCCGCGGGTGCGCGGGGTTCGGTCTCGGCCGTGTTGGGGCGCGAACTGCCGGCGTATCGTGTCGTCACGGGTCTGCGGGCCTTCAATCCTGCGCAGCGGTTGCGTGTGCGTTTCTCGCGCCATGGTGTGAGCGTCGCCTCGGGCGGGGGGCGGCTTGGCATGACGCTTTCGGCGTACGGCTACGCGGGTGCGCTGCAGGCGCTTGGGCCTGCGGCCGCGCAGGTGAGCGCAAACCGCGTGAGCTACTCCTACGGGTCACTTCGGGCGTGGTATGTCAACGGTCCGCTGGGGCTCGAGCAGGGCTTTGACGTTGCTGCGCGTCCGCGTGGCGGGAGCGGGCCGTTGACCTTTTCGTTGGCTCTCTCGGGCAATCTCGACGCGCGGCTCGTGCGCGGGTCGCTCCTGCTTGACGGGCGTGGTGTCGCGCTTCGCTATGGCGGTCTGCTCGCGAGCGACGCGCGCGGCCGCGTTCTGCGCTCCTGGCTGGAGCTCATCGGCCGCCGTGTCGTGATTCGTGTCGATGATCGCGGCGCGGTATACCCGCTGGCGATCGACCCGTTCATCCAGCAGGCGGAGTTGACCGCCAACGACGGCGGTGCGAACGACGCGCTCGGCTACTCGGTCGCGGTCTCAGGCAACACGATCGTCGTCGGCGCGCCGTATCACAGGGTTGACGGGCACGCCAAGCAGGGCGCGGTCTACGTGTTCACGATGGCGGCCGGCGGCTGGGCGAACCGCACGCAGACGGCCGAGCTGACCGCCTCAGACGGCGCCGCCGGCGACTATCTCGGCGGCTCGGTCGCGGTCTCGGGCAACACGATCGTCGCCGGCGCGACCACCCACAAGGTTGGCGCAGACGCCAAACAGGGCGCGGTGTATGTGTTCACGAGGCCCGCCGGCGGCTGGACGAACATGACGCAGACAGCGGAGCTGACCGCCTCAGACGGCGCCGGCAACGACCGGCTCGGCTTCTCGGTCGCGGTCTCGGGGAACACGATCGTCGCGGGCGCGGTCAATCGCAAGGTTGACGGGCACGCATATCAGGGCGCGGTGTATCTCTTTGCGATGCCGGCCGGCGGCTGGGCGAACCGTACGCAGACCGCTGAGCTGACCGCCTCCGACGGCGCCTACAACGACGTGCTCGGCTACGCGGTCGCGGTGTCGGGGCATACGGTCGTCGCCGGAGCGCCCAATCACAAGGTTCGCAGGCAGGCCGAAGCGGGCGCGGTGTACGTGTTCAAGATGGCGGCCGGCGGCTGGGCGAACCGTACCCAGACCGCCGAGCTGACCGCCTCAGACGGCGCCACCCAGGACGGTCTCGGCTTCGCCGTCGCGGTCTCGGGCAGCACGATCGTCGCCGGCGCGCCCTATGTCACGTTTATCAGTGCGCGTGGCGAGAGTTCCTCGCAGGGCGCGGCGTACGTGTTCACGATGGCGGCCGGCGGCTGGGCGAACCACACTCAGACCGCCGAGTTGACCGCCTCAGACGGCGCCACCGACTACTACTTCGGCCACTCGGTCGCGGTCGCGGGCGACATGATCGTCGCCGGCGGACCCAATGACACGTATGCGGGTGCCGGCGGGAGGGTCAATCACGGCGCGGCGTACGTGTTCACGATGGCGGCCGGCGGCTGGGCGAACCGCACCCAGACCGCTGAGTTGACCGCCTCAGGTGGCGCCGTGGGCGACGATCTCGGCTCCTCGGTCGCGGTCTCGGGGGACACGATCGTCGCCGGCGCACCCGATCACAAGGTTGGCGGCAACGTCGCCCAGGGCGCGGCATACGTGTTTGGCGGTCCCGACCGGCGTGGCGGCTCTCGCGCCGGACGCTGAGCAGACGCTGCGGCGACGTCGAGCACGCTCTGCGATCTCACACGGGGCGTCGCCGGCCGGTTGACCTGCGGCGTGCGGCCCTGGCCGTCGTTCGCGCTGACGCGGCCGGGTCAGCGCCAGCTCGTCGCGGCGCGCTCGTTGCGGCGTTCTGGCCGGCCGCGGGCTTGTTGCTTGTGCTGGGGGGTTGTTTGGGGTTATCGTGGCGTGTGCAGCGGGTGGTGCGGCGGGTTGTGGCGTGAGCGAGAGCGGGGGCTGGTGAGCGGTGCTGATCGTGTGGGTGGGCGGCTGGCGCGCAGGTGTGTGGCGACGGCGGTGCTGCTCGGCCTCGTCGGCCTCGTAGCGCTGAGCCAGACGGTGACGGCGCAGCCTGCCCCGGCGGCGAACGCACGCGGCCCGGTCGCGCAGATCGCCGCCGTGCCGTGTTGCTCTGTGAGGGGCGGCAAGATCTATCTGCTGCCGGGGTCGGTGACGGCGGCCGATCTCGCGGGCGGCTCGGTCGGACTGGCGGCGCTGAGCTCGGGCGTGACGGCGGAGTTGAGTCCGGCGGGCACGGCGTCGGCGGCGAGCGTGCACGGCGGCCCGGTCGCGCAGATCGCCGCCCAGCCGTGTTGTGGTGTGAGGGGCGGCAAGATCTATCTGCTGGCGGGGTCTATTACGGCGGCTGATCTGGCGGGCGGTTCGGTCGGGTTGGCGGCGTTGAGCCCGGGCGTGACGGCGGAGCTGAATCCGGCGGGCGCGTCGGCGGCCAGCGCCGGTGGTGGCCCGGTCGCGCAGATCGCAGCCGATCCGTGTTGCGCCAGAAGGGGCGGCAAGATCTATCTGCGGCCGCATTCGATTGTTGCGCGTGATCTGGCGAAGGGGTCGGTGCGTCTCGTGGCGCTCAAGCCGGCGGTGATCGCACGCTTGCGCCCCGTCAGCGGGACGGTCTCGGCGTGGGGCGATAACGACGCCGGCGATCTCGGCGACGGCACCTCCGCGTCCAGTTCCACCCCGGTCGCGGTCGGCAAGCTGACGGGTGTGATCGCGATCGCCGCCGGCAGTGACCACGGCCTGGCGTTGCTGTCGAATGGGACGGTCGAGGCGTGGGGCGATAACGCCTACGGCGAGCTCGGCAACGGCAATACGACCCCGAGCTCGACACCGGTGCCGGTCAGCGGCCTGAGTGGCGTGACGGCGATCGCCGCCGGCGGTTCGCACAGCCTGGCTTTGCTGTCGAACGGGACGGTTGAGGCGTGGGGCCAGAACAACAACGGCGAGCTTGGCAACGGATCGACGAGCGACAGCTCAACACCGGTCGCGGTCAGCGGCCTCTCCGGCGTCACCGCGATCGCGGCGGGCGACAACGACAGTCTCGCGCTCCTGTCGAGCGGCACGGTCGTGGCGTGGGGGCAGGGCGGTTCGGGCCAGCTCGGCGATGGCTCCACCGCCGACAGCTCGACGCCGGTCGCGGTCGGCGGCCTGTCGGGTGTGACGGCGATCGCCGCGGGTGCGCAGGACAGCCTCGCGCTGCTCACCGGCGGCACGGTCGACGCGTGGGGCGATAACTTCTACGGCGAGCTCGGCAACGGATCGACGCTCAGCAGCTCGACACCGGTCGCGGTCAGCGGCCTGTCGGGTGTGACGGCGATCGCGGCCGGCGATTTTCACAACCTCGCGGTGTTGTCGGGCGGCAGCGTCGATGCGTGGGGCAAGAACGACGTCGGCCAGCTCGGCAACGGATCGACGACCGCCAGCTCGACGCCGGTGGCGGTCAGCGGACTGACGGGCGTGACGGCGGTCACCGCCGGCGTCGGCGACAGCTTCGCGCTGCTCTCCGCCGGCACGGTTGAGGCGTGGGGGTACAACAGCAGCGGCCAGCTCGGCGACGCCACCACCGCCAACCACGACACGCCGGTCGCGGTCAGCGGCCTCACCGACATCAAGGCAATCGCCGCCGGCGACTACCACACCCTCGCCCTACACAAATAATACGCGACCGATTCGCCACACACGCACCAGAAAGCAAGCCGGCGTGGCGCGCGCTGACCGATCAACACGCCGACCGTTGCGCGTGCTCGATCGGAGCACGCCGGTCCCGAGTCTGCGGGTGCCGGACGGTTTGGCTGCGCCGCGTCGGCCCGCGCTTTTGCGTGGCTCACTGGCGGTGCTCGTCGCACTCGCCGGCTTGGCGGCGGCGGGCGCGGCGTCGGGCGCGTCGGCCACGCTGATCGCAGCCGAGCCGGGCGACACCTTCTCAATCCAGGGCACGGAGATCCAGTGCGGTGTGTCGACCAGCGGGCCGCGCGCGTTCGCCTGCTACATCGGCACCGAGCAGACCCAGCTCGCTCACAGCTGGGCAACCGACGCGCTCGACGAGGGCGCGGCGATCTTTGCCGCGACCGGCAACCACCAGGTCGTCGCGAAGAAGCTCGGCCCGACGGTCACGGGGTCGCTGCTCACCGCTCCGAGCCACAAGCCGATGCACTACACGCTGACCAAGGCGCAGCACGTGGGGGTCGTCGGCTCGCGCATCCTCTGTAACAGCGGAGTCGATGACAGCGGCAACCAGACATTCGCCTGCGGCGTGATCAACCCGCCGCACAACGGCGTCACCGTCACCGGTTTCATGCCAGGCACCTACGTCACCATAATCAGCGACAAAGGCGCCTACATCCAGCTTGTCGGCGAGAACGCAACCTACACCGCCGTCGCGTTCAAACAGCAGCCCTGACTGACACGCTCCGTTCGCAGCGTCGGCGTCGAAGCGCCGCAATCGAGCCGATCCGACTCGCGCGGACGAGGAGTCGCGCTGGTCGCAGTCGGCGCCCACACGCGAGGTCAGCCGATGACTGCCCAGGCGCGCGCGAACAGGAGCGCGAGCAGCCTGGCCTCAAGCCACCGCGACGGCGCCGTCAGGGAAGAGGTGACGGTCACCTTCAAATTCCTCAGTAGCAACGCGAAGGCCGAATGAGAACCCGGGAGGCTCATCACCAGCGCAGCCCGCGTGCCGTCTTCGCAGGCACGCTTGCCCTCTAAGCACCACGTCCCGGCGCCCACATCCCGGCCGCGACGTCCACCGCCGCGCTCTGCCGTGTCGCGCCACGTCCGTCGCCTTGCCCCGCTCCGACTCACTGCGCCCGCCCAAGGCTCCGTGATGCTCCGCTCCGTTCCACTCCACTTCGCATCACACAGTTGCACCAAGTGGTGCATAGTCAACGGCGTATACGGTATGACCCGGACCGCGGAGCCAGGTTCGGGTCGCAACTGCGTGGCGCGAGCGCGTCGCCGCGAGTACGTGTAGCGGTCAGGGCAGCGGCCGTTCGATGCTGCGTTCGGACCGCGTGTCCTACGGCTGGCGGAAGATGCTGTGGGTCCCGATTCGGCGCCAAATGATGTGTGCCTCTCGGGGGCGCGCTTCCGGACCGTATTCAAACGTGGCGCGGCCGTCAGGGGCCCAGCTCATCTCCCAAACCTGTGGGGCTCCCTGGACACGCTTGACGCGCAGGCGTGGGTCGAAGCGCTTGGCTGCGACGCCGGCGACGAACAGCGTCACGGCCTCGCCGAATGCGGCTCGCTGACTTGGGGTCAGTCGACTGTAGTCGCGGAGAAAGCGCTGGAGCTCGTCGTGCGTTGGCACGCTCGGAGTCAGTCGCCGTTGCTGCTCGGAGCGATGCTCTCCAAGTGGGCCAGGAAATCCTCGGTGCTCTTGAAGTGGAGGGTCCGGCCTGCCGCTCGGTCGGCGTCTGCCTCGCGCTCCCCCTCCTGCCACTCGGGCGTCCAGAACCAGGCTTGGTCGGCGTCGATCGGCCGGATAACGACACCGCCGTTGGCTGCCTCCACCAGCACCGTGTCGCCTTCCTTGAGATGCGCGGCCTCGCGAATGTCGGTAGGGATCGACAGCGGCCCGTCCTGATCAAGTGTGGCCGTCTGCTTCTTCACGCTCGTCATGTCGTCATTCTCGCATGTCTGGGCGGGTCGACGGTCACCGTTTCTCGGCCGGTATAGACGCTGGCCCGTTGGCGCCGGCGAATGCTCTGTTGAGGATCTCCACGTCCTGCGGGCGCGACTTCGCGTGCAGGTAGCGCTCGGTCGTGCTGACCCGCGAGTGCCCGAGGAACGCCTGGACGAAGTGGGCGCCGGCCTCGCGAGCGACCAGCGAGCCCGCTGCATGTCGCAGCGCGTGAAAGCGCAGCGGTCGCAGGCCGGCCGCGTCGCGGGCGCGCTTGTAGCGTCGCCGCACGGCTGAGGGATCGAGTCGGCGGCCCAGGCGCGAACAGAACACATAGTCGTCGCGGCTGGTGTAGTCGCCACGGTCGGCGAGCCGCGCGAGTGCCGAGGCGGCGGGGTCGGCTAGCGGCAGCGCGCGTGCCTGCCAGCTCTTCGTCGGGCCTTCGATGTTGGCGCTCACCGCGCGGTGGACGATCACGCGACGAGCGTTGAGGTCGACGTCGCCCCAACGCAGGGCGAGCAGCTCACCCAAGCGCATACCGGTGTACGCCGCGAAGCGGTACAGCTCGGCGTCCTGGCGATCCTCCCAGCCACGCCACTCGAACTCATCCGCGTCGATCCCGTAGCCCGGGCTGCCGCGGTGGGCGCCGGCTGCCGCGGCACGCGCGAGTGCCTCGGTCTCCTCGGGTTCGTAGAAGTCGAGCACGGCCGCGGGCATCTCGCGGCGCTTGCTGGTTCCCCGGACAGGGTTGACCGCAAGCGCGTGGGTGTCGTCGCGACAGGCGTACGCGAACATCGCGGCGAGGATCTGGCGGTGCTTGTTGACGGAACGAGCGCTCATGCCGGATCGGTCGAGGCCGCGTAGGAACGCCGCCACCTGCGTCGTCGTGACATCGCGCAGTCGCAGGTCGCCGAACGCCTGAATTATCCGCCCTGGGCTTTGCCGGCCGCCACGTTGGTGCGGTGTCCCTGGCTCCCTCAGCAGGTAGCTGTAGTCGAGCAGCGTCGATGGCTTCGCGCCCTTTTCGCGTTTGAGGTAGTCGAGCCACTCGGGAGCCAACTCGCGTACTGTCGCGCCACGTAGCCTGCGGTCTCGTTCGTGCTGCTCGATCGCGCCCTCGGTCGCATCGTGTGCGGCCACGAGTTCAGCCATCCGCACGGTCGCTCGCTTCTCATCGAACCAGCCCGGGGGCATGCGGCCCCGCCTTGCCTGCCAGCCGCCAGCGGGAGCCGGGTCGAGCCACGCCAGACCGACGCGACGCTTCACCTGCCTGCCGGCCCTACGCCACTTCGCCTCGTAGAACGGCTGGCCGTCGCTGTCTTGGCGGACTACCAGCGCTCCCGTTGGACGCTCCGCGACCACGTTCGTCTCGCCTCACTCGCTCCCGATTCTTGCCAGCGCCGATGGTCGCCCGCCTCGCTCTGCAGCAGCCTTAACTGTCAGGGTACCACCAGGGTACCACCCTTCGCGGGGTACCGCTCCGGGTACCGCGTGAGCCAAAATATGCCGCGTTTACTGTTCACTTTCAACGCTGATCTTGCCGAAACTCCGCGTTCCAGCATGCCGTCCGCGGCCTTACAAGCAGGAGGTCGCTGGTTCGAGCCCAGCACCGCCCATGGGGGGAAATCCCTGCAGATGGGCTGGATCTCCGCCTGGCGCGGCACGGCCGCTGCACCTGAGGTGGGGCGCAAATCGTCCCGTCTGCCGATAACTGCCAATTGGCGCGGGTGCAGGTAGGAGAGGGGGCGCTTCGGCGACGTGCCCCTCATCCCGGAGGACGCGTGGCTTGAGGGCGTGGTCAATGCCGTTGCCACCGATCGTATAGCGCCGCGGGCGATCACATCCGCGTGGAAGCCTTCGACGACCGAATCGAAATATCGAGCCCAGGGCGCTTCCCGGGCGCGACTTGACGGTCGAGCTTGGTCAGTTCCTTGACGGCTCGTGGGTCGTACTGGACGGTGTAGCGCCCACCTTCGCTCACTGCTCGAGCGTCCGGGCCACCTCGTCGGCCGAGACGACCTTGGTGCGGCCGGCCTCGATTTCGGCAAGACGCTTGGCCGCGATCCCGCCGTCTTGCGCGTCGAGCATCGCCTCGTAGCGCTCGACCAGATCGGCCGGCACGATCGCAGCCGCCCGCTGCTGGCTGCGGCCGCGTGTGACATACGTGATCTCGCCACCGAATGCGGCCCGGTTGACCGCGTCGGAGAAGCGGTCACGCGCTTGGCTGACCGACAGCTCAACATTCTCAGTGCTCATGACGCCAGTATAGCCAAAGGCGCCAACCTGGCGTCCTACCATTACGATCGATCGCGGTGCCCGTCAGATGTCGCAGTAGCTTCGCGCTCACGCCACTGCCGGCCCTGCTGCGACCGGTAGCGGTGGCGCTCCGCCTGATGCTTATGCGGCTTACACAGCAGACACCCAGCGCGAGTGCTCTTCGGTCCGTTGCGCTTCAAATGAGCCACGACCGGAATCGTCGCAGGTAACGGTGCACGCGAGACGTCGCGCTGTTCCTCCTCGCGCGTTGCGACAGCCAGGCAACCGCCGTCGACGTGAGCTACGAGTCGTCTTCCACGACCACGATGCGCTCCTCGTCGTCGGGGTCGGGGCCGTAGACGTCTAGGAAGATCGCGGCTCCGAGGGCCGCAACCCGCGTGAGGGTTTCGGCGCTCAAGCCGACGCTGCTGTTCCACTGGTGCATGTGGTATCCACAAAAGAAATCCGCCTGGAGGTTCTGCTCGGCACAAAACCCCTTGACCGTCGCCGCAACGGGTTCGATCTGTTCGAGGAGCACACCGATGTGATCATCGAGGCGGTGCCCGGTTCGAGCGAGGGCAACCTCGGAGTGCAGCCTCCAGATGCCGGTTCTCCACGGGGGTGGTGCGGCAAGGCCCTCACGGCGCCGGTAATCGGTCATAGGTCGCGGGTCGCCCTTGCGATGGGCCACCTGGGGCGTCAGGCCCGTCCTCCGCGTGATCACGTCTGGGTCGAGCGCATCACCCATCAAGCGAAAGGACGCCTGCTTGATGTCCGGCTCCTCGCCGCCGAGAGCGATGTATTCGCCTGGCGGCAACTTGTGTCT
>JBEKNK010000081.1:0-12195 GCA_049522915.1 Solirubrobacteraceae bacterium | reverse complement strand
GCGCGATCTCGCCGATCAACCAGGCGCTGCTCTACATCACAAACCACTACAGCGCCAGCTACTCCACCACAACCGACTACACCGGCTCAACCGCGACCACACCCGTCGTCACCTTCATCTAGCGCACGGTCGCGGCCGTGGCTGGGCCGCGATCTCGGCGGTCAGCGGTCGTTCCAGCCCGCGCCGGTCGCTTCGTACTCCTCGACCCGCGCCTGCATCAGCGCCTTCAGCAGCTTGGTCGGCAGCTCGCGGTCATAGGGGAGCTTGATGAAGCCCTCACCGGCCTCATAGCCGGCGGCCTCAACCGCGGCCTTCTGCGTGGCGAAGAACGGCGGCGGAAAGCGCAGCGAGCAGTGGTTCTTGAAGTTCTGAAGCATCCACAGGTTCGTCTTCTCGCCGCGGACGTACAGCGGCAGGTTCCACTTCAGTTCTTCGCGCGCGTGCGGGTCGGCATCGAGGCTCAGCTGCCGCAGCGCCTCGAGGTGCGGCCGTTGGACGGCGTTCAGCTGCGCGAAGAAATCATCGACGCTTGACCGCTTCGGCATCGGCATGGCGTCAGCCTACTCCGCAGCGACGGACGCCGGTCAAGCCCGTCCCGCTCGAGCGCGCGGCTCGCACGCCTGGCTTCGACAGCCGGTGCCAACGCTTCTCTTTCGCGGCTCAGCGTCTGCGCAGTTCGCGGCGCTTCTTGGCGGCCGCTGCCTCGGCTGCGGTAGAAGATCCGCGCAGTCGTGGCCGACTCCATCCCATCCACCACCCGGCGCACAGCAGCTTCTGACGGCCGCGGGCACGGAAGCGGCGCCGAGACTCGCGTGGCTCAGGCCAGGCTGGCTTCCGCCGAGTGCTCGGCGTCGAGTGTTCCCATGGTGTCCTGCATCTGCCCGGTGTCGAGGTACTGCTGGAAGCTCGTGACCTTCCCGTCGCTGAACTTCCAGACGTGGCAGGCCTGGGCATCGAGGCTCTTGCCTGTCGCCTTGTAGACCCCGGAGTAGCCGCATTCGACGACCACGGTGTCGCCGGCGTCGTAAAACGCCTTCGGTGTGACCGTGAACCCCTCCCACTCGGAGCCGAGCCTCATGAACAGGTTCTGCACGATGGCGTCCCCGCCAATCCAGGCCTTCCCATCAGGCTTGTAGGGATTGCCCTCCGCCTCGCGCCACTCGATGTCGGGATCGAGAATGGCCAGTACGCCTGGAACATCACCACGCCCAAACGCCGCATACCCACCCTGCACAATCGGCACGTTTCCCATGGCTCTCCCTTCCCGTTAGAGGACTGCTGCTGGCTCGACAGCGCGATCGTCGCATTGGACCGAGCCAGCGTCAAGCGGCGCCTCGAGCCCCGCAGCAGCGCGCGGAGACCGTCGGCGTCTGCGCGGTGCGCGGCGGCGCTGATCGAGGAGGCGCGGCGACGGACGCGCGGTGGCGGCGGCGCGAATCGGCTGCCCACCCACGAATCGTGGCGGTCTATAACTCCCACCTATGAACGGGAAGTGATCAGCACTTCTTCAAGCAAGAGCGTGTTGCTCATCGGCGCATCTCGGGGCCTTGGCCTGGCGATGGCCGCGGAGTACATCCAGCGCGGCTGGCGGGTGACGGCCACCGTCCGGGGCTCGCAAAGAACCGGCCTGCATGACCTGTCGGACCGCGGCAGCGGGCAGCTTGAGATCGAGACCGTCGATATCAACGTTCCCGATCAGGTCTTCGCGCTGCGCCAGCGCCTGGAGTCGAAGGCCTTCGATCTCCTGTTCGTCAACGCTGGTGTGGCCAGTCACGCCGGGGAGACGATCGCCGAGGTCTCGACCGAGGAGTTCACGCGGCTGATGGTGACCAACGCGCTGAGCCCGATGCGGGTGCTCGAAGCTCTCCAAGACCTCGTTCCCCCCACGGGGACCCTCGGAGTGATGTCCTCGGGACAGGGCAGTGTCGCCAACAACCACGGTGGCGGGTTTGAGGTCTACAGGGCCAGCAAGGCGGCCCTGAACACGCTCATGCGGAGCTTCGCCGCCCGCCATGCGGATGACCCGCGCGCACTGGTGCTGATAGCGCCCGGCTGGGTCCGCACGGATCTGGGTGGCCCCCAAGCCCGCCTGGGCATTGAGGAGAGCATCCCGAATGTCGTCAGCACGATCGAGGATCAGCAGGGCCAGGCGGGCCTGCAATACCTCGACTACCTTGGCCGGACGGTCCCCTGGTGAGGTCGTGAGCATGATCGCGATCGAGGAGCACGTCATCACCCAGGGCGTCGCGCGTGCGCTCGATGCCCTCATGATCCACGCGGGCCGTCTCGGAACGTTCCATCCGCTACGACACCCGTCCCGCCCGCCGGCACGCGGCTAGAGCGCGATCTCGCCCGCCACCTCGTAAAACTCGACCGAGGTGCGCTTGCCGGCGCGCGCAGGGTTCCCGGCGTTCATTGCGGCGTCGCCTTTGCGCAGCGCCTCCTCGGTGACAAACGTCGCGATCATGGGCCGCGCTCCGACTGGCGGTCGGCCAGTATCAGCATCTTCGCGCCGCGCAGCTCGGGCGGCACGTCGCTCGAAGCGGCGAACCCTTCGGCCTCCTCAACCGCCCGCGTCGATGGTTCCTGGATCGCCTTCAAAACGTGCGACACGTGCCCACATGATCGGCTTCTCTCGATCTCAGGCTGGCGAGTCGAACTCGCGAGCCGCCGCGGCCGGTCGGTCGGGCGCCCGATTGTCGACGAGCGCGTCCCGGCCGGTCAAGCACTGGGCGCCCCGCACGTCGGCTCGATCGCAACTTGCGTGTGTTCAGATGTGCACGGCGGGCTTGCGGATCCCGTCACAGACGATCTCAACCATCCGCTGGCAGACGAGGTCGTCCTGCTTGGAGTGGCAGGCGCCGACGATCAGTGCCATCACCTCAGCGGTCGTGACGTCGTCTCGCACCGCGCCGGCGACCTTTGCTCGCTCGAGCAGCACGTCGATACCGCCCGTCAGGTCCTCGACGCTCGCCGCGCAGGTGGACTTGATGTCGACCCCGGCGGCGTCCATCGCGTCGAACAGGTCCTGCTTCGCCGACGCCTGGCGGCCGAACTCGCGCAGGAAGGTGAACACGGCCTCCCCGGGTGGCTGCTCGCCCTCGGCGAGTTTCCGTGTCGATGCGCAGAGCTCGTCGATGCGCGCCGTAACGATCGCTTCGAACAACGCTTCCTTGGTCGGGAAGTGTCGGTACACGGTCCCGATCCCGACGCCGGCCCGCTGCGCCACCGCATCGATCGGCGCTGAAACGCCTTCCGCCGCGAATGTCGTCTCGGCTGCATCGAGGATCCGTTCGCGGTTCTTCGCAGCGTCAACGCGCAGTGCCCTTGGCTCCGCGGCGCCAGCGTCGTCGTTCGCTCGTGCTTCGGCCTTCGTGACGTGGTCGCTTCGGGGGCCGGCGGTCATCGTCTCACTCGCAGGATTGGGTATTGACAAACGGAACCTAGGTTCCGTATAGTCTGGGAGCGAACCGGAACCCTCGCTCCGATTATAGCCCGACCGCGACCAAGGAACAAGCCGATGGCAACCGAAACCCTGACTTCCGAGAACCCCCAGTCGGCCGACGGACAGGACCCGCGCAGGTGGTGGTCGCTCGCCGTGATCGCGATCGCGCAGCTGATGATCGTGCTCGACGCTTCGGTCGTCATCGTGGCTCTGCCGTCTGCCCAGCACGCACTGCACATCTCGGTGGCCAACCGGCAGTGGGTGCTGAGCGCCTACACGCTCGCGTTTGGAAGTCTGCTGCTGCTCGGCGGACGGATCGCCGACTACGTCGGTCGCCGGCGCATGTTCGTGATTGGCCTGATCGGGTTCGGCGCAGCGTCGGCGCTGGGCGGGCTCGCCCAGGACCAGGCAATGCTGTTCGGCGCCCGTGCAGTCCAGGGAGCTTTCGCTGCCGTGATGGCGCCGGCATCGCTGTCGCTGCTGACCGTGACCTTCACCGAGGCGCGCGAGCGCGCCCGGGCGTTCGGCGTGTACGGCGCAGTCGCCGGCGGCGGCGCTGCGATCGGCCTCGTGCTCGGCGGAATTCTCACGCAGTTCGCCTCCTGGCGCTGGACGCTGCTGATCAACGTCCCGATCGCGATCGCAGCGGCCTTTGCCGCGGTTCGCTACATCCGCGAAAGCAAGGCCGAGGTCCGCCAGAGCTACGACCTGCCGGGCGCGGCGACCTCCACCGTCGGGCTGTTCCTGCTCGTTTACGGATTCACGATCGCCAGCACACATGGTTGGGGAGCGCCGCTCACGCTCGCGCTGCTGATCGGTGCCCTGCTGGCGCTGGTCGCCTTCGTCGTCATCGAGCTGCGCGTCAGCCACCCCCTGCTCCCGCTCCGCGTCGTCCTCGAGCGCAACCGCGGCGGCTCGTTCCTCGCGTCGCTGCTGGTCGGGTGCGCGCTGCTGGGCACCTTCCTCTTCCTCACCTACTTCCTCCAAAAGACACTCGGATATTCGGCGCTCAAGACCGGTTTTGCATTCCTTCCGTTCTCCGGCGGCATCATCCTCGGCGCCGGCATCGCCAGCGGGCTGCTGCCACGAATCGGGCCGCGCCTGCCGATGGTCGTCGGCTTGGCGCTCGCGACAGCTGGACTGGTCTGGTTCACGCAGCTCGGCGTGCACAGCAGCTACGCGGCCGGTGTCCTGCCGCCGGAGATCATCGTCAGCTTCGGCATGGGGATGACGTTCGTCCCGATGAGCAGCACGGCCCTGATCGGCGTTCACCACAGGGACGCAGGAGTCGCCAGCGCACTCGTCAATGCCACCCAGCAGGTCGGCGGCGCGCTCGGCACCGCGCTGCTCAACACCGTTGCGGCCACCGCGACCGCGTCCTATCTCGCAAGTCACGCACACTCGCTCGCCACCACCTCGCTCGGAGCCGTCCACGGGTACACGACGGCGTTCACCGTCAGCGCAGCGCTGATGCTGCTCGCCGCGATCGTCGTCGCCGTATTCGTCCGGGCATCGCGCAAAGAGGTGCAGTCCGAGCACATCGAGTTCGTCGGCGTGGGAGGACTCGACACCGCGGCGACGACCGGCTGAGCGCAACGGAAGCCTCGTGCAGTGCGCCGCCTGCACGAGCCCGGCCGGCCGTTCGCCACCGCGCCAGACGGCGGCTCCGCGGGAGCCAACAGAGGAGCTGTGGGGTAGGCTCAGGTGAGTGAGAACCTCCGCACCGAGCGGGGTTGGATCTCTGTCAACGGCATTCGCCGGGACGATGGCACGATCGAGTTCGGGACCGCAGACGAGACAGGCTTCAGCGCGTTGCAGGCGATGTCACGGCGCCGGGATGCGCAGATCATCGGGGGCCAGATCCTCCGGGCTTCGGCGCAGCGGCTGGCTTTCCGGCGCCGCCAGCCGTTGTCCGACGGCCGGATCCCCGAGCGGCTGACGCGTGGCTGAGCTGTCCTCGCCGAAGGACGCCCGAGCATCGATCGGTGTCGTCTTCCCAGCACGCGCCGATGTGGCGACGCTGCCGGCGTTCGCCCGCCACACGGAGGCACTGGGGTTCGACGAGCTGTGGGTGATCGAGGACTGCTTTCTTGCAGGCGGCCTCGTGATGGCCGCCAGCGCGCTCGCGGCCACCCGCCGCCTACGCGTCGGCCTGGGCCTGATGCCCGTGCCGCTGCGAAACCCGGCGCTGGCGGCGATGGAGATCGGGGCGCTGGCGCGGCTGCACCCTGGGCGCTTCACGGCGGCCTTCGGACATGGCGTCAGGGAGTGGATGGAGCAGAGCGGCGCCTCGCCTGCTCGACGGATGGCCGCGCTCGCCGAGGTGACGTCGACCGTTCGAGCGCTCCTGGCCGGTGACACGATCACGGGCCGCGGGAGCTACGTGAACCTGACCGGCGTCGCTCTGGATCCGCCGCCCGATCGTCCGCCGCCGATCCTCATCGGGTCGACTGGCCCGCGAGGGCTCAGGCTCTCGCGCGAGCACGCCGACGGCTTCCTGCTCCCAGAGGGCTGCGGTCCGGCGTTCGTTGCCCGCGCGGTCGGGCAGGCATCCGAGGCCGCTCCCCGCGGCCGGCCGCCGCTGGTGGTCGTGTACGCCTGGATGCGCGTCGAAGATGACAGCGAACGGGCGAGGCTCGCGCTTCGGCCGGTCGTGGAGGAGTGGATCGAGCGCGGGCTCTATCCCGAGCCCGCCGCCGTGGCGGGGATCGACACTACCCGGACGCCCGCCGGCGTTCCGGCCTCGGTGGCGCTTGACCTCGCCGTCGCCGGTGACCCGCCGGCGTGTGCGGCAGCCGCGCGCCGTTTCATCGACGCGGGCGCCGGCACGCTCGTGGTGGTTGCCGTCGGCTGCGACCACGATCGCCAGTACGAGCGCTTCGCGCGGGAGGTGCTGCCGCTGATCTGAGCGAGCGGAAGCGGTCTGGCGTCGCTAGTGGGCGTCGCCGACGGCGAGCACGCGCTGGTGAACAAACGCCAGCTTGTCGACCACGGCGGGAGCGAGCGCGAACGGGTACAGGTCGTCACGGCCCATGCTCCGGTTGATGGCGTTCAACGCGTAGGTGAGCGGCAGCCAGCTCTCGAGGATCTTTGTGAAGTCGTGGTCGCTCGGGTCGGCCGGCGGGTCGGCGGTCAGTGAGTCGTCGGCGAGGACGGCGCGCGGCCCTTCGACGACGACGCCGAACTCTCCCGCGGTCTCGAGCGTGTCGGTGATGTGGAGATAGTGGGCGAAGGTCTCCGCCCAGTCCTCCCATGGGTGCGTCGTGGCGTAGGCGCTGACGTGGTGATCCTGCCAGTCCGCGGGCGGTCCCTCGGCGTAATGGCGCTCGACCGCCTCGCCATAGTCCGCGCGGTCGTCTCCGAACAGTCGGCGGCACGCGCTCCAGGCCTCCTCGCCGACGATCACAAGCGGCTGCATGTAGTGGCCGACCTCGTGGCGCAGATGGCCGAGCATCGTCCGGTAGGGCTCCCCGAACTGCGCGCGGCGCCACTCTCTGCGGGCGTCGTCGGACTCGGCGAGATCAATCGTGATGACGCCGTCCGCGTGCCCGGTCGTGACCGGCTGCTCAGCGCTCGACAGCAGGTCGAAGGCGAGCGAGCCCTGCCGGATTCCGGGCAGGCCGAGCTCCAACAACTGGACGAGCACACGCCGCTTCGCTCGCTCTGCCACCACAAGAGCCTCGAGACCGGCGGCATCGCGGTTGTTCGGCCGCGTCCGCGTCAGCGCACACGAGCGGCACAGATCACCCTCGCCGCCTGCCAGCCAGTTGCAGCCGGCGAGCTCGTAGTTGGCGCAGTCGACCCACTGCGCTCGCTCCTCCATCGCCAGGAGCGCTAGTCGATCGCTGTCAAACCGAAGCGGCGTCGAGCAGCGAAGGCAGACCGTGTTCTCGAAGAAGACGAGTGCGCCGCAGTGCCCGCACGCAAAAGATCGCACCCCTTCACCGTAGCGGTCGCCACACGCGACACCGGCGTGGATCGCGCGGGGCAGCGCAATCAGCTCTCGTGCCCCGGCTCAGTGGACGCGGCGAGCACGGCGATCGTAGGGACGCTGAGCGGCGGACTGCGGCTCAGTGGACGCGGCGAGCACGGCGATCGTAGGGACGCTGAGCGGCGGACTGCGCCGCCGATTTCACGCGAGCTCGATCGACACCACGAGGAACATGTGATCGAGTCGACTCTCAAACCGAGTCGACTCCGAGCGCATACCCATTCCTAACAGCTAATCGTCGGCCGCAGGCGCCGCCGCGTACTCGTCGTCGGTGACGTGCTCGCCCCAGTGGGCCGCGACGTGAGCGTCGTCGACCTCGTTGAGCGCGAGGTGAAGCATGAAACGGCTGGGCGCCGCGCCGTGCCAGTGCTCCTCGTCGGGTTCGAAGAAGACGCGGTCGCCAGGGCGGATCGTCTCGATCGGGCCGCCGCGGCGCTGGCATCGTCCGATGCCCTCGGTGACGTAGACGGTCTGGCCGAGCGGGTGTGTGTGCCACGCGGTCCGCGCGCCCGGTGTGAAGTGCACGAGGTTGGCTTGCACCCGGGCAGGTGAGGGGGCTGCGGCCACAGCATCGATGTAGACGTCTCCCGTGAACCAGTCTGGCGGCCCCTTCGCGGTGGCGATGCTGCTGCGGATGATCTCCATCTGGATCCGACCCTCCTGTGGCGGTCCTTTGACATGTCGTCGCGCCTACTTGGCTCGCTCATTTTGCGCTTTTTAGGGCGGCCTGGGGCACGATGGGCGGCCTCGGGAGATCCTGAGAAGACCTCCGCCCGCGTCGCCGTCAGCTGCTCGTCTGTGCGGGTTCGGGTCGTAGCCACGGCAGCGCGGCGGTGATCCGGGGCAGCGCCGCGTCGGCGGCCAGCTCTCCACAATCGATGAAGCGTTGCCCGTCGGAGAAGTTGCGGAGTTTGCCGGACGGGAGGTCGCCGAGGTCGGGGGCGATGGTGATTGTCCGCACGCTCGGTGCCTCGGTGGCGATACGACCCTGCATGAGCTCGAGGGAGCGCATGATGACGTTGATAGCGGAGGGCGGGTGGCCACCGGCCGCGATGGCTTCGGCGTCGGTCTGGCGGTGTGTGTCGCCGACGAGTTTGACGGCGATCACGACGTGTGCGCCCATCGAGGCGGCGACGCTGACCGGTAGCGGGTTGAGGACGGCTCCGTCGACGACGAGGTGCTCACCGATCCGCAGGGCGGGGTAGATCCCCGGCATCGACATGCTCGCGACCATCGCCTGCCAGAGCAGACCGCTACGGAAGACGATCTCGTCCCCGCTGCGGAGGTCGGCGGCGACGAGCGCGAGCGGGATCGGTAGATCCTCGATCCTGCGCCCATCGGCCTGCTTCTCGATGAACGCGTGGAAAGCGCGGCTCGAAAGCAGCCCCTTGAACGGCAGCCCGTAGCGGACGAGCGTCTTCCCGCACGCGTCAAAGAAAGCTGCCGCTGCATCGGGGTCGTGGCCTTCCGCGTAGATCGCGCCGGCCGCGGCGCCGATGCTCGTGCCGGCGACGTAGTCGGGGCGCAACCCGATGCGTTCGAGCACGCGCAGCACGCCAATGTGCGCGAAGCCGCGCACGCTGCCGGCGCCCAGGGCGAGCCCGACCGAAAGGCCGGTCAGGCCGCGCGCGGCATGTCCGATCGCCTCGCCGGCAGGCGTTGTGTTGCGCAGGAACCCGTGACCGAGGGCGGCGAAGTCGCTGTCCGAGAACGCTGGCACCCGCACCGGCCCGGTCGCAAGCGAGACCGTGTCCCCTGGGCCAGCGGGAATCAGCACGTGGCTGGCGTCTTCGCGTGGCGCCGCCCCTTCCCTGTCGGCGAGGTGCACCACACTCCCCCACGCAGCCGCCGGGACTTCGACGCTCCCGGGTACCTGGACCAGGACGTGGTCATAGCCGGCGGCGCCCAGCCGGTCGACGGTGCGATCCACCGCGTCGAGCTCGCAGCTGAGCGTGTGCGCGCCCAGCGCCTGCGGCTGGACAGGCAGACCGCGCAACTCGTCTGGCGGCTCCTGGCCTGCGAGCAGCAGCATCGTCCGCTGGCGGGTGTGCCAGGCGACGCTCGCCGCGAGCGCGTACCCATACAGCGGCGGCGAGCCGAAGTCGCGCAGCAGCAGCCTGCCGACCTCGTGTCGCGCCGCGAGCCGGTTCAAGCGCGCGAGGCGCTCCGACAAGATGACGCCCAGGTTCCGATACACGACGGGGAACTCCCCGGCGAGAAGCTCAAACTCAGACTCGCCGACCAGCGCCAATTCGAGATCGACCGAAGCCCGCACGGTTGCCGAAGCCGGCTGGCCGGTGAACAGCCCCATCTCACCGAGCGTGTCGCCCGCGAGCACGCGCCCGACGGTGTGTTCGGCGCCCGCGCTGTCGACGTAGAAGATGTCGGCCACGCCAGCCTCGACCACGTACATCTCGTTTGTCGTGTCACCCTGCGCGATCACCGTCGCGCCCGCCGGGTAACGGCGGCGCTCGAGCCGGTCCAGCAGGTGGGCGAGTCGATCCGCCGGCACCCCATCGAAGACGGTGCGGCCTGCCGCCGCGTTCGGCGGGGAACGCTGGGTGCCGCGAGAAGGTTCTCCTGATCCCGAGATAGCAGACTCCGTCCGCATGGGCATGCAGGCGGCAGAGCGTGGATCCTACTGGCCAGGTGAGTGACCGGCACTTTGGCGCGGTCCCAAGGTCCGGGACTCAATCGGACTTCAGGCGGCGCTTCGCGTGACCGCGTCGGTCGGGATCCAGCGCATCAACACGTCGGTGAGGTCGGCGTGGCGGACGGGCTTGCTGATGTAGTCGTCCATGCCCGCCTGAAGGCATCGCTCGCGGTCGCCGGCCATGGCGTGGGCGGTCATCGCGATCACCGGCGTATGGGCGGCGCCCTGCTCGCGGCGGCGGAGCTCCCGCGTCGCGTCGTAGCCATCCATCAGCGGCATCTGGCAGTCCATCAGGACGGCGTCGAAGCGCTGCGCCGCGAGCGCTTCGAGCGCTTCGGCCCCGTCCTCGACGACCTTGACCGCGCAGCCGCAGCGTTCAAGCACGCGGGTTGCGACGATCTGGTTGATCAGGCTGTCCTCTGCGACCAGGACGAGCGGCGGTCGCGACCAGACGGGGGCTCCGCGGACCAAGGCGCCGGCGCGGGGCACGGCGAGGTCGGCGGATGCGGGGGCCGCGAGTTCGACCGCGAAGCGGAAGGTGCTGCCGCGTCCCGGCGTGCTGTCGGCGGTGATCGTGCCGCCCATCAGCTCGACGATTTCGCGAACGATCGCCAGGCCCAACCCCGTTCCGCCATAAAGGCGCGTGGTCGAGACGTCGGCCTGGGTGAACGGCTCGAACATCAGGTGCAGCCGCTCAGGGTCGATGCCGATGCCGGTGTCGGTGACCGCCACACTGATCAGCGTGGCGCCGTGCGGCGCCGGCGTCGCGTCGACGTCGACGCTGATCGTGCCCGACGAGGTGAACTTGACGGCGTTGGCCATCAGGTTCGCGATGACCTGGTTCAGCCGGCGGCCGTCGCCGCGCACGACGCGGGGGACGTCCGCTGCAATCCGCACATCGAGGCGCAGGCCCTTGGCCCTGGCGAGCGCGCCGGCGGCCGAGCTGGCCTCCTTGATCGTCTCGGTCAGCTCGAAGTCGGTCATGTCGAGCGCGAGGTTGCCGGTCTCGATCTTTGAGATGTCGAGGATGTCGTTGATGATCGCGAGCGTCTGCGCCCCGGATTGCGCAACCTGCTCGGCGTATGTGCGCTGCTCCTCGTCAAGCCGCGTGCCGAGCAGCAGCTCGTTCATGCCGATCACGCCGTTCATCGGGGTGCGGACCTCGTGACTCACGTTTGCCAGAAACGCCGACTTCATGTTCGACGCCTCGACCGCCCGCTCGTGTGCGACCGCCGCCTCGGCGGCGAGCCGATTGCGCTCGGTCACGTCGTTGTAGAGGGCGATCCGACATTCGCGCCCGTCGACGGTCACGTTGTCGCTCGTGACCTCGACGTCGATGATCGTGCCGTCCCTGCGTCGATGACGGGCCGGACGGCGGGTGCGCTCGCCGGCGGCGGACGGGCTCCCGCCGGGCGCGGACACGTCGTCTGGCGCCGACACGTCGTCTGGCGCCGACACGTGGTCTGGCGCCGGCACGTCGTCTGGCGCCGGCACGTCGTCTGGCGCCGACACGTGGTCTGGCGCCGGCACGTCGTAGAGCGCCGGCGCATCGAGCTCCTCGGGCGCGCGCAGGTCGTCGACCTTCATCGCGCTCAGTTCCGCGAGCGAGTAGCCGTAGCTTTCGACCATCGCGTTGGAGGCGGCGACGATCTCGCCCGTCCGGCGGTCGAAGGTCACCATCGGCAGCGGGTTCTGCTCGAACAGCAGCCGGTAGCGCTCCTCGCTCGATCGCAGCTGCGCGCGGGCGAGCCGCAGCGCTGGGCGGAATGCGAGGCGGACACCGGCGACGACGAGCGTCATCGCCGCCAGCACGACGGCGACCGCTCCGACGTGGTACCAGTTGTCCACGAGCAGGATGCCGAGGCTTGAGCCGGCGATCAGCCCGGGCAGCGTGAAGCCGGAGAGGCGGGGCAATGCCAGGCGGCTCGAACCGCGCTCGGCAACCCACATCGACATCGAGAACATCAGGATCGAGAACGGCCACGCCACCTCGTTGAGAACGGCGCTGAACTGCGACGCGCCGCTCGCGGGCTGCACGAAGTTGATCGTGTCGCCGGCGGCGTTGACGGCGATGCCGATGGCGATCATCACGAGCGCCGCGCGCCG
>JBEKNK010000080.1:0-14971 GCA_049522915.1 Solirubrobacteraceae bacterium | reverse complement strand
CGTACTTCACGTTCACCTGGCAGCCGGTCGCCTTCTCGAACGGCTGCACCCACTCCGGCTGGGCGTAGCCCTCCCAGGCGATCAGGTTCAGCTTGCCCTCGCCCTTGCCGACCGACGTCGGGACCGGGGCGTTCGCCTCCGGTGCGACGAGGCCGCCATTCGCGCGGCCTGCCGACGCCGCGCTGGGGATGATCGATACGACCACGAGCGCGATGGCTGCGAGCGCGATCAGCGCACCTGTGGCGCGGCTTCTGCTCCGGGGCTTCATACGCTCACCGGTTCCTTTCATTCTGCGTGTGGTCATTGACCGTTTCCTCCTCTTGGTCTGCTGCTTCCGCTAGGGCGCCGCTGCTGCGAGCGGCCCGGCCTGGCCCCCGGATGGGGGGTCCTGCCCCCCGGACGGGGGGTCGATTTCAAAGGTCTGATCGTTGCGCCAGACAACGATGACGTCGCGGCCCTTCGCCTCGAGCGCCTCGGCGGCCGCGGTTTCGAGGTTCTGGCGAACCACCGTCAGCGTGCCGCCGGCCGCAAGCTCGACGAGGTAGCGGGTGAGCACGCCGAGGTAGATGACGTCGCGGATCCGGCCGGGCTCGCTGTGGCTGCCGCTCGCCGCCGATTCCCCCGGCTCGAGCAGGCGGATCTTCTCCGGGCGGATCGTGAAGCGCCGCCCGTCGCGCTCGAGCAGGTTGGAGACGCCGATGAAGCCGGCGACGAACGCGCTGGCGGGCTGCTCATAGACCTCCACCGGCGTGCCGAGCTGTTCGATCCGGCCGTGGTTGAGCACCACCAGGCGGTCGCTCATCGTCAGCGCCTCGTCCTGGTCGTGGGTGACGAAGATGAAGGTGATGCCGACCTCGCGCTGGATCCGCTTGAGCTCGAGCTGCATCTCCTGGCGCAGCTTGAGGTCGAGCGCGCCGAGCGGCTCATCCAGCAGCAGCACCTCCGGCTCGTTGACGATCGCCCTTGCCAGCGCCACGCGCTGGCGCTGGCCGCCGGAGAGCTGAACCGGCTTGCGCTCGCCGAGCCCCGGCAGGCGCACCATCTCGAGCGCCTGCTCTGCGCGCCGGCGGCGCTGCGCGCGCGCGACTCGCCGCACGCGCAACCCGTACTCGACGTTCTCGAGGATGTTCATGTGCGGAAACAGGGCGTAGTCCTGGAACACCGTGTTGACGTTGCGCCGGTACGGCGGCGTACCACTGACCTCGACGCCGCCGAGCTCGATCGAGCCCGCGTCGGGGCGCTCGAAGCCCGCGATCATCCGCAGCAGCGTCGTCTTGCCGGACCCCGACGGTCCGAGCATCGTGAAGAACTCGCCGCGCGCTATGTCCAGATCGACGCCGTCGACGGCCGCCAGCGAGCCGTAGGCCTTGCGCAAACCGCGGAGCCGGACGGCAGGCGTCCCACCGCGCGCCTCACCCCCTTGACCGGCCGACGTGCCCTCGGCCGTCACGTCCGTTGCCGTCTCGCCCACGCCGCGCCTTTCGTCAACCGCGAATCGCGGCAAACATACTTGATTGAAACGGTCAAACGACGCGGTTGCTTGACGGCCGGCGAGCACGACGCGCAGCAGCGGCGCCCCTCGTTCGCCGCCCGGCTGGCGCCGCGCGGCAGCGCCGGGCGCTCAGCGCTCGCCCCGGGCGCGCAGCGCGTCGATCGTGCGCATGGTCGCGATGCGCTCATCGAGCGCCACCGCCGGGCGCTCAACTCTCGCCCTGGGCGCGCACGGCGTCCATCGTGCGCATGATCGCGATGCTCTCATCGAGCGGCATGACCGGGCTCTCCAACAGCCCCTCGCTCAGGCAGCGGGCGAACTCGTCTGCCTGGTGGCGCAGTCCCCAGCCCTCGTGGGGCACCTCGAAGCGGGTCTCCTCCCCGTCGCGCGAGATCAGGCTGAAGGACGACGGTCGGTAGAAGTCGCCGTCGATCTCGATGCGCGCGTCGCTGCCGACGATCGCCCCGCGCGTCGGGCTCTTGCCGGCGATCGAGCAGCTCAGCAGCGCCTGCGCGCCGCCCGGGTAGCCGAACACCATCGAGGTGATCTCGTCGCCGCCGTCGGGCGCCGGCGTGGTGAGGCTGACGATCCGCTCGGGCGTTCCGAGCACCATCGAGGCGAAGGAGACCGGATAGACGCCGAGGTCGAGCAGCGCGCCGCTGTCCAGCTCGCGGGCGAAGCGGCGAAAGTCGCGGTCGGGCGCGAACCACTGCCCGTGGTCGGCGGAGAGGGTCGCGATCTTCCCGAGCACCCCCTCCGCAAGCAGCCGTCGAAGTTCGACGATGTGCGGCAGCCAACGTGTCCACATCGCCTCCATCAGCAGGAGACCCTCGGCCCGCGCCACGGCGACGAGCTCCTCGGCCTCGGCGGCGGTCACTGTGAACGGCTTCTCGACGAGCGCCGGCTTGCCTGCGCGGAGCGCGAGCTGCGCGCACGGGCTGTGCAGCGGGTGGGGCGTCGCGACGTAGACCGCGTCGACCTCGGGGTCGGCCACGAGCGCCTCGTAGCTGGGGTGGCGGTTGGCGATCCCCCAGCGATCGGCGAAGCGCTCCGCCGTCTCGAGCCTGCGCGATCCGACCGCCACGACGTTGCCGGAGTCGGTCATGCCCATGTCCTCGACCCACGCGGCTGCGATCGCCCCCGTGCCGATCACGCCCCAACGCAACGGCCCGCTCATCCGCTCATCCTCCCGCTCGTGCGCCGCGAAGTGCCCGCGGCGCTGGTTGCCTGCACCTGCGGGGCAGTTTAGGAGCCGCCGCCCGGGGGCGCGTGCTGCGGCGGCGCGGACGCCTTCGCAGCCGCGTGCGGGCGCTCGCGCATGTTGATCGCGGCGTCGCGCGCGTCGATCGTGCGCTCGGCCCGGGCTCGGCCGATGAAGGTGATCGCCCAATGCACGACCGTCGTCACGCGGTTCTTGAACCCGGTCAGGAAGACGAGGTGCACGAACAGCCACATCAGCCAGCCGGGGCGGCCGCTGACCTGCAGGCCGCGGAAGCTCGCGACCGCGGAGGTGCGCGAGACGGCGGCCATCTCGCCGAGGTCGTGGTAGCGGAACGGACGCGGCTCGCCGCGTTGCTCGATCCGCGAGCGGATCACCTTGGCGGCGTGGGCGCCCGACTGCATCGCGACCTCCGCGAGTCCAGGCAGACCCTCGAGCGCCATCATGTCGCCGACGACGAAGATCTCCGGGTGGGAGGCGATCGAGCAGTCGGCGCTCACCACCACGCGGCCAATGCGATCCGTCGGCGCCCCGGTCGCCGCGGCGACGAGCTCCGCCAGCGGCGCCGCACGCACGCCGGCCGCCCAGATCGCGGTCATCGCCGGGATCGTTCGCTGCTGCCCCGTGCCGTCGCGCACGGTGATGCTCGCGGCGTCCAGCCCGGTGACGAGGGTGTCGACGTGCACCTCGACTCCGAGTCGCTCGAGCGCCTGCGTCGCCTTGCGTGAGAGGCGCTCGCCGAAGGACGGCAGGATCCGATCGCCGCCGTCGAACAGGAGGATCCTCGCCTGCACCGGGTCGAAGTTGCGAAAGTTTCCAGCCAGCGAATGCCGCGCGAGCTCGCCGATCTGGCCGGCCAGCTCGACGCCCGTGGGCCCGGCGCCGACGATCGCGAAGGTCAGCCAGGCGGACCGCTGCTCGGGGTCGTGCTCCCATTCCGCCATCTCGAAGGCACCAAAGATGCGTCCACGCAGCGCCAGCGCCTCCTCGAGCGTCTTCATCCCGGGCGCCCAGCGCGCGAAGCCGTCGTTGCCGAAGTAGGACGTCCTCATCCCCCCGGCGAGGATCAGGCTGTCGTAGCCGACGGTCCGCTCGCTGGCGTCCGGGCAGCGCACGACCAGTCGCCGCGACGCCGCGTCGATCGCGGTCACCTCGCCCATCTCGACCGTCACGTTGCGCTGCCTGCGCAGGATGTCACGCGTGACCGGCGCGATCTCGCCGGCGGAGAGAATGCCGGTTGCCACCTGGTAGAGGAGCGGCGCGAAGAGGTGGTGGTTGGTCCGCTCGAGCAGCGTGACGTCGGCCTCCGTTCTCTTCAGCGCCTTCGCGGCGAAGAGGCCGCCGAAGCCGGCGCCGACGATCACGACGCGGTGGCGGCGCCGCTGCGGCGCCGCCTCAGGCTGCGGGCTTGTGCTCATCAGGCAGAGCGTAAGCCCCGCCGGGCATTCGAGCCCACCGCGATCCTCCTGCGTCGCGACGGCGGGCTCGCAGGGGCGATCCGGGCGAACACGCGCCGCGTGCGAGCGGACAACCCGTTGGCCCGCTGTCGAGCGCCGGGCATTCGATTTGGGACCGGCGTCGAAGGCGGCGACGGTGGCCGTGGCCGACCATGACGGTGAGTTCCTACCAGGAAGGGACAGGCGCATCATGCGGGGACACGAGCAGCACGTTGAACGCAAGATCCGGCTATGGGTCGTGCAGCAGGAGCGCAACCGGCTCAGAGAGACCCAGCCGGATCGATTCGACGCGCAGAGCAGCGAGCGCGGCGAGCCGCGCCACGCCGAAGCCGACGCGCAGGCGCCCGAGCCCTGGCGCGTGGGCTGAGCGGCGCCCGCGACCGCGCGTCGCCGCGCTCGACCCTGCTCGGATCAGCGCGGGGCGGCGATGGAGGCGCCGGCGTGAGGCTCGGCCGCGTGCTCTGACGGCGCCCCGAGCGGCAGCTCCAGCCAGAACGTGCTGCCACGCCCCGGCTCACTGGTGGCGTCGATCGTGCCGCCCATGCGCTGGACGAGCTCGCGGGCGATCGCGAGGCCGAGCCCCGTGCCGCCATAGTGGCGCGTCGTCGAGGCATCGGCCTGGGTGAAGGGCTCGAACATCCGCCCGAGCACCCGCGGATCGATTCCGATGCCCGTGTCGATGACCTCGATGCGGACATCCGTCGCGTCTGCCGTGCCGGGCCGGCTGCTCACCTCGACGGTGACCGATCCATGTGCGGTGAACTTGACGGCGTTGGCGACGAGGTTCAGGAGGATCTGGCGCAGTCTCCGGCTGTCCCCCCGCGCGCGCGCCGGCACGTTCTCGGCGAACCGCAGTTCGAGCGCGAGGCCCTTCGCGCGAGCTTCGAAGCTCGCCGCGGCGGTGGCCTGTTCGATCGCGTCGCAGAGGTCGAAGTCGGCTATGTCGAGCTCGAATTGGCCGGCCTCGATCTTCGAGAGGTCGAGGATGTCGTTGATGATCGCCATCATCTGCTCGCCTGAGCGTGCGACCTGTTCGGCGTAGCTGCGCTGCTCGTCGTCCAGCGCGGTGTCCAGCAGCAGCTCGTTCATGCCGATCACGCCGTTCATCGGCGTGCGGATCTCGTGGCTGACGTTGGCCAGGAACGCCGACTTCACCTTCGAGGCCTCGACCGCCTGGTCACGCGCGGCCGCCAGCTCGGCCGCTGCGAGGTTGCGCTCGGTCACGTTGTGGCTGAGCACGATGCGGCAGGCGCGGCCGTCGAGCACGAGGTCGTCGCTGGTGATCTCGACATCGATGATCGTGCCGTCCTTGTAGCGGTGGCGCCACGGATGTGGGGCGGTTGTGATGCCGGTACGTCCGATCGAATGCAGCTCCTCCTGGCGGGCCAGGAACTCGGGCAGGTCCTCCGGCGGCCGCAGCGCATGGATCGTCATCGTGAGCAGCTCCTCACGCGAATAGCCGTAGGCGGCGACCATCGAGTTGCTGACGGCCACGATCGCGAGCGTCTCGCGGTCGTAGACGAGCATCGGCTGCGGGTTCTGCTCGAACATCAGCCGGTACTGGCGCTCGCTGGCGCGCAACTGCTCGCGACTGGCCGCCAGTGCCTGTTCGGCCTCGATCTGGGCCGTCACGTCGCGGGCGATCCCCCAGGTGCCGATGATCGCGCCCTGCTCGTCGCGCAGCGGTAGCTTGGTGGTCGACACCCACGCATCGGGGCGATCGTGAAAGGTCTCTCGCTCGATCTTCGCGACGATCGTCCTGCCCGTCGCGATCACGGCCTGCTCGTCCTCGAAAGCCGCTGCGGCGTGCGGGCGGCTGAACATGTCGAAGTCGGTCTTGCCGATCACCTGCTGGAGCGAACAGCCCGGCGCCACCGCTGCGAGCCAGCCGTCGCTCACAGCCAGAAAGCGGCTCTCCAGATCCTTGAACCACACCCGCTCCTCCGGGCTGGCGAGCAGGTTGCGCACGCACGCACGTTCGATTTCCTCCGGGATCGAAGCCGCTACAGCCTTATCTGATCGCAATTCGTCCCATCCCGAGATAGGCGCGTGTGCTTCGCACCTCTCCATATCGACCGCTCGCCGATGAACGTTGAGCACGGGCCGTGTCCCGCCACGCCGATCCCCGGCGCAGGTGTCCTGCGCCGCCGGGCGCAGCGCTGCGCCCGCGCGCGTCGTGTGCGGCCGCTGCGCGCTAGGAGGCGCGGCGGTGGCGGCTGAAACGCGAGAACGCGGCACCACCGAGCATGCCACCGCCGAGCGCGAGCACAACGTAGATCCACCACGGCCACCCGCTCGACAGCGGCGTCGTCGCGCCGATCGTCTGTGAGGAGCTGGCGGCGGCTGTCGCGGGCCGCGTGAGGGCATAGGTGGCGTCGGAGTCCAGGGTCGTCTGCGGACCGCAGTCGCTGGCGGTCGCAGCGACGCCGTAGGTTCCCTCGCTCAGCGCGCCGGGCCATCTGAAGGGGTAGGCGATCTTGTCGCCGGGCAGCATCGTGCCGAGCTTCTCGGTCACCGACGAGCTGCCGCTCTGGCCGGTGATCGACACCCGCAGCTGCGGGTGGCAGAGCTTGTGACCGTCGTCCTCGAGCGTGACCACGGCCGAGGGGACGTCGGTCCCGGGCAGCGGCGCGAGCGCGACGGAGTAGATCCGCAGGTGGCGTGTCGCGTGACCCGGCACCTCGATCTCGACCCCAACGACGGTCCGCACGACCACCGAGACCGAGAACGCGCCGCCGGACTTCGAGGGATGCAGCGATTCAAAGGCCAGCCCGCCGAGGTGGTCGCCCGCTGCGGCGTAGCGGGGGACCCTGACGACGAAGCCGACGTCGACGGACTGGTCGGGCGCAACGGTGATCTGACCTGCGGCGGGCGTGAGCCAGGCGCCCGCGCCGGTGCTGGCGGTGCCCCGGTTGGCGTAGACGACGCCGGAGGTGACGCCGGTGAGGCCGTCGACTGCGTTGACCTCGAGCGTCAGCGGCACGTCGTTGTTGTTTGTGACGATCGCGTCCTCATGGCGCACGGTCCCGCCCCGCGCGTGGATGATGAAATAGGCGCGGGTCGCAAGGTTGTCGGGATTGAACGTGGCGGGGCGCACGCCGAAGCCGCCGATCGTCGCCGCCGACGCCGCGGCCGCGGCGGTGGCGATGGCGATGGCGGTCGCCGCCAACGCGGCGACCAGAACGGCCGCTCGAATTTGAACCGGCGCGCGCATCGACCCTACGGCCCGCTGACCAGCGAGAATGTCCAGGTTGACGTGTAGGGCGTACCGCTGGCGACGGCGTTGGCCGGGATCGCGAGCGTCCACGTCGGCGTGAACGTCTGGTCGCCCATGCCGGTGTTCGCCGAAGCGTCGAACAGCTTGGTGGCCGTCGGCGCCGTCGTGCCGGCCGGCAGCGAGTAGGGGAAGCTGACGGTGTTCGTCGCCACCGTACAACCCGTCGCGCCCGCGTCGCAGGTCGCGGTCGGAGCGGCGGCAACCGTCGTCGAGGTCGTCGGGAGCGTGTGTGCGCCCGAGGTGAACGTCGTCGAGGTGGCGGTGACGTTCCAGCCGGACCCGGATCCCGTCGCGTCGCCGATGTCGAAGCCGAGAGTCGAGGTGATCGACTGGTTGGTGCCGTTCAGCGTCGTGGTGGGAAAGGTGATCGTCGTCGCCGGAGTGCTGTTGATGAACGCGAGGCTACCGGCGCTGAGTGTCACCGATGCCGTCGTGGCGCCCTGCGAGGCTGCAGGCAGCGCGATCAGCCCCGCGCCCGCGAGCGCCAGCACGACGCCCAACCACCTCCATCGCTTCCTTACGATATCCATTTCGACTCCTCGAATCTTCAAATAGTGTTTGTTTCCAAGCGAGCTTCCGCCGGTCTCGACATTCGCGACGGGCGCCCTGAGCGGCGAAAGCCGTCTTGCAGCGACGTCGACGCTGTTCGCGTCCCGCCCCGGCGCCGGCGCCTACGCCTTGGCTTCGCGGCGCTCGGCGCCGCCCTCGCGCTGCTTTCGCTGGGCGCCGCCGCCGCCCAGGCGGCGATCGCCAAGGTCCAGGCCGGCACCTATCTCTCGCAGGCCGCCTCCACCAGCATCACCCCGACGCTCTCCTCCGCGAGCACCGCCGGCAACCTGCTCGTCGGCGTCGTGGCGACCGGCGCGAACACGACGGTGACGGCGCCGGCCGGCTGGGTGAAGGCCGCGGGCATCTACACCTCGGGCGTCGGATCGACCCAGATCTGGTATGACCCGAACAACGCGGGGGCGATCACGAGCGTCAAGTTCACGCTCTCCGCATCCGACACGGCGGTCGCGCAACTGAGCGAATGGTCCGGGGTCGACAAGGTCTCGCCGCTGGACGGCAGCGGCACGGCGACGAAGACTACGTCGGCCACCACCGAGGCCGTCTCGGCGACGGCCGCCGACGGCAACGAGCTTGCGATAACGAGCTTTCGGGCGAGCACCGGCAGCAGCGGCAACACCTTCACGCCCGGCTCGGGCTGGACCAACCTGATGGCGGCCCACTCCGTCTCCAACACCGCCGACTACGAGATCGGCCCTGCGGCTGGGACCGTGAGCGAAACCGAGACGGCGGCCACCACAGCCACGTGGTCGGCGGCGATCGCGACCTTCTTCGGCGGTTGCGGCGGCAGCTCGCTCTCGCTCGCCACGCCGCCCGCGACGGCGCCGTTCGGCTCGCTCACGCTCAACGGCAGTAACCAGAGCGTGACGACGAACTTCGTGCTGTCGCCGACCGACGGCAGCGGCGCCTCGAGCGGCTGGAACCTCACGGGCACCTCGACGACGTTCACCTCCGGCAGCCACACGCTGCCCACCACCGCAACCACGGTGACGGCGGGCGTCGCGGCGGCGACCAGCGCGACCTGCCGGCTGCCGACGAACGCGATCACCTACCCCCTCACGCTGCCCGCCGCCGCGACGGCGCCGACGGCGGTCAAGATCTATGACGCCGCGGCGAACACGGGCCTCGGCCCATCGACGATCACGCTGACGTTCAAGCTCAGCCTGCTCCCCAATGTCTTCAGCGGCGCCTACAGCTCGACGTGGACGTTCAGTCTCGTAAGCGGTCCCTGAGCGGTGTTCGTATCAGGCGAAAACCGCAAGCTGCGAGCCAATCCTGAGAATCAGCTGGGTGAGCGACCGAACAGTCGTCTACCCTTTTGGGTGTGGATGCGTCCGCCAGCCGGGGGGTTGCTACGAACACCGGAAACGGCCATGTGCGCTCCGATCCGGTCTATGTCATCAAGGCCCGCATGTTCAAGACCCTCGGGCATCCGGTGCGGATCCGCATACTCGAACTGCTGGCGGACGGGGAGCGCGGCGTCGGCGACCTCCAGGCCGAGCTTCATCTCGACTCCGGCGGCACCTCGCAGCACCTCGCCGCGCTTCGCCAGCAGGGCCTGCTCGACAGCCGCCGCGTCGGGACGAGCGTCTTCTACCGCATCCGCGACCCGCGCGTCGCAGACCTCCTGGCGCTCGCCAAGACGATCCTCACCAGCGCCCTGACCGACTCGCAGGCGCTGCTCAGCGATCTCGCCGACGGGACGCACGGCGGCGCCGAGCCGCTCTAGCCGGGACCGCGCCGCCGCGAGCGTCCGCCGCACCCCAGCGCCACTCGCGCGCGCGCACCCCCGCCCGCGCTAGCGCTCGCGCGCGGACCCCGCCGGCGCTCGCGCGCACGCACGTACGCCGCGGGCGATCCCGAGCGCCATCCGCCTGTCAGAGTTCGCGGCGGCGGCGATCCCCTCAGCGTTGAGCGACTCCAACCGATACCAGGCCGGACGCAGCGCCGCGGATCGCTCCGGCGTCGCCGCCGGCGCTTCGGCGAGCTCGCCCGCCGCCAAGCGCGGCAGCCCGCTGCCGCGCCACCGGCGCGCCGGCAAGCACGCCGACGAAGGCCACGAGCTCAGCACCGTCGGCGGCCTCGCCGCACTCAGCCTCGACGCCCTCTCGAGCGTCGCCTACGGGCCCGAGGCGATGGTGCTCGTGCTCGTCGCGGCCGGCTCGGGAGCGCTTCGCTTCACGCTGCCGCTGACGCTCGTGATCACCGGGATGCTCGGGCTGCTGGTGATCTCCTACACCCAGGTGATCGCCGCGCACCCGGAGGGCGGCGGCGCCTACGCCGTCGCGAAGGTCAACCTCGGACGCATCCCGGCCCTGCTCGCGGCGGCGTCGCTGTTCGTCGACTACGTGCTGACGGTGGCGGTCAGCCTGGCGGCGGGAGCGGCGAGCCTCGGCAGCGTGTTCCCCGGCCTCGCGCACCACCTGCTGCTGGTCGCCCTCGTCGGCCTCGCGCTGCTGGCCGCCGTGAACATGTTCGGCATCGCCGAGTCCGCGAAGCTCCTGATGATCCCGACCACGGTCTTCGTCGTGAGCATCCTCGCGGTGATCGTCGTCGCGCCGTTCCACCCCCACCCGGTGGCGACGATCGGAACGAGCCTCGGGCCGATCCGCCCCACGACCGCGCTCGGCATCGTGCTGATCCTGAAGGCCTTCGCCTCCGGCTGCTCCGCGGTCACCGGCGTCGAGGCGATCGCCAACGGCGTGCCCGCCTTTCGCAAGCCGCGCGTGCGCACCGCCCAGCGCACGGAGATCTCGCTCGGTGTGCTGCTCGGCGTGATGCTCGTCGGGCTCGCGCTGCTGATCCGCGCACATCACGTGGTGCCGCGCGGCGGCGTGACGATCCTCGCCCAGATCACCGCCGGCGCGTTCGGGACCGGCTGGATGTTCTACGTCTCAAACCTCGCCGTCACGCTCGTGCTCGCGCTGGCCGCCAACACGAGCTTCGGCGGCCTGCCGGTGCTGATGAGCCTGCTCGCCAAGGACCACCGCCTGCCCCACCTCTTCTACCTGCGCGCGGAGCGCCCGGTCTACAGGCACGGGATCATTGCGCTGGCGCTCGCGGCGATGGCGCTGCTGTTCGCGGTCGACGCGCAGACCAGCCGCCTGATCCCGCTGTTCACGATCGGCGTCTTCATCGGCTTCACGATCAGCCAGATCGGGCTCGTCCGCCACTGGCGCGGGCTGCGGCCGCCACGCTGGCGTCTTCGCGCCGCCGTCAACGGCGCGGGCGCGACGATGACCGCGGTCGCCGTCGTCGTCTTCCTCTCGACCAAGTTCCTCGCCGGAGCCTGGGTCGTGACGATCGCGATCCCGCTGCTGATGCTGCTCTTCTGGCGCACCGAGCGCTACTACGCCGAGGTCGCCTCCGATCTCGAGCTCGGCCGCACGCCGGAGCTTCCGCGGCGGCGCAACAGCGTCGTCGTCGTGCCGACCTCGACGGTGACCCTGCTGACCCAGCGCGCCCTGAGCGCGGCCCTCTCGCTCGGCGAGACGGTCGTCGCGGTCGCCGTCGCCGGCGACGAGCAGGAGAGCCAGGCGATCAAGAACGCCTGGCTGCGATGGAACTGCAGCGTCCCGCTCGAGGTGCTGCTCGACCCCCACCGCTCCCTCGTGCGCAGCGTCCTGCGCTACGTCGAGTCGATCCAGACCGACGCCACGATCACGGTCCTGATCCCCCAGATCATCCCCAACAAGCGCCGCCACGAGGTCCTCCACAACCAGCGCGCGAGGCTGCTCGAATCCGTGCTCAAGGCGCAAACCGACGGCGTCGTGATCGCGACGCTGCCGTTCCACATCCACGACTGAGGCGCGCGCGCCTGCTAGCCCTTCGCGAGGGCCTCGAAATTCTCATATAGCCGCGGCTCCCCAAAGCGCTCGCGCTGGCGCAGCGCCGCAGGTCCGACGCGCGACCAGATCCCCTCCAGCCACAGCCAGTCGTTGACGAGCTCGAGGTTCAGCAGGCCATGCTTGGTCAGCGTGCCGATCGACTCGCCGAACATCAGCATCGTCCGCACCGACTCGTTGTTCATCGCGTCCGCGGACTGCGGGTCGAAGTCCTCGGCAAACAGGTGCGGCATCGCCAGGGGGTCGCGCCACGAGGGCACGCGCACGATACATCCGGGCGACGCCGCCCGGCCGCAGCTCTTTTATGGCGCCGGCATTGCCGGCGATCGACCCCCGCTCGCGCCCTCCGGCGCGCCTAGCGGACGCGATCATGCGCGCGGCCGCCGCCGCCCGGCGAGCGGCGCGCCTCGTCCCGGCGCAGCCACGCGACGAAGCCGACGCCGACGATGAACTCCAGTGCGTAGGCGCTCGCAAGCCAGTAGAAGCTCATCCCATGCCTCCGTGCATGGCCGGATTCTACGCGGCCGCGCGCCGCGCCGCTGCGACGCTTCGAGCGCGCCCTGGACGCGATCCGAGCTGCCGGGGCGATCCGCGGCGATCCTGCCGCTAGGTACTGATTTCCGGCGACAACTTCCGTCGTACGATGCGCAGCGAAGGGCGAGATGCGTGGGGTCGGCCCCAACGGGGCGGGCAGCACGATCGGACTTTCGAAGCTCGAACCCAACTTCGGAGGCCACAATGCCCGCGTTTCATCTTCGTCGCAGCCAGCACCCGGCCGTGAGCCGCGCGCTCGACGCGCAGTCCACCGGCAAGAGTGCGCGCACGCTCGGTGCGTCGTCGATCGCGCTGATCAGCCTGGCGGCGGTGCTGACGCTGCGGAGCATGCCGAGCATCGCCGAGGACGGCTGGTCGAGCATCGCGCCTACTACCTGCTCGGCGCTCTCCTGTTCTTTATTCCGCTCGCCCTCGTGGCGGCCGAGCTGGCGACCGGGTGGCCGCGTGCCGGCGGGCTGTACGCGTGGGTGCGCGAAGCGTTCGGTGACCGCTCCGGCTTTCTGGCGATCTGGTTCGAGGGGTCGAGAACGTCGTCTGGTTCCCGACGGTGCTGTCGTTCGTGGCCGCGGCCGTGGCCTACGTCGTGGAGCCGCGGCTGGCGAACGAGCAGGTCTACCTCGTGATCGTGATGCTCGCGGTCTTCTGGGGCTTGACGCTGCTCAACTTCTTCGGCGAGAAATGGATCATGCGGATGAACAACCCTGCGGTGATCATCGGCACCTTGATTCCGGCCGCAGTGCTGATCGCGCTCGGCGGCGAGAGCGCGGGCGCCGCCGACGGGCCGCTGCTTGAATACCTCGCCACGCTCGAGGCCGTCGACAAGCGCTTCCCCGGCTTCGAACACGACATCCACGGCGTGCAGCGCGGCGCCGACGGCAACTACGCGATCGAATGCCTCACGCGAGAGCCGGCAGGGGCGCGATCGAACGGGTCACAGCGCGCCGGGCACGAACATCCGGAGGAGGCCGGGACGGGAGCGCCTGCCCTGGCGAGGTAGGCACGTGGGCTATCCGCGTGCCGTGCCGGCGATCCGGAGCCCTCAGTTGGTGCCTAGCGTGCTTGAAATTCGCGCCGGTAGGCGAGGGGGCTGATGCCGATGATCGCGCGGAAGTGCTTGCGGTAGCTGGCTGCGGTGGTGAAGCCGACGGCTCCAGCGATCGATTCGATCAGCCGGCCGTCGCGTTCGAGTAAGGGGAGGCTGGCGTCGATGCGCTGCTCGGTCAGCCAGCGGGCGGGGCTTGTCGCGGTTGCCGCTTTGAAGCGTCTGCTGAATTGCCTGGGTGAGAGGTGCGCGACGCGTGCGAGGGCGTTGACGTCGAGTTGCTCGTCGATATGTGCGAGCGCATGCGAGATGACGGCACCGATCGGGTCGTCCTCGGCGGTGTGCGTGAGCGGTTGTTCGATGAACTGTGTCTGTCCGCCGGCACGGTGCGGTGCAACGACCATGCGTCGGGCGACGCGGTTGGCGATGTCTGCTCCGTGGTCGCGGCGGACGATGTGCAGGCACAGGTCGATGCCCGCGGCGGTGCCCGCCGAGGTGAGGATCTGACCGCTGTCGAGGTAGAGCACGTCCGGATCGACGCGAACGCGCGGGAAGCGCGCGCGCAGCAGGGCGGCGTAGCGCCAATGCGTCGCCGCCGGCAACCCGTCGAGCAGGCCGGTTGCGGCCAGCACGAAGGCGCCGGAGCAGATCGACACCAGGCGGGCGCCGCGCGCGTGAGCGCGACGCAGCGCATCGAGCACCTCGCTCGGTGGGTCGCCGTGGACGTCTGCGCTACCCGGCATCACGATCGTGTCCGCGCGCGCGAGAGCCCTCAGGCCGTGTGGGACCTCGATCGTGAAGCCGCCCAGCGCGCGCAACCGGCCGGGTCGCTCGGCGCAGAGCGAGAACGAGTACCACCAGTCGACATCCAGCTCGGGGCGCGGGAGCGCGAATACCTCGGCGACGACGCCCAACTCAAACGGCGCCATGCCGTCAAAACCGAGCACGACGACGCGATGTGCGCGCATGACCGGATCGTAGCGGTAGATGGCATTCAAGACGCTTGTCGGCAGGGGCGCCAGCCGCCACACTGACCCGCATGAGCTCTCCCGTCACGACGGTCGCAGCGCCCGAGCGCGCCGCCGCGATCGCACACTTCAACGACCGCCTACGATTCGAGACCGACGCCGACGACGTCGCCAGCGCGCTGGCCCTCGGCTCCGCGGACTTCGTTCTGCTGGATGCCCGCAGCCCGGACTCCTACGCAGCCGGGCACCTGCCCGGAGCGCACAACCTGGCGCGCCCCTACGGCGCGGACGAACTCGCGCAACTGGGCGACCATCTGATCGTCGTCTACTGCTGGGGCCCCGGCTGCAACGGCGCCGTCAAAGCCGCGCGCGAGCTCGCATACCTCGGCCGACCAGTCAAAGAGATGCTCGGCGGCTTCGAATACTGGGTACGCGAAGGACACCCCGTGGAAGGCCGCGACGCGGCCATCCTCAAAACCGCCGCCGACGACCAGGGACTGGTCAGGCCCCGCGGCAGCACGAGTTGCATGTGCTGATGCAAACGTAAGG
>JBEKNK010000079.1:0-12592 GCA_049522915.1 Solirubrobacteraceae bacterium | reverse complement strand
CGCCACCCGCCTGATCCCGCGAAGCCGCGGAGGGCTGTGCCGCTAGAACGTTTCAACTCTCGTCGCCGTAGGCGCTCGCGGAGCCTCACCCGAAGCGTGGGCGCACCGGCGGCGGCACTGTGCGAGGGTTCGCCCCGATGAACGTCCTCATCTACGGCGACACCGAGCGCTCGCCGGCGCTGCGCCACGAGCTGCCGCTGGCGATCGGCGACGCCTTCCTCTACCTCGAGGCCGACGGCCGGCGTGCCGTGCTGACACACGCGCTCGAGGAGGGACGAATCGCAATGGCCGCACCCGAGGTGGAGCGGCTGCTGGCGGACGAGTTCGGACGCGACGCGCTGATCGCCGACGGTCGGCCGCGTGACGACGCCGACGCCGAGGTCTGCGTGCGCGCCGTCGCGGCGCTCGGCATCCGCTCTGCCGTCGTGCCGCCCGAGTTCCCGCTCGCGCTTGCAGACCGGCTCCGCGCGGCCGGCGTCGAGCTCACGACCGATGACGCGATGTTCGTCGCGCGCCGGCGGCGCAAGAGCCCCGCCGAGATGGCCGGCATCCGCCGCGCGTCGGAGGTCGCGGTTGCCGCGATGAGCGAGGCCGCGGCGATGCTGCGCGAGGCGAGCATCGAGAGCGACCGGCTCGTGCTGGACGGCGAGATCGTGACCGCCGAGCGCGTCCGCGCGCGCATCCGCGAGCTGTGCGCGCGGGGCGGAGCGCCGGCACCGCCAGACATCATGGTCAAGCCGATGGGACCGAATCCGGCCGTCGGCCACGAGAGCGGGGCCGGACCGCTGCCGCCGCACACTCCGATCGAGATCGACCTGTGGCCGCGCGACGAGAGCTCCGGCTGCTGGTCGGACATGACGCGCACGTTCGTGCGCGGCGAGATCAGCGACGCGATCGCCGCGATCCACGAGCTCGTGCTCGAGGCCCACGAACGTGCCTGCGGCGCGGTGCGGCCCGGGCTGCCCGGAGTGGAGCTCTACGCGATCGCCTGCGAGGTGTTCGAAGCGGCGGGGCATCCGACGCAGCGCACCAAGGCTCCCGGCGAAACCCTGCGCTCCGGCTTCTACTTCAGCCTCGGACACGGCGTGGGACTCGAGGTCCACGAGCCGCCGATCCTCGGCCGCGGCGACATGAGTCCGCTGGTCGAGGGCGACGTGATCGCGGTCGAGCCGGGAACCGTCGACCTCGCCGTCGGCGGCACGCGCGTCGAGGACCTGCTGCTGGTGACCGAAGACGGCAGCGAGCGCCTGACGGGCTCGTTTCGCTACGGCCTCGTGCCGTAGACCGTCACCGCCCACCGAGCGCATCCGCGATGATCCGGGCAGTGCGCGGTGTCGTGCTTTGGGATTTCGACGGGACGCTGGCCTGGCGCCCCGGCCTGTGGAGCGGCTGCCTGCTCGAGATGCTCGATGAGCTGGCGCCCGGCCATGACGCACAGCTGGAGGGCGTGCGTGCCGCGCTGAAGGGTGGGTTCCCGTGGGATCGTCACAACGAGCCACACCCCGAGCTGTCGAGCCCCGACGCGTGGTGGCAGGCGATCGGGCCCCTGCTGAGCCGCGCGCTGTCAGGAGCCGTCGCGGAGGCACGGGTGCCCGAGCTCGTCGATGCATTCCGCCTGCGCTTCACCGACGCATCGAGGGGCTGGCGCGTCTTTGACGACAGCGCCGCGGCGCTGGGCGCCACGGCCGCCGCCGGCTGGCGCAACGCGGTGCTCTCCAACCACGTGCCGGAGCTCTCGACGCTGGTCGAGCAACTGGGCCTGGGTGGGCTCGTCGAGCGGGTGTTCAGCTCGGCCGCCACCGGCTACGAGAAGCCCCACCCGGAAGCCTTTCGGCTCGCGCTGCGCGCATTCGGCGATCCGGTGCGCCGCTGGATGGTCGGCGACAACCCGACCGCCGACGTCGCGGGCGCCGAGGCGATCGGCATACCGGCGATACTTGTTCGCACCAACGGGACGGCCCGCCGCACGGCGAGGGACGTCGCGACCGCCGCGGGGCTGATCGTCGGTGCGGACGCGAGCGAGCTCGAGGCGCCCGAGCGACCCGCGAAACAGACGCTCCTGACCAAGGAGGAGAGATGATTGTCCAGGGACTCATCAGCACGATCGCCGTACTCGGCGCCACAACGACCCACCACCGGCGCGGCGCCTTCGTCGCGGTGATCGTCCTCGTCGTCATCCTTGGCCTCGCCTACTACGCCTGGCGCCAGCGGAAGCTGCGGCAGCGGGCCGAGAACGAACGGCGCTGAGGCGCATTCGAGGGCCGACGCAGCGTGGCATGAGCTCGGTTCACACGTCGGTCTGAGCGTCCCAGGGCCCAGCCGCCGGCGTTCGGTTTGCATAATCCGGCGCGAGCACTAAAATCGCTCGCGAGAAGGGCTTCGACGGCGGGGTCGGCCCACCGAGCGTGGGCAGGCAGCGATGTCTGACTTTCCGAGACGGTTGTTCACGAGCCCGGAGGTCGACATGCCTCACACTCTGTTCGTTGCAGGTCGTTTCGCGAGCGCACGGCTGCGCCGCGTGGCGGCGGTTGGCATCCCGCACTGGCGCGCGGGAGCGCGATGAGCGCGATCAGCGACGTGCTCCACGAGCTGCGACTGCGGCCCGGCCTGCAGACGGACGCGGCTACGGCGCCCGGCGCCCACGAGTCGCTCGCGCCGGCGCCCGGTCAGGCCGCAGCGACGCCGCTCGCGACCTCGCACCCACCGCAGAACACTCCAGGAAAGGAGGAGCGGCGATGAGTACCACGTTGATGCCCCCCACCTACTACGTGGTCAGACCGCAGGGTCTGCCTGCCTACATTTACGAGACGGTTCGCGAAGCTGCCGGCGCGCTCCACGAGCTGGCCCCCACGGCTGCCGCCGTTTACGTCACGACGGGGAGGAAGAGACGGAGTCTCTCCGAGCACGAGTTGCGCCAGTTCGGTCGCCATCTCCGCGCCCGCCGCCTCGCCACGGCCACGAGCGGAGTAGCCGAGGTGAGCGCGCTGAGCGCGGTGAGCGGGCGTCACCGGGCGGCTGCGGCCGCGGGCACCACCCCAACGCCGAGGCGACCGCGGAGCGCAGCCGTCGCCAGGGCCGCACGTGCGCCCACGCTGAAGCTGCCGCCGTTCCTCGACAACGCGGCGGTTGAGGCCGGGCTCGAGGCCGGGTTGCACAAGGAGCGCCGCCGGTTCGCAGGGCGGGCGGTGGCGGCCTGAGCGCGGGCGGGCGCGCGAACCGGCGCTTCGGCATCGCCTTCGTGCGCAAGCAGCTCCGCCCGGCGATGCGTCACGGAGACCGCGACAGGCCGTGTGCCATGCGTTTTCACGAGCTTGCCGACAGCCTCCAACGAGCGGGGCAGCGCTCGCGACCCGATGGCCCTTGCAGTCCGCGCGAGCGCGAATTATCGTTTGAGATCGGTGAACGAATCGACTCCGGGAGCGGCGGCAGCCCAGCAGCCCGATCCGGGGGCCAACCTCGAGGGCGCGAACATCGATCAGAGGAGGAGAGTGCGATGACCGGGCGAGAGACGAAGAACGAGTCGCGTTTGGCGGACGTTGACGGGATCACGCTGGAAGAGGAGATCTCGCTGGAAGACCTAGAGGTGGCCGACGACGAGGCGGCCAACGTGACCGGCGGGGCCGGCGCCCTCTTCGGGAATTGCGCGTCCGGAACGCACGTTCCTGACGTCAAGCTGTATCCCCAGAAGTAGCGGGAGTGCGAGGCGCACCAGCCGTAGCTCGCGTAGCCAGCCAGATCGCCTCGGCGCAACAACTCGAGGGCGAGCTCGGCGCCCTGGTCAGCTACGACGAGCCAATGCTCACGGCCGCACGCTCGCTCGGGGTACCGGTCAGCCGTCCGACGTAGAAGGGGGACTCGGCCGATTGCGCCGCGCAACCCGCAGCGTGGCTGACCCATGCCCCCGGCAGGATGCCCCCGGCAGGATTCGAACCTGCGACATTCGGATTAGAAGTGCCGCCGAGACGTGCTGGTTGCGTCGATTTGCGGGGGATTAGGAAAGACACGGCTGGTTATCTGTAGCTGGATTCGACGATTTGGGAACACGTAGGGAACACGGTTCCGAGCCGGCACTGGGAGTCGTTTAGGTGGTGCTCGCGGGTGGCGCGATCTCGAGGTCCTTGCAGATTGCGCGGACGGTGCCGGGCTTGATCTCGCGGTGTCGTGGGACGGCTGCGACTCGCTCGGACTCGGGTCCACCGATCGCCCAGACGCTGTGGCGTGCGCCCTGTCGGAGCAGTTCGACGTCGTGAGCGCGCAGGTGGCGCTCCAGGTCGCGGAGCTTCACGCGGCGATCGTCAGCTCGAGCGAGTCGCTCTCGCTCGGCGACACCAGCTCGGGCGGCGTACCGAAGCGGACCGCCAGCAGCTCGCGCAGCGCGTCGATCACATTCTCACGCGCCTCCTGACGGGTCTCCCCCTGGCTGATCGCACCGCGAACCTGGGGTATCCGCGCGAGCACCCAGCCATCACCGGCGTCTTCGTAAACGATCGTCAATCGCAACGGCTCGCTCATCAACGACACGGTAGCGCGCCGGGGCGTCGGGGCGAGCGGTACCGTCAGCCGGGAGGGGGGTCCGGGGAGAAGTGACCGGCCCCTGCCCCGCCCCCAGTCGGAGGCTGGGGCTCAGGACCGCGAGGCTTGATGAGCCCTGTCGAGCGGGAGTAGCAGCTGCGACGGCCGCGCGACCGTCGTCCGACGGCGCTGTGGCGGCACGCGCGCGGACTTCGGCAGCGCCATCGCCGGTGCCGCCCGAACGGCGGCGTCGACCTCGTCACGCAGGAATAGCCAGCGCCGACCGAGTTTGTGTGCGGGGATCACGCCTCGACGGGCGAACTCGAGCACCGTGGAATGCGGCAAGCGCAGCATCTCAGCGACTGCACGGCCGTCAAGGACATCGGAACTCGGGAACTGCGGCATCGCGCGTATCCTACAGACCAAATGAGCAAAAACAACTAGTTTGCGCGATACTGCATCGCAGGAACATTATGATTGCGCCGATGACCGGCACGACCGAGAATGCGGCGCAGCAGGCGTTTCGCGACGCTCAGCAGCTGTGGCGTGGTGCGCTTGAGGCGCATCGTTTGGCGCCGCCTGATGCGGGTTTCAGTGCGCGTTTGTCGGGGCTTGCGGTTGCAGCGCGGGCGGAGGCGCAGGCTTGCCGAGTGGCGGACGGTGCGGGGTTTGAGTGGCCGCCGCATCGGGCGTCGTCGAGTGCGCCGCCGTATGAGCTGCAACCGGGTTCGGGGCGCCGTGGGCCTGAAGAGTTGTGGCGGCGGTTTGACGGTGCGGTGAGCGAGCTCAACCGTGCGGCGACGGGGACGGACCTGGTCGCTGTGGCGGTCGCGTATGAGGAGTTGGCCGAGGTGGCCGGGGAGCTGGCGGTGGCGGTTGAGCGTGAGGATCGCGGCAGCGGACTTTTGCCGCGGGCGCGTCGTTCGGCGTAGAGCAGTCGCCGTCTATGACGGCTTGTTGGCCGGCGGCAGCTCGCCGGTGTCGTCCCAGATCGAGCGGGGCTGGTCGGCGGCGTGGCGGTGGGGAAGGGTTGTGGTGGTTGGTTGCCAGAGGTCGCGCCGGGTGGCGAGCGAGGTGCTGTCCGCGCTCGCACGCTCGAGCAGCGCCTCGACGTCTTGGCGTTTGACGCGAAACGCCCGGCCGACACGCACCGCCGGGAGCGTCCCGTGGTCGATCCAGTTGCGGATCGTCTGCGCTGTCACCTGAAACTCGGCAGCGACCTGCGGCACGGTCAGCAGCTTCGGCTCGGTCATCTCAGAACTCGATGTCGAGGCCGTGGCCGCGTTCGTGGGTGTGTTCGCGGCCGAGGCGCCGCTCCGCCCGCTCCAGCGCTTCATGTGCCCGGTGCCACCGGCCGGCCTGGTGGTAGTCGCGCGGCTCGGGGCCGAGCGCATCCGCCTGGTCGGTGATCTCGTACTCGATCCGGTAGCGAGCGACACGGCGCACCGCGCGGTCCCAGTCGTCACTGCGCGAGCCAGTGGGTCGCTCGCCGAGCAGCGTCTTGGCCCACTCCCCGGGTGCTTGTAGTTCACGGTCGGTGAGGTCGTTGAGTAGCCCGTCGCGCTCGTTGGTGAGTCGCCGTATCTCGCGGTCGAGGCCGTCGAGCTCGGAGCGGATCTGCTCCGGGTTACCGATCTGGTCACGCAGCCGGACTTCGGTTTCGCGGGCGCGCACGATCGCGTCGTCTGTGGCGTCGAGCGCGGAGGAGAGCCGCACCCGGTCGATGATGTGCTCGTCGCGGTCGCGGCCGAGCAGGCTGCGCTTCGGCGCCGGCAACACCTCCAAACTCGCGGACAACTCGCCACGGTCCGCCGTCAACTCCAGCGCCCGGGCGTGCGCGGTGTCGAGTTGGTTCAGCTGGGAGCTCGGGAGTGCGGCGCGTTGCACCGTGAGGTGCTCGAGGCGTTCCCGGAGCTCGCGCAGCCGGTACGTGTTCAGCCCGGGTGTGTCGGGTTCAGCTCGCAGCGCGGCGTGCTCCTGCACCGGTACGCCGCCGTGGTCGAGCGCGAGTGTGAGCTGGCGATCGTCCGCACGTCCCGCGGGCGGGAGCTGCTCGACAGCGAGGTCCTGGTCGTCGCGCTCGAGCATTCGCCGACCCGCACGCGCAAGCAGCTCCTCACGGCTCGCTGGCTGCTGCGCCCGTTCGGGTGCGTGATCGGCCCGCTCACGGGAGTGTTGGTCGTCGTGGATCAGGAGGCGCGTGGACGCGCGGGCGCGCGAGAGCGCGGTGTAGCTCCAACCCGCGGTGAGATCACTCGGTGTGGCGACGACGATCGCAGCCTCGACGGTCGCGCCCTGCATGCCGTGACCCGTCAGCGCGTAGGCGTGCTCGACGTGCTCAGCAACGTATTGGGCTGGCAGCTCTCTGACCAGTCGGCTGTCGGTTTCGATCACGACACGATGCTCGTCGAGATGGCGGACGGTGCCGCGCGTCCCGTTATCCACATCGAGCAGTGCGTCGTTGCGCCGGCAGATCACCCGGTCGCCAACCGCCACCTCCCGGCGACCGTAGACCTGCTGTTCACCGAGGACGCCCTGGTCGCGGCGCAGCTCCCGCGCGGACGTGTTGAGCGCCTGGCGGGTGTCGTTGTCGCGGGCGATCATCACCGCCTGCTCAACCCCGACCTCGCCAACCACGGCGGCCCACTCGACGACCGCCCACTCACGCGCACCAGCAGCGTCCTCGAAGGTGTCGACCCGTCCCGCCCTTGCCGCCCAGGCGAGGTAGCGGTCTGGGATCAGGTCGTGCAGTGCCGCGAGCGCCCTGCGTTCGGCGGGGTCGCGTTGGCGCATCACCTCGGTCAGCCGCAGCGCACCGAGCTCCCGGGCGACGGCGCGCAGCCACCCGCCGGCCTGGACCGACGCGAGCTGGCCCGGGTCGCCGATCGCGACCACCTTCGCCCCCGCACGCTCAGCCGCGTCGAGCAGCCGCGCGGTCGTGCGGGTCGCTGCCATCCCGGCCTCGTCGAACACGACCACACACCCCTTCGGCAGAGTGTCGCCAAACTGGTCGATGTCGATCAGCAGCCGGTCAAGCGTCCGCGAGCGGATACCGGCTTGGTCGGTCAGCTCGCGCGCAGCACGGCCCGTCGGCGCGACACCCAACACCTGGTAGCCGGCGTGTTCGTAGAGCTCGCGCAGGACGCCGGCGGTGTAGGTCTTGCCGGTCCCCGCGAGCGCCTCAACCACCTCCACCCCACGCCCACGGCCAGCCACCGCACGGACCACCGCCGCCTGCTCCTCGGTGAGCGGCCGCTCGACCGCACCCATCACCCGGCCCACGGTGCGCGTATCGAGCACCCCCACCCCGTCCTCGGAGCGGCCGATCGCTGAGGCGATCAGGCGTCGCTCACACGCCACCAGATCCGCCGTGGTGAACTCGCCCAGCGCCGTCGCCAACACGTCCGCACGCTGTGTGAACCGATCGGCCTGCGCGCGGAGCTCATCGACCGTGGCGCCCTGCCCGGCCGCCGCGGCGAACTGCTGCAACACGGCGCGCTCGTCGAAGCTGTTCGCCCGGTCCGTCAACCCATGCGGTCCGGCGAGGCGGTCGCCGAGCGCCAACTCGTCTGTCATGTCGTGCTCGGGCAGGCCATGCGTGAGTCGTTCGCGGCCGAGCTCGAGCACCTGCGTGATCTCCTCGCGGCCGAACCCAAGCTCGGCCGCGCGGGCTTGGATCTCTTCTCGCCAGGTTCCTGTGTCGATCCCGTACTCCTTGCGATCCCGGGTAGCGAGCGCGGCCGCCTCCCCGCCCGCCTTCGTGTCGAGGCTGATGCCGCCGAGCTCCGCAGCGCGCAGCATCTCCTGGCGGCGCTTCGAGAACTCAACGAGGATCTCCGCCGGGACACCCGCCAGCTCGGCGGCGCCCTTGCGGACCTCCCCCCACTCAAGACCGAGGCGCTCGCTGATCGTGGCGCGCAGCTGCGATTGGTAGAGATAGCCCGCGGTCTTCGCCGCCCGATAGAGCGGCGCGCCATGCAGCGCCGTGAAGCGGCCATCCGGGCCGCGCGTGAGATTCGCCGCGACCACATGCGTGTGCAGCTGCGGATCGAGCGAGCGGCTCATCCGGTGCAGGTAGGCCGCCGCGATCAACCCATCCCCCGCCTGGACCGTCGTGCCGTCGTGGCCGCGACGCACCATCACCGCGCTTTCGTCGAGGTAGGCGAGCGCTGCGGTCACCGCCTGGTTGTGCGCGTCGACCAGCACGCGCGTCAGATCGTTTGAGCCGGCGGCGGCGAGGACGCTGACCGACTTCGGCGACGAGAACGTCAGATCAAGCGCCGCGACCTCCGGATCACGCGCCGACCACCGCAAACGGACGGACGGGTCGCGCGGATCCATCCCGGCGACGAGCGCGTTGAACTGCCCGTCCGACACCCGGCCCGACAGGCCGAGAGCCTGCGCGCCGGCGCCCCGCCAGTCGCCCGGCATCTCGCCGCGACCGCTGTAGTAGTCGTCCGCGCCTTGGGCGACCTGCTGCTCGTAGTAGCGGTGCTGACCGACCGCGATCTTGCCGATAGACACCACAATCCGACAAAGCTAGCAAAACCAGCATCATTGATGCAACTGTGTGATGCTCGCATTCAGTTCTCATTCTTGGTCTGCGTCTTCGTCGTGGTCTGCGTCGTGGTCTGCGTCTTGGTCTGCGTCTTGGTCTGCGTCTTGGTCTGCGTCTTGGTCTGCGTCTTCGTCATAGTCTTGATCGCCTGACTCGTCGTCGTTTGGTCGTCGTGTTGGTATTGATCGTTCGAATCGTCGTCGTGGTCGTGGTCCAAAAGCCGCCTTCCTTGGCGCCTCGATCGTGGTCGTGGCGCCGCAGCCGGCGCAGCGAGCGTGGCGCTACAGCTGCTCGGCTATCCGCTCGGCAGGTACGGCGTGCCCTTACCGACGGCAGGGCACGCCTCTCACGCTCGCAAGCGCGCGCTCGCCCGCGCGCTGCCACAACCACGCTGTGATGGAACAGCCTCGTCTGCGTGGCCCGCGGTTCCGGTCTCATGCGTTGGGGATCGCGTGCGCGGCTGTGGCGAGGGTGACCATCTGGGGATTGGAGGCAGGGTGATACGAAGGCGGGGTGATGAGCCGGTCCGGGTTTGACAGAGACCGATGATCTGCCCGCGTATGCGGTCCAACCACATTCAAAATAGACCGGCAGACGGGACGCCCTTCATCCCTAACGCGTGTCGGTACACTGCGAACGATGGCATCCCGCGCCGAACAGAAGGCCGCGGCGCGCGCCGCGCGCGAGGCTCGCCAGCGCGAACTCTCCGCGGTACAGGCGCGACGCGCGCGGCTGATCTGGATCGGCGGCCTCGTGGGTGTCGCGGCGCTCGTGATCGCCATTATCGCCTTGGCCACAGCCGGTAACGGGCCCGCCAAGAGCCGCAAGGCCGCAAGGGCGGCGGTAGTGTCGCTCTTGCGCGGTATTCCCCAGAGCGGCAACGTGCTCGGTGACCCCCAAGCTCCCGTGACGCTGACGGAGTACGGCGATCTCGTGTGCCCCGTCTGCCAAGAGTTTGCCCTCACCACCGAGCAGCAGCTGATCAGCAGCTACGTGCGCAATGGCACTGTCAAGATCGTCTTTCGAGCGGCCGAAACCGCGAGCAGCGATGCTAACGGTGGCGAGTTTATCGCCGGCCAAGTGGCAGCCCGTGCTGCCGGCGTCCAACGCCTCGAGTGGGACTACATAATGCTCTGGTATTCCGAGCAGCAGAGCGAGGACACACCGTACGTCACCGACGCGTTTCTGCAGGGCCTCGCCCAGCAGGTACCAGGCCTTATGCTGGCGCAGTGGCAGGCCGCGCGCACCGACCCGAAGCTCACTGACGACGTGAACGCGGACCTAGCCGCGATGACAAAGCTGGTCGACCGAAGGGTCGTCAGCGTGTACGCGACTCCCACGCTCATCTTCAGCGGCCCAGGCGGCACCGTCCCCGCCATCCAAGGCGTTCCCGCGTACGCCGCGATTAGGCAGAGCGTCAAGGCCGCCGCTGGCTGAACGAGCGAGCTCTTGCCGGCCGAGCGAGAACCGTTAGCCGCGTGACGCGGCTAACGCCTTCAGCAAACTGATGCGGAAGGCCGTCCCGCTTCCTCCACGTGCCACCAGCCACATGTTTTGCACGCGCCGGGCCGTCAGCGGTCCACCTAGCGCTTTACGCAACTCGTTCGGAAGACTGGCGTATCCAACGGCGACGAACCCCGGCGCTCGTGCGATTGCAACACTCCCCCATAGCTTCTGCACTTCCGCGCCAGGTGATCGCGCGTCTAACAGCAGCGCTACCTCGACGCTGTGCCCTCTATACACGAACCATGTGTTGAGGCACGAAAAGAATGCCGCACCCTCCGAGTGGAGAGTACCGATCTTCACAGCCACCTCACCCCACACGGCACGTAGACGTTCGGGCCGAACAATGCGCAGCGCACAAGCGCCTTGAGCGGGGGACGCCGGAGAGTGCCAATAGCGGTGCCTGACAGCTAAGGCGGCCGGCGGGCCGTCACTCGGCATGGCCCTATGGCTTGCACCAATGGCGGTCGCGTACGTGACGACACCCTCGGTGATCAGCTTGACTCTCTCGCTACCGTGTAACGCGAGATTCGACCGCGTACCGCCGGGCGCGAAGAACACCGCCGCCCTGTCGCCGGCCGGCAAATCCGTAGACGCAATTGTCTTTACGGCAAAACGTCCTATCCCGACCGCCGTCACGCCCGGCCCGGTCAGCACCCACTGTATCGCGCCGCCTGCGGGTACCTCTCCAGACTGGAAAAAAAAGGGCGTCAGCCCGAACAACGGAGCCTGGTTCGTCGGATACGCTCCTCCGCACGCATTGTAACCGCCTCGGCCTACGTTGTCATACGCCACGCACACACCGCTACGCCCAGCGTCAAAGTCGGGCGTTACGGCAATCGCATAGCGCCGTTGTTCAGCAAGCGATTCGCCACGTTTGCTTGGTATGTCTCCGACGAGGGCCATGCTTGTGCGCTCCGGCAGGACAGCAGCCCGCGACGGCCGCAGTGCCTGCGTTCCGCACGCGCCCAATGCGACGGCCATCGCGCACCACAGCGCGCAGCGCCGCGCGATGTTGCCGCCGCATTGTCGCCATCGCAGTCCCATCGTGCTAGCGATCCTATGCGCCTACAGGCACGGTAGCACTGCGTGCGTCGCCACCTGTTAGGCGGTCCACGAGTCCCAGGCCCAGAGCGGCCCCGCCGAAATGTCCTTCCATATCTGCGCGACCTCGTGGGTACCTGACGTGTTCGTGTGGTGCGCGTAGAACATGCTGTAGTGACCCCCCGGCGTTGTGCTGGCGCAGACCGTGGTCTGGCTGGCGGTGTCCGTCAGAGTTCCGCCAGTGTTCCAGAACGCATTCGCGCAGAACGGATCGCCTTGTACTTGATTCACGTTCAGGCCGCAATTGCCACCCCAGCCAGACTGCCAAGGATCTTTGGCGCCCGCGCCGGCGGCGTAATTGCCTCCAGCGGTATACGTCCCCGTATGGCACGCGGCATCCGCTACGCCCGGCGTGGCCGCACCGGCTGCCATAATTGCGCCGGTAGCCACAGCCAGGGCGGCCGCACCAACAGCGTAGTGCGTTGGTTCACTCTCGATTGCTGACGCCTTTCTAGGTCTCGTGATCCAGCCGTCAAACATCTGTGCTCCTTCCCATTGGTGTTGGTGACAGACACGTTCAGGCAGACCCGCCGTTGGTCACGACGCGGCCGCCTCGATCACAATCCAGTCAGTCGGCGCTCCTAACGCCACTTGGCCGACTGTACTTTCCAAGCGTAGCCACACAACGGCACGACGTCCAATGCTTAATGCGCATGTCACCTCGGCAGGGCATCTTTGTATTTGGGGCTAAACGCCAGATAGCATCTCGACCATGACAAGCATGACTAGCGCCGCACCAAGCGAGCCGCCGTCCTGCCGTATTGCGTTCCTTGTGGGAGCACCGCGATCGGGGACCACGCTGCTACGCACACTACTCGGAGCTCATCCTGAAGTTGCGTGTCCCGGCGAGACGGGGCTGCCGTTGCTCATCGCGCAACTCGCCCGCGTTTGGTACACGGTCTGCACTGACGGAGT
>JBEKNK010000078.1:0-22835 GCA_049522915.1 Solirubrobacteraceae bacterium | reverse complement strand
ACGAGCCCTCCGTGATGGCGACGGAGAACGTGCTGATGGCGGCGGCGTTGACGCCGGGGACCACGGTCGTCCACAACGCCGCATGTGAGCCCCATGTACAGGATCTCGCCCGGCTGCTGGTCAAGATGGGCGCGCGGATTGGAGGCATCGGCTCGAATCTGTTGACCGTCGAGGGAGCCGAGCGCCTCGGTGGCGCGACGCACGAGATCGCGCCCGACCACATCGAGATCGGCAGTTTCATGGCACTCGCCGGCGTCACGGGGGGCGAGCTGCGGATCGTCGACACGATCCCTCACGACCTGCGCATGATCTGCCTCGTGTTCGAGCAACTCGGCCTGCACAGCGAGTTCGACGGCAACGACATACTGATCCCGGGCTCTCAGCGGCTGCGGGTGAAGTCCGACTTCGGCGGCTACAAGCGCAAGGTGATGGACGGGCCGTGGCCTGCATTTCCCGCCGACCTCACGAGCGTCGCCGTCGCACTCGCGACGCAGGCCGAGGGCTCCGTGCTGATCCACGAGTGGATGTTCGAGAGTCGCCTGATCTTCACGGACAAGCTTGCGACGATGGGGGCCGACATCGTGCTCTGCGATCCGCACCGAGCGATCGTGACGGGTCCGCGCCGTCTGCACGGCGAGCGCCTCGAGTCGCCGGACATCCGCGCCGGAATGGCCATGCTCATCGCGGCGCTATGTGCCGAGGGACGGAGTGAGATCGGCAACGTCTCGCAGATCGACCGCGGCTACGAGCGGATCGACGAACGGCTTCGCGCGCTCGGCGCGCAGATCGAGCGCGAGTCGACCACCCAGATCGAGCGCCACTCGACAACCGTCAGCTGATCGGCTCGCCCTCGCTCTCGCGAGTGGCGGCGGGGCGGTTCGACCGGCGGCGTCTCGTAAGCCGGCTTACAGCGAGCAGACACTGCCGCGTCTGTGTGTTAGGGTCCCCTAACTCCGGGAATGCCGGTCCGGCCGACACACCACGGCGAACTTGCGCGGGCACAGATCAGAGCGGGTAGGAGACCCCGCAACAGCGAGGACTGACCGCTCGCGGTTGTTCTTCTATGTCTGGACGGTGGTCGTGCTCGCCGTGGCGGTGACGGTGGTTGTGCTCGGCTGGCGTGCGCGTGGCGGTACCTCGGACCCGACGGCGCTCCCGCGCGGCGATCGGCTCACGCATACGACGGTTGTGATCAACAGCGCGATCCTCGTCTTCCGCGAGGGCCTCGAGACGATCCTCGTGCTCGCGGCCATCACGGCCAGCTTCCTCGGCGCCAATCGCATCTACCGCAAGCCCGTTGCCGCAGGCGGCGGGGCCGCCATCCTGGCGGGCATCGCGACCTGGTTCGGCGTGGTGTGGCTGATCGGCCGCTTCCACGGTGGCGAGTTCGACGTGCAGGCGGCGACCGGCCTGCCGTCGCTGATCGTGCTGCTGCTCGTCATGAACTGGTTCTTTCACCGCGTCTACTGGACCGGCTGGATATCCAGCCACAATCGCCGCCGCCGCAGCCTGCTCGCCGGCGACGGCGAGGCGAACCTGCGACGCGCGCTTTTCGGCCTCGCGATCCTCGGCTTCACCTCGGTCTATCGCGAGTGCTTCGAGATCGTGATCTTCCTGCAGAACCTTCGTGAGCTTTACGGCTCGAGCCCGGTGCTCGAGGGCGTCGTGATCGGCGCGCTGTTCACCGCCGCGGCCGGCGTGTTGACGTTTGCTCTGCACCAACGGCTGCCGTATCGACGTCTGCTCGTAATCACCGGCGCGATGTTGCTGTTCGTGCTGATCGTCTCCGTCGGCGAGGAGGTAAACGAGATGCAGCTCGCCGGCTGGATCGGCACCAGCACGATCCACTGGCTGTCAATCCCGGGCTGGATGGGCACCTGGTTCTCACTCTTCAACAACTGGGAGACCTTCATCGGGCAGGCGATCGCGCTGACCATCGTCCTCGGCTCCTACGCGATCGCGCAGTACCTCCGCGTCTGGCGGCCTCGGCGCCGCGGTCAGCAGGTCGCACAGCGGGCCGAGCAGGCGCCGGAACTGCCCGCGGACATCGCCGTCGCCAGACCGTTCGCGGGCACGCCGATTTAGGGCGGTAGGCCGTCGCCCGCCCGAATGCGGCCCTGGCCACGCCGCGGATCCGTCGCGCTCGCCCTGGCCGCCCGCCCGGGCTTCGGACCGTGTCCTCAGCTCGCTCGGGCGCAGCTGGCCCGCCCGGTCCGCGACCAGCTCGGCCACGAGCTCCAGCGGGATAAGCCCTTGGGATCAGAGGAGTCCGCTACCGTCCCGAAGCGATGATCCTCCCGATCCCAAGCGGCACGCGCGACGTGCTGCCCGACGAGATGGGCGAGCTGCGGACGCTCACCGAGCGCCTGCGCGCCGTCTTCACCGACGCCGGCTACGGCGAGGTCTACACGCCGGCGCTCGAGTACGAGGGCGTGATCACGCGCGGCGCGCTCGGCGGCGCGCGGCCGGCCTACCGGGTGTTCGACGAGAACGGCGAGGTGCTCGTGCTCCGCTCGGACATGACCGTTCCGATCGCGCGCCTGGTGGGGTCTCGCTACCAGGCCGCCGAGCCGCCGCTGCGCTTCGCTTATTTCTCGCACTGCTACCGCGGTGTTCGCCCGCAGCGTGGCCAGCCGCGCGAGTTCCTGCAGGCCGGGATCGAGCTGGTCGGCGCCGCTGCGCCCGCCGGAACCGCCGAGGCTGTGACGGTGCTCTGCAACGCGCTCGATCGCGCCGGCCTGATGCGCTACCGCGTCGGCATCGGCGATGCGGCCCTGTACCCGGCGCTGATGGAGGCGCTGGCGGTGCCCGAGGATCAGCGTCCACGGCTGCTTGGGGAGCTGGGCGCCGGCGACTTCGTCGGGCTCGAGAACGCCCTCGCGGAGCTGTCGATCGACGAACGCTCGCTCGAGCTGCTGTTGAGCGTGCCACAGCTGCGCGGCGGTCCCGACGTCCTGCACGGCCCGCCCGGGCCGGTCGCCGACGCGGTTGCCGGCTTGCGCTCGATCCACCAGCTGCTCGCGGCCGACGTCGCCGAACGTGTGATCTTCGACCTCGGACTTTCACGCGCTCCGGGCTATTACACGGGCGCCGTGTTCGAGGTCTACGACCCGGCCGTTGGCATGCCGATCGGCGGCGGCGGCCGCTACGACCACCTCCTCGGCCAGTTCGGTCGCGACCTGCCCGCGGTGGGCTTCGCCCTGGAGGTGGAGAAGCTCCACCAGGCGTTGGCCGCAGAGGAGCGGCTGGCGGAGCTGGCGCGATGAGCTCGAACGGCCTCACCATCGCCGTCCCGCGTGGCGCCCTGTTCGAGGAGACGCTGAGCTGGCTCGAGCGGATCGGCGTGCCCACCGGCGAGGTGCGGACGAACGACCGCAAGCTGCTCTTCGACGATGTCGGCCTGATCACGATGCGCCCCTCGGATGTGCCGACATACGTGGCCGCAGGGGCAGCGGACATCGGAATCACCGGCAAGGATGTGCTGATGGAGCAGGGTGACGCCGCGACGAACGGCTCCGGGCGCGACGTCTACGAGCTCCGCGACCTCGGCTTCGGCCGTTGCACGATGGTCGTGGCCTCGGTCGCCGGCCCCGACCGCGCAGCCGAGGCGCTGCGCCGTCTCGGCGTCATCCGGGTCGCCACGAAGTACCCGCGCGTCGCCGCGGCGCACTTCGAGCGCACGGGCCGCCAGGTCGAGATCATCGAGGTGAAGGGCTCGGTCGAGCTGGCGCCGCTGACCGGCCTGGTGCAGGCGATCGTGGATCTCACCGCGACCGGCACGACGCTGCGGGAGAACAACCTCGTCATCCGCGAGACGCTTGCTGTCTGTACGGCGCGGCTGATCGCCAATCCCGTTGCCCACAAGCTGAAGGCCGCGGCAATCGACGAGCTGCTGGAGCGCTCGCGTGCTGCTTGAACGCCGCGTGCTCCGCACGCCGGCCGAGCTCGTCGCCGAGATCCGCTCGCTCGCGCCGCAGGCTCCGTCGGTGAGCGCCGCTGTGAGCGAGATCATCGCTGCGGTCGCGGCCGAGGGCGACGCTGCCGTGAGCCGGTACACGGCCCGATTCGACGTCGATCCGCCGCCGCCCCAACGTGTCGGCGCCGATGAGCTGGCACATGCGCTGGCTGTGCTCGATCCGCGTGTCCGCGCCGGCCTGGAGGTCGCGATCGCAAACGTCGCCGAGGTCGCCTGGGCGGCCGCCGACGAGGATCGCGAGGTGACGCTCGCACAGGGCCAGCGCGTCCTGCTGCGCGAGGTGCCGGTCGCACGCGCTGCCGTCTACGTGCCCGGGGGCAGCGCCGCATATCCGAGCACGGTCGTGATGGGGGCCGTCACGGCGCGATCGGCCGGGGTCGTGGACGTTGTGATCGCAACCCCGCCACCGGTCGACCTCGTGACGCTCGCGGCGTGCGAGCTGATCGGCGTTGGCGAGGTGCACCAGATGGGCGGCGCCCAGGCGATCGCGGCGCTCGCCCTCGGCACGCAGTCGGTCGCCGCCGCCGATGTGATCGTAGGGCCCGGCAATCTCTACGTACAGGAAGCCAAGCGACAGCTGAGCGGCCGCGTCGGCGTCGACGGCTTCGCCGGGCCCAGCGACCTCGTCGTGCTCTTCGACGCGACGGACGCCGGCTCGATCCGCCTGATCGCCCACGACCTGCTGGCGCAGGCCGAACACGGCGAGGCGAGCCTGGTCGTGGCGGTCGCGCCGCACGCTGCGCAACTGGACGCGCTCGAGGCTGATCTGCGAGGCCTGTGGGATGGGCAGGGCGCGCCGTTCGTGCTCGTCCGAGCCGAATCGCTCGAGCAGGGACTCGACTTCGTGAACGCCTTCGCACCGGAGCATCTGGAGTTGATCGGACCCGGCGCTGAGTCGCTTGCCGCGAATGTCCACGCGGCCGGCTGCGTGTTCGTCGGATGGCCGGGGGCAACGGCGTTCGGAGACTATGTCGCCGGCTCCAATCACATCCTGCCGACCGGCGGTTCGGCGCGTTTCGCCTCCGCGCTCGGTCCGCGCCACTTCCGCCGCCAGATGGCGGAGCTGCGGATCGACTACGACTCGCTCGGCGCGCTCGCGCGCGCCGGCGTTCCGATCGCCCGTGCGGAGGGCTTCCGTGCCCATGCCGAATCGATGCGTGCCCGCGTTCCGGACTTCGTGGAGAATCCAACGCCATGAGCCGCACGGCGGAGATCACACGCTCCACGCGTGAGACGAGCGTTTCGCTGCGCCTGGCGCTCGACGGCGGCGGCGCCGGCAGGCGCGAGACGGGCGTCGGCTTTCTCGACCACATGCTCGACCTGCTCGCCCGTCACAGCCGGCTCGATTTGGACGTCGAGGTCAGCGGCGATCTGGAGACCGGCGGTCACCACACCGTCGAGGACACGGGGATCGTGCTTGGCCAGGCCCTCGATCAGGCGCTGGGCGACCGCACCGGCATCTGCCGGTATGGCGACGCGATCGTGCCGATGGACGAGGCCCGCGCGATGTGCGCGATCGACGTCTCCGGACGCCCCTATCTGCGGATGCTCGCGGAGTTGCCGGCCGGCGCGACCGGCGGCTTCGACCACGAACTGCTCGAGGAGTTCTTCCGCGCCGTTGCAAACAACGCGAAGCTCACCGTGCACATCGAGATTCAGGCGGCCGGCAACGCCCACCACATGATCGAGGCGGCCTTCAAGGCGTTCGCCAGGGCGCTTCGCGCCGCGGTGGCGATCGATCCGACCGAGCCGGGCGTCCCCAGCACCAAGGGGGTGCTGTAGGTGTGCGGCTGCGAGCCGCGCCGCCTGGCGGAGAAGTGATCGGGCTCGTCGACTATGGGATGGGCAACCGGCGGTCGGTGGAGAAGGCGCTGGAGCATGTCGGCGCAACGGTGCTCGTCAGCTCCGACCCGGCGGCCCTCGCCCGCGCGGACGCGCTCGTCATCCCGGGCGTGGGCGCGTTCCCCAAGGCGATGGAACGCCTGCGCGCCCTCGGCCTGGACACGTTCCTGACCGAGCGGGCCGCCGCGCAGGTGCCGTTGTTGGGGATCTGCCTCGGCATGCACCTGTTCTTCGAGCGCTCAACCGAGCTCGGCGGCTCCGAAGGTCTCGCGACCGTGCCCGGCGAGGTGCGGATGCTCGCGACGGGCGAGCTCAAGGCGCCACAGATCGGATGGAACGAGGTGCGCTGGGAGCGCCCGGCAACGGTCCTCGACGGGCTCGGCGAGGCGGCGGCCTTCTACCACGTCCACAGCTTCGTCGCGGTGCCCGCCGATCACGCCGACGTGGTCGGCAGCGCCGAGTACGGCGAGCGATTCGCCTCGGTCGTCACGCACGGCTCGTTCCTTGGCGTCCAGTTTCACCCCGAGAAGTCCTCGCACGACGGGCTGCGCCTGCTCGCCAATTGGGTCGCGGCAAGCGATGGTGGCGCGTGATCCTCTACCCCGCGATCGACATCCTCGACGGCCACGCCGTGCGGCTCCTGCAGGGGGACTTCGACCGCGCCACCCAGTACGCGGCCGACCCGGTCGATGCCGCGAACGGCTGGGTGTCGGCCGGCGCGCAACGTTTGCACGTCGTCGACCTCGACGGCGCGCGCAGCGGCGCACCGGTCAACCTCGAGCACGTGCAGCGGATCGTCGCTGCGACCGGGCTGCCGGTACAGCTCGGTGGCGGACTGCGGTCGCACTCGGCGATCGCCGCGGCGTTCGAAGCCGGCGTCGAACGCGTCGTGCTCGGAACGGCGGCGTTCACCGACGACGCGCTGCTGGCAGATGCGCTGGCAGAACGCGGCGAGCGGGTGGTCGTCTCGGTCGATGTTCGCGGCGGCATGGTCTCCACGGCGGGCTGGACGCAGACCGGATCGCTTCCTGCCGTCGCGGCGGTGGCGGAGCTGGTGGCTCGTGGCGTGCGCAGCTTCGTCTACACCGACGTCGATCGCGACGGCATGTTGAACGGTCCGGACCTCGACGGCGTGGCGGCGGTCGCCCAGGCGCTTCAGGGCGAGCTGCTCTACTCCGGTGGGATCGGGTCGCTCGCGGATCTCGAGGCTCTCGTGGCCCTGCGCAACCCGCGCCTCGCTGGCGTCATCGCCGGCAAGGCGTTGTACGAGCGACGCTTCAGCGTGTCCGAGGCGGAGGCTGTGCTGTGCAGCTGAGGCGGGTGATCCCGTGCCTGGACGTGGACGGTGGCCGTGTCGTCAAGGGGACCCGGTTCGTCGACATCCGCGACGCCGGCGACCCGGTTGAGCTGGCAGCCTTCTACGACCGCGAAGGAGCCGACGAGCTGGTCTTCCTCGACATCACGGCGACGCACGAGAAGCGGGCCACGATCGTCGAGCTGGCCCGGCGAACGGCCGACGACGTGTTTGTGCCATTCACGATCGGCGGCGGTATCCGCTCGGTGGCCGATGCGCAGGCGGTACTCGACGCCGGGGCGGACAAGGTCGCGGTCAACAGCGCGGCGGTGGCCCGGCCGGTGCTGCTCGACGAGCTCGGCGCAGAGTTTGGCGCCCAGTGCGTGGTCCTGGCGATCGATGCCAAGGCGCGCGAGGACGGAACCTGGGGCGTGCACGTTGGCGGCGGGCGAACGGAAACCAATCACGACGTCGTCAGCTGGGCGCGCGAGGCCGTCGAACGTGGTGCCGGTGAGATCCTCCTGACCAGCATGGACCGCGACGGCACCACCGAGGGCTACGACCTCGCGCTCACAAAGGCGGTCGCAGACGCGGTGAGCGTGCCTGTCATCGCCTCCGGCGGCGCCGGAGCGCTGGAGCACCTGGTCACCGCGCTGCAGGCGGGCGCCGACGCGGTGCTCTGCGCGTCGATCTTCCACTACGACCAGTTCACGGTCGCGCAGGCCAAGGCCCACCTCGCGGCCGCCGGGATCCCCGTGCGCCGCTGATGGGCGGGGCCGCATTCGAGCCCGGCGCCGTGCTCGCGGCGCTGGCGCGCTACCCGCCGCTGCCGGCGGCAGGCGCGCGCGTGGCGGTCGTCGGCGGTTTCGTCCGTGACATCTGGCTGGGCCGCGAGCCGCGCGAGCTCGATCTCGTCGTCGAGGGCGACGCGGCGACGCTCGCGCGCTCGCTCGGCGGCGAGGTCGTGGTGCACGAGCCGTTCGGCACCGCGACCGCGAGCGGCGCCGGCTGGCGGGTCGACCTGGCGATGGCGCGCCGCGAGAGCTACGCCTCACCCGGCGCGCTGCCGGAGGTCGAGCCGGCGAGCATCGAGGAGGATCTCGCGCGGCGCGATTTCACGGTCAATGCGATCGCGGTCACAGTGGAGGGCGGCGAGCTGCTCGCGTCCCGGGACGCGCTTGACGACCTCTCCACCGGAACGCTGCGCGTGCTGCACGAGCGCAGCTTCATTGACGATCCGACACGCCTCCTGCGCCTCGCACGCTACGCCGAGCGCCTCGGCTTCGCAGTCGAGCCGTGGACGGGCGGTCTGGCGGAACAGGCGACCCTCGAGACACTCAGCGCCGGTCGCCTGGGTGGCGAACTGCGCTTGGCGCTGGCCGAGTCCGACCCGGTCGCCGTGCTCACGCGGCTCTCCGACAAGCTGCCGCTCGCAATCGACAGCACGCTCGCCGATTGCGCGCTCTCGTTGGCGCCGGCCGACAGTGATCGCGCGATGCTCCTGCTCGGGCTGCTGAGCAGCCAGGAGCGCTGGCTCGCAGACCTCGAGTTGACGGCACACGAACATCTGGTCGCGCTCGCATGCCAGCGCGCGGGCGTCCCCGCGGATCTGACGCCCAGTGCGCTCTGGCGAGCGTGGCACGGTACGCCGGTCGAGGCCGTTGCGGCCGCCGGAGCACGCGGCGCGCGTGAGGCGGCTCGGCGCTGGATCGAGGAGCTGCGCCACGTCCGCCTCCAGATCGGCGGCGACGAGCTGCTCGCGGCCGGGATTCCGCAGGGCCCGCAGATCGGGCGGCGGCTTCAGCGAACGCTCGAGGCAAAGCTCGACGGCCAGCTGACGGGGGGACCGGAGGAGGAGCTGGCCCATGCTCTCGGCCAAGCGGAGCCGTGATGCTCCATGTGAGATCTCACGCCTGGACGGTCGCGTTCAGCGACCGTGGCGACGGGGACCTGCGGGTCAGCTCGCGCGGGCCCGGCGAAGCGCTGGCCGTGGTGCAGGCACGCTTGCTCGAGCAGCTCGGCGTGGCCGGCGTCGCGGTGCCGCGGCAGGTTCACGGCGCCGTCGTGGTGGGCGTCGAGGCGCCCGTCGACGGCTACCGTGCGGGTGTGGCCGAAGGGGATGGCGTCGCGACGGCGCTCAGAGCCCTCGCGGTGGGTGTCCATATCGCCGACTGCCTGCCGATCGCGGTCGGGGGGGAGGGCGGCGTCGTGATGCTCCACGGCGGGTGGCGCGGTCTTGATGCAGGCATCGCGGCCGAGGGCGTGCGGGCGCTGCGTACGCTTGGCGCCGAGGGAGAGCTCGAGGCCGTGATCGGCCCGGGGGTCGGCGGCTGCTGCTACGAGACCGGTGATGACGTGCGCGCGCGATTCGCGGCCTACGGCGCGAGCCGCGGACGGCTGCTCGACCTGAAGGCGATCGCGGCCGCGCAGTTGCGCCAGGCGGGCGTCGCCGCGGTTCACGACGTCGAGCTGTGCACGATCTGCGCGCCGGCGCGACGTTTCTTCTCGCATCGGCGTGACGGCCTGGCGACCGGCCGTCAGGGTGGCTTCGCGTGGCTCTCCTGAGCGCCGAGCAGGTGCGAGCGAATCTGGAGCTCGTGCGTGAGCGAATCGAGCGCGCGGCCGCTCGCGCCGGGCGCGACCCGGGTGCGGTCGAGGTCCTCGCGGCGGTCAAGTACATCGGTGCCGAGGACATCGAGGCGCTGGTCGGCGCGGGCGTCACGCTCGTCGGAGAAAATCGCGCTCAGGACCTGATCGAGAAGGCAGCGCGGGCGCCGGGGCGTCTGCACTGGCATTTCATCGGCGCCCTGCAGTCACGCAAGGTCAAATTGATCGTCGAGCACGTCGAACTGATCCACTCGGTCGCCACCGACTCGGCGCTGCGCGAGCTTGGACGGCACGCGCCGGAGGGCTTCGAGATCCTGGTCGAGGTCAACGTCAGCGGCGAGAAGGCGAAGGCGGGAATCGCACCCGACCAACTCGACGCCTTCATCAGTCGCTCGCCTGTCAAGGTCGTCGGGCTGATGACGATGCCGCCGCAGACCGGCGATCCGCAGCGCAGTCGCGCACATTTCGCCGCGCTCGCGGCGCTCGCGGGCGAGCGAGGGCTCCCGACTCTCTCGATGGGGACTAGCGGGTGCCCGGGCGGCCCGTGGGGGACGCTCGCCGGTGAGAATCCGCGTTGGCGTCCGGTAGAGTGCCGTTTGCAGGGAATCAGGGCCGATCAGCGAAACATCCAGCCATGCCGCTCCGAGAATCCTGGCATCGCACACTCGTTTACTTCGGCCTGGCCGAAGAGGCCGACGAGTACGACGATTACGAGACGGAGGCCGTACGCGAGCAGCCGGAGGCTGCCCTCGCGGACCGCTATCGCGAACGCCCGAATGTGCGCCGCCTGCAGGGACGCAAACGACGCGACGACTTCGACGACATTTTCGCCGACGACGACGCAGCCCCAGCGCCGCGCCCCGCAGCCATCTTGCGCTCGGTGACCGGCGGGCGCGGCGGAGCCACGCGCGGCGATTCGGCCGGAGACTTCGGAGTGCATCTGGTCATCCCCAAGTCCTTCAACGACGCCCAGCAGGTCGCTGACAAGTTCCGCGAGGGCATCCCCGTGATCCTCAACCTTCAGGGCATCGACACGCCGCTCGTGATGCGCCTGATCGACTTCGCAAGCGGCCTGACCTACGCACTCGATGGAGGCATGCAGCGGATCGCCGACAAGGTCTTCATGCTGACGCCGCGCAACGTCGAGCTCTCGGCCGAGGAACGGGCCCGCCTGATCGAAAAGGGCTTCTTCAATCAGGCCTGAGCGCGGCCGGGGTCCGAGTGGCTCGCCGCCCGCATTGCTCCGCGAGCTGGGTCGCTCACCGAGCCCGGGCTCGGCTTTGCTCCTGGTGGGCTCCGTCACCCCGGCCGTGAGTAGCGGCCGGTAGCCTTGATTTTGATGGTCATCGGATTTGTCGGTTCCGGCAACATGGCTCGCGCGCTGGCGCTCGGGTTCGGCGAGCCCGCCCTCTTCAGCGATCACGGGTCGGGACGAGCGGCAGCGCTTGCCGAGCTCGTCGGCGGCGAGGCGGTCGCGTCCAACCGTGAACTGGGAGAGCGCGCGGAGCTTGTCGTGCTCGCGCACAAGCCGGCGGGGCTCGACGCGGTGGCGCGGGAAATCGGGGCGGCTGCGATCGTGCTCTCGCTGCTGGGTCGCGTGACGGTCGAGCAGCTCGCGGCCGCGTATCCGGGGGCCGAAATCGTGCGCGCGATGCCGAACACGGCGTCGGCGATCAGGGCCGGAGTGACGTGCGTCTGCGGGGCGGAGCTCCCGCAGGTCGAGGCGCTGCTGGAACGCGTCGGGACCGTGGTGCGGCTCGAGGAGCGGCTGATGGATGCAGCGACGGCCGTCAGCGGGGTGGCGCCGGCCTACGTCGCGCTGCTCGCCGAGGCGTGGATCGACGCGGCGGTGGGCCAGGGCATTCCGGCGGCGCAGGCCGCGATGCTGGTGGGCGGTGCGCTCTCGGGCTCGGCGGCGCTGCTGCAGGCGCGTGACATGGACACGCTCGGCGTGCGCAGGGAGGTGACCTCTCCCGGCGGAATGACCGCTCGCGGACTTCGTGTACTCGAGCAGGCCGGGCTGCGGAGCGCGTTCGCGGATGCGGCCGCCGCGGTTGCCGGGCCGAGCACGACGTGATCCTGGCGCTCACCAACGTCCGCGGGACGATCGCCGACTTCGTGACGGCGCTGACCTGGGTCTACACGCTCGTGATCTTCGCCTACATCCTCAGCAGCCTGGCCTTCACCGCAGGTCTGCGCGTCCCGTACTCGCGGACGAGCGACGCGATCCTCGGCTTCCTCCGCGACGTCTGCGAGCCCTACCTGCGGATCTTCCGCCGGATCCTGCCGTCGTTCGGCGGTCTGGACTTCAGCCCGATCATCGCCATCATCGTGCTGCAGCTCGTCGGCCAGTTGGTCTCGCGCGCGATCCGCTGATGACGGAGGCGGGCCGGGCATCGAGGCGGGCCGCCGTTGTCGTCGCCGCCGTATTGGTCGTCGACCAGCTCACCAAGCAGCTTGTGCGCAGCTCGATCGCACTGGGCGAGAGCCGCCACCTGCTGCCCGGGATCACGCTCGTGCGGGCGCAGAACAGCGGCATCGCCTTCAGCCTGTTCACGGGCAGCGAGGCCGGCGTGATCGTGGTCGCGGTACTCGTGCTCACGGCCGTGCTGACGTATTTCGCGTTCCACCGCGAGCAGCGGTGGATGTGGCTGGCGTGCGGCCTGATCGTCGGCGGAGCGCTCGGCAACCTGATCGACCGCCTGCGCCTGGGGATGGTCACGGACTTCATCAAACTGCCGGACTGGCCGGCGTTCAACGTGGCCGATGCTTCGATCACGATCGGTGTGGTGGGGCTGCTGTGGCTCGTGGGTCGTCGTGGAAGCGCTGCGCGTCCCGCCTGAGGCCGCCGGCGAGCGGCTCGATCAGTTCCTCGCCGCGCGCTTCGGCTCGCGGGCGCAGGCGCAGCGGCGGATCGTGGCCGGTGCCGTGTCGCTCAACGGGGTGGCCGCACGCAAGAACGATCGGCTGCGCGGCGGCGAGACGATCGCGATCGCTCCGGCGGTCACGATCCGCGAGGCGGCTGGGAGCGGCGAGCTTCCCCAACTGGTGATCGCCTACGAGGACGAGCAGCTGATCGTCGTTTCCAAGGACGCCGGAATCGTCGTTCACCCGGCCGGTCCGCACCGCGACGGCACGCTCTCACAGGCGCTCGCGCGCCGCGGGGCCGCGGGGGGCGAGGCGTGGCGTCCGGGTATCGTGCACAGGCTCGACAAGGACACCTCGGGACTGCTCGTGGTCGCCAAGAGCGAGGAGGCTCATCGCCGCTTGAAGGCGGCGATGGCGGCGCGCCAGATCGTCCGCGAGTACGTGGCGCTGGTCGAGGGACGGCCGCCGTCGCGCAGCGGGACGATCGACGCCCCGCTCGGCCGAGACCGGCGCGCGCGCACGCGGATGTCGGTCGACACGGACAAGCCGAGGTCCGCGCGCACGCACTTCGTGCTCGAGCAGGCGCTGGCGGACACGTCGCTGCTTCGCGTCCGCCTGGAGACCGGTCGCACCCACCAGATCCGGGCGCATTTCGAGGCCATTGGGCATCCTGTGTGTGGGGACCGCGAGTACGGCACCGCCGGTCGCTACGGTCTGCGGCGGCAGTTCCTGCACGCGGCGCGGCTCGAGCTGGCGCAGCCGTTCACAGGTGAGCCGCTGGTGATCGAGTCGCAGCTTCCCGGCGATCTGGCGCGCGCGCTGGAGCTCGCGCGGATCGGCTGAGGCTGCCCGGGCCTCGCGGGGGCTAGGATGTATCGACCATAACTCGACCCGTACGGCGTCGAGGGCCTGCGTCCTGCCCGTTGCGTCTGCTTCGGGTCCGCACGGCCCGCCGCGCGGCAGCTGATCACACCAATAAGGAGCTCTACCGTGGCCCAGCCGGGAATCAAGGAGCTGCTGGAGGCCGGAGTGCATTTCGGCCACCAGACGCGTCGCTGGAACCCAAAGATGCGCCGCTTCCTTCATGGCGAGCGGGACGGCATCTACATCATCGACCTGCTGAAGACCAAGCGCCTGCTCGATCAGGCGAGCGAGTTCGCGGGTACGGTCGCCCATCGTGGCGGCACGGTGCTGTTCGTCGGCACGAAGAAGCAGGCGCGTGATGCCGTGCGCGAGGTCGCCGAGGCAACCGGCATGCCCTACGTCAACCACCGCTGGCTGGGCGGGCTGCTCACCAACTTCCAGACGATGAGCGAACGCATCCGGCGGCTGCACGATCTCGAGCGCTACGAGACAGAGGGACAGCTTGCGCTCCTACCGACGCGCGAGCGGCTCTCCGCCCAGGCCGACCTGGCGAAGCTGCGGGCGAACCTCGGCGGCGTGAAGAACATGAAGGGCACGCCCGCCGCGATCTTCGTGATCGATCTGAAGACCGAGGCGATCGCCGTCCGCGAGGCCCAGCGACTTCGGATCCCGATCATCGGGCTGGTCGACACCAACTGCGACCCCGACGGCATCGACTTCGTGATCCCCGGCAACGATGACGCGATCCGTTCCTGCACGATCATCACGCGGGCGATCGGCGACCGTGTGGGCGAGGGCGCCGGGATCTACCGCGCCGAGCAGGAGAAGCTGCGTGCCGAGGCCGAGGAGCGCGCACGCCGTGATGCAGAGGAGCGGGCGCAGCGCGAAGCCGAACTGGCCGCCGAGCAGGCGGCCGCCGCTGAGGCGGCTGCGGCCGCCGCCGCAGCCGCTGAGGCCGCGAGCGAGAGTCCAGCGGCCCCCCCGGCGGCGGAGCAGCCGACCGCCCCGCCACACGCGTCGCCGGCCCCGCCCGCGGCTCCCGCGATCGCCGAGCCGGCCGCGCAGGAGGCGCCTGCGCCGGCCGCAGAGCCCGAGCCCGCGCCTGCCGCCGCCGAAGCTGCGCCCGCCGAGCCCGAGCCGGAGCCTGCGCTCGCTGCCGAGCCCAGCGTGCCTGCGCCCGCCGAGCCCGAGCCGGTTGCCGACCCCGAGCCGGCAGCAGCCGCCGTGCCCAACGCGCCTGCGGACCCCGAGCCGGCAGCAGCCGCCGTGCCCGGCGCGCCCGCCGAGCCCGAGCCCGAACCAGCCGCCGAGCCCGAGCCGACCGCCGAGACAGCACAACCGCCCGCCGAGGAGCCCGCTGCGGTCCAGGCGGAGGCGGAGCCGACGGCTCCCGCCGAGCCCGAGGCACCGCCCAAGAAGACACGCCGACTCGGCCGGCGCAAGACTGCCGCCGAACCCGCGGCGGAGGAGTCGCCGGAGCCCGCGGCGCACAAGCAGCCGGAGCCCGCGGCGCAGGAGCAGCCGGAGCCCGCCGCCGAGCCGAGCGTCCCCGCCGACGCCGCGGCGGAGCCGCAGGCTGCCGCCCCCACCGACCAGGAGGAGGCTCCCAGTGTCTGAGGTCTCCGCGAGTGACGTCAAGGCGCTGCGTGAACGCACCGGCGCCGGGATGATGGACTGCAAGAAGGCGCTCACCGAGTCCGGGGGCGATGTCGAAAAGGCGATCGAGCTGCTGCGGCTAAAGGCCGGCAAGCGGATCGAGGATCGCGGCGAGCGCGTCGCCTCCGAGGGCACGATCCAGACCTACGTTCACCACAACGCGAAGATCGGCGTGCTCGTCGAGATCGACTGCGAGACCGACTTCGTCGCCAAGAACGCGGACTTCGTCGCCTTCGCCAAGGAGGTGGCGGCGCACGTCGCCGCCGCGGCGCCGCGCTGGGTGAGCGAGTCGGAGGTGCCCGAGGAGCTCCGCGACGCCGAGCTGGCGATCTTTGAGCAGGAGGCCGCCGACAAGCCGGCGGAGATCCGCGCGAGGATCGCCGAGGGAAAGCTGGCGAAGTGGTACAGCGAGGTGGTGCTGCTCGACCAGCCGCACGTCAACGCCGACAAGCACGACGGCAAGACGATCGGCGAGTTGCTGCACCAGATCGCGGCGACGACGGGCGAGAACGTCGTGATCCGGCGCTTCTCGCGCTTCGCGATCGGGGACTGACCGCAGCGGTGGGCGAGCCGATCTTCAAGCGCGTCCTGCTGAAGCTCTCGGGCGAGTCGATGATGGGACGCCTCGAGTACGGCATCGAGCCGGCGCGCGTGGTTTCGATCGCCAACGCGATACGCCTCGTCGTGGAATCCGGCGTGCAGCTCGCGGTGGTTCCCGGCGGCGGCAACATCTACCGCGGACTGCATGGCGCCGCCGAGGGGATGGACCGCGCCACGGGCGATTACATGGGGATGCTTGCGACCGTGCTGAACGCGCTCGCGCTGCAGGATGCCTGCGAGAAGCAGGGTGTCCACACCCGGGTCCAGTCGGCGATCACGGTCCAGGAGGTCGCCGAGCCCTACATCCGCCGGCGCGCGATGCGCCATCTCGAGAAGGGGCGCGTGGTGATCTTCGCCGCGGGGACCGGCAACCCGTTCTTCACCACCGACACCGCGGCTGCGCTGCGCGCGAGCGAGATCCACGCCGAGGCGATCCTGATGGCCAAGAACGGCGTCGAGGGCGTCTTCACGGCGGACCCGGCGCTTGACCCCACAGCCGAGTTCATCCCCCAGATCACGCATATGGAGGCGATCCAGCGTCGCCTGGCGGTGATGGACGCCACGGCGCTGACGCTGTGCATGGAGAACCGGCTGCCGATTCGCGTCTTCAACGTCGACGACGACCGCAACATCGGCCGCATCCTGGCCGGCGAGCAGGTCGGGACGCTCGTGGCAACCCCCGCGTAGTGGGCCTTCTCGGAACGTTCCACCGGTTACGGCGGCGTCTGGACGCCGTCTGGACGCGTCCTCAGTCGCGGCAATGGCCCCGCCATTGCTCGCTCCCTGCGCCCTCGCCAACCGACCCAAGCCGCTCGCCGTTTCCCGTTCAACGTTCCGAGAAGACCCACCAGTAGTCCTCCGCGAGCGTCGATGCACGCCGGCGTCCGGCGCCCGCGACCAGTTATCCTCCCCCGGCGATGGTCACGAATTGCCTGCAACTCCGATGATCGACGACCTGCTCGAGGATGCGCGCGAGCGCATGCACAAGTCCGTGGAGGCGACGGCCGTCGAGCTCGGGTCGGTGCGCACGGGCCGGGCGAGCCCGGCGCTGCTGGATCGCATCCAGGTCGACTACTACGGCGCCGCGACGCCGCTTCGGCAGCTCGCGACGATCTCCGCGCCGGAGGCGCGGCTGCTGACGATCCAGCCCTTCGACGCCTCGTCGATCAAGGCGATCGAGAAGGCGATCAACGCCTCCGACCTCGGGTTGAACCCGTCCAACGACGGCAAGCTGGTGCGCCTGGTGATCCCCGAGTTCAACGAGGAGCGCCGGCGCGAGCTGGTGAAGGTCGCGCGACACATCGTCGAGGAGGGCCGCATCGCGGTCCGCAACATCCGCCGCGACGTGATGCACGACCTGCGCGAGCTGAAGGAGGCGGGCGAGACGGGCACCGACGACGAACGTCGCGCCGAGGGCCTGCTGCAAAAGCTGACCGATGAGCGGATCGGCGAGCTCGACGCGCTGCTGAAGGGCAAGGAAGCAGAGATCCTCGAGGTCTGATGAGCGTCGACGCGGACCGGCCGCGGTACGTCGCGATCATCACCGACGGGAACGGGCGCTGGGCCAAGCAGCGCGGTGTCTCGGTCGCGGCCGGCCACGACGCCGGCGCCGAGAACGTCAAGGCCCGCCTGCGCGACGCCGTCGAGCTGGGCGTTCGCGAGCTGACCGTGTACTCGTTCTCGACGGAGAACTGGTCGCGCCCCCGCAGCGAGGTCGGCGCATTGATGCGGATGTTCAGCCGGCGGATCACGACCGAGACGCCGGAACTGCGCGACGAGGGCGTGCGGATGCGCTTCATCGGCCGTCGCGAGGGCGTCTCGACGGCGCTCGCGCGCCAGATGGACTGGGCGGAGGAGCTGACGGCGGCCAACGAGCGCATAACGCTGTTCGTGGCGTTCAACTACGGCGGTCGGGCCGAGATCCTCGACGCGGCGCAGCGCTTCGACGGCGGTGGCGAGGATGAGTTCCGGGCGCTCCTGTACGCCCCCGAGATGCACGACCCGGACCTGATCATCCGCACCAGCGGCGAGCAACGGCTCTCCAACTACCTGCTCTGGCAGTCCGCATACTCCGAGTTGGTCTTCCGCGACGAGCTGTGGCCCGATTTCACGCGTGAGGCCTTCGAGGAGTCTCTCGCGGCCTACAGCGGGCGCCGGCGCCGTTACGGCGGCAGGTGAGCCCCGGTGGCCTCCGGTCAGCTTCGACGACGCCCGCCCTCGGCCCGCCCGCGCAGGCCGCGCCCGTCGCGGAGCGGTCGTCCCTCCGATCTGCGCGCGCGCGTGCTCGTGGCGCTGCCCGCGATCGCGGTTGCGGCGATCGTGATCGCTCGCGGAGGCCTGCTGTTCGCCGCCGTGCTGCTGGTCCTCGGCTGGATCTGCCTCGACGAGCTGTACCGCATGACCGCGCGCGCGCACCCCGCGAAGCTGGTTGGTTTCCTGGCGCTGTTCGCACTGCTGGTGGCGGCGCACTACGGCACGCGCGACCAGGTGCTGCTGATCGCCGTCGCCGCGCTGCCGGCGAGCTTCCTGGTCACGCTGATTGCACCGGCGGGCAGCATCTTCGGGATCACCGTCACACTGCTCGGCGTCTGGTGGGTCGGCCTCGCGCTGGCCCACGCGGTCCTGCTGCGCGACCTGCCCCACGGGGGCGGGATCCTCACCGACGTGGTGATCGGCACCTTCGTCGGCGACAGCGGCGCCTACTTCGGCGGGCGGGCGTTCGGCAGGCGCCGACTCGCCCCGTCGGTCTCCCCGAGCAAGACGGTTGAGGGGCTCGCGATCGGGATCTTCTGCGCGATCGTCGGTGTCTGGTTCGCCTCGCTTTACCAGCCCTGGTTCCACAAGGGAGACGCGATCCTGCTCGGGGCGGCCGTCGCGATCGCGGCGCCGATCGGCGACCTCTTCGAGAGCTACGTCAAGCGCCAGTGCGCGGTGAAGGACTCCGGCCGCCTGTTCGGCGCCCACGGCGGGGCGCTCGACCGCCTCGACGCGGTGATGTTCAGTGTCGTGGTCTCCTACTACGCCTGGCTCGCGATCCTGGGGGCGAAGTGAGCGCCCCCAAGCGGGTCCTGGTCCTCGGGTCGAGCGGTTCGATCGGCGTCCAGGCGCTCGAAGTGATCGCCGCCTCCGACGAGCTCGAAGTCGTCGGCCTCTCAGCCCAGAGCTCGTGGGAGACGCTGCTCGAGCAGGCCGCCGCCCACGGCGTCACGCGGATCGCGCTGAGCGACGAGGAGAGCGCGCGGCGGGCCGCCGCCGCCTGGCCGCAGGGCGTGGTCCACAGCGGCGCTCAGGGCCTCGTGGAGCTGGTGCTCGAGTCGGCTCCCGATCTCGTGCTCAATGCGATCGTCGGTTCGGCGGGACTCGGCCCGACGATCGTCTCGCTCGGCGAGGGCATCGACCTCGCGCTCGCGAACAAGGAATCGCTCGTCGTCGGCGGGGAGCTCGTCGTCGCGCTCGCCGAGGCGACCGGCGCGCGGATCCTGCCGGTCGATTCCGAGCACGCGGCGCTGCACCAGCTGATCGCCGCCGAGCGGACCGCCGGACCGGGCACGATCGAGCGGCTCACGATCACCGCGTCGGGCGGCCCGTTCCGCGGCACAAGCCGGCACGAGCTGCAGCGCGTCACGGTCGAGCAGGCGCTCGCTCACCCGACCTGGTCGATGGGCGACAAGATCACGATCGACTCGGCCACGCTGATGAACAAGGGCCTCGAGGTGATCGAGGCGCATCACCTGTTCGCCATCCCCTACGAGCGCATTGACGTGATCGTGCATCCGCAGTCGATCATCCACGGCATGCTCACGCTGTGCGACGGCGCCGTGCTCGCGCACCTCGGCTGCCCCGACATGCGTGTCCCGATCTCCTACGCGCTGCACCATCCGGAGCGCAGCGAACTTGACGTGGCTCGCCTGGACCTGGTGGCCGTCGCGAGCCTGACCTTCGAGCGCCCCGATCTCGACGCGTTCCCGGCGCTGCGCGTCGCCCGCGAGGCCGCGATCGCGGGCGGCACCGCGCCGTGCGTGCTGAACGCCGCCAACGAGGTCGCCGTGCACGCCTTCCTGGGCGGGCGGATCGCGTTCACGGCGATTGCCGAGGTGATCGAGGCGACGCTCGACGAGCTGGGGGCCGCGCCGCTGCGCGAATTCGACGTGCTGTTCGAAGCCGACCGGCGCGCGCGCGAGGTCGCCGGAGCGATGATCGAACGCTCACACCTTCGGTGCTCGCGTTGACGTCTGCGGAAGCTCACACCTTCGGTGCTCGCTTTGGCCTTCTTCGTGTGGTCTGCGTGAGGGTGGTGAGCTCCTGGGTGGCCTGGGTGGATCTTGTGTGACGGTTGGGGGAGTGGGGCGTAGTAGGGGCACTATGAGGAAGCTCACACCTCTGGTGCTCGCTTTGGCGGTCTTGGTGGTGGTTTGCGCGACGGCGGTGAGCTCGCGGGCGGCCTCCTCGGTTTCCTCGCCGGTGCTGCGGGCGCCGGCTGGGACGGCGGCTGCGGCCGCCCGCGATGCTCGCGCGGCTCTGGCGGCGGTGGCGCTGCCGGCGGGATCGGTGCGCCTCGCGACCGCGCCGCGGGCGCTGCGGGCGGAGCCGGTTGGGCCGGACTTCACGCTGCCGTACGTCACCTTCAAGACGGCGACCGAGTACTGGAGTCTGCCCGACGCCGGCGCGGCGAGTGCGCTGCTGGCGCAGGCCCCAAAGGGCAGCAGCACGTGGCTTGATTCCGGGGCTCTGAGTGGCGCGCAGATCATGCTGCGCTCGCTCGGGCGCTGGATCGGCCCGCGCTGGCTCGTGATCGAGACCAAGCCCGACCCGGGCGCCGGCGGGCGATGGCTGGCGGAGCTGCAGGGCGTCGCGGTCTGGACGCCGCAGCGGCTGGTGCTGCCGGGTGATGTCGCGAGCGTGACCGTGCGCCGGCTTCAGGACGGTGCGACCCTGGCGACCGTCACCAGCGCGGCGCAGGTCGCTTCGATCGTCGCCACGCTCAACGGGCTGGCGGTCGATGACGCGATCCGTGCCGTCTACGCCTGCCCGGCGTTGCAGTCGGGCAGGAAGCCCGGCTTCGAGCTGCTGTTCGACGGCTCCACGGGCGCGCTGCTCGCCAGTGCAACGACCGAGTGGTGCCCGAACGACGTCTCCCTGAAGGTCGGCACGCACGGGCCGCAGCAGCTGATCGCCGGCGATGTTGTCGGCGCGCTGGAGAAGATCCTCGGCATCGCCCTGCCGCCCGCCTTTTAGGCGCCGCTGATCACGCCTGCGAGACTACGGGCATGACCTGGGTGATCGCGATCGCCGGTTTCTGTGCGCTGATCGTGCTGCACGAGGCCGGGCACTTCGTCGCGGCGAAGGCCGTCGGCATGCGTGTCGAGCGCTTCTCGCTGTTCTTCCCGCCCAAGCTGGTCTCGTTTCGCCGCGGCGAGACGGAGTATCAGATCGGCGCGATCCCGTTCGGCGGCTACGTGAAGATCACCGGCATGACGCCGGATGAGCTGAGCAGCGTCGATCTGCGCGTCGCCGAGCGCAGCTACTACATGAAGGAGCCCTGGAAGCGGATCGTCGTGATCCTCGCCGGCCCGGCGGTCAACCTGCTGACGGCCTTCGTGCTGTTCGCGGCGGTGCTGCTGTCCCACGGCCTGGACGGCGCCTACGCGATCGGCAACCTCGCGCCCTCGCAGACGACGGTCCGCGCGCTGCCGGAGCTGCGTGTCGTCTCGGTGCAGAGCCACAGCGGCGCCGCCGGCGTGCTGAAATCCGGCGACACGATCGTCGCGATCGACGGCATTGCCGAGTCACCGGCCGACCCGGACGCCGCCCTCGCGCACTATCGCTGCGCCGGGCGCCAGACCAACGGCTGCGCCGCGACGGCGGCCGCGACGGTGACGTTCCGCCGCGGCGGGCGTACGCTGACGCGCTCGATCACGCCGCACTACAACTCGAAGGTCAAACACATGGTGCTCGGGGTCTCCTCGGCGGCGCCGCTGGCCGCGGTCGACTTCTCACTGACGGGCGCGCTGAGCACCTCGGCCGGCGCGATGTGGGACCTCGGCACCTCGACGATCACCCACTACTTCGACGCGCTGGTCCACTCCAAGGACCGCAAGCAGCTCCAGAGTGTCGTCGGCATCGCGCAGGACACGCAGGAGGCGGTGGCCCGCGGCCCGGGCTATGGCCTCGTCGTGCTTGCGCTGGTCTCGCTCGTGCTGGCCGTCGTCAACCTCTTCCCGTTCCTGCCGCTGGACGGGGGCCACGTCGTGTGGTCGGTCGCCGAGCGGCTGCGCGGCCGTCGCGTCTCGCTGACCGCGATGTGGCGCTTCAGCTCAGTCGGCATCGTGCTGCTCGCCTTCCTGGTGCTCAACGGGATCAGCAACGACGTTTCGCGCCTCGGCGGCTGACCCAAGACCCCTAAGGCAGCCACACGCTGATCCAGCTCTTGGTGAACGGGCCGAAGCGCTCGCGCCGGGCGGGGCCGAACAGCGCCTCCAGCTCGTGCCGGCTCAGTAGTGCGACCTCGTCGGGGTCGCCGCCGGCCCCCAGGCGCCAGTAGCGCCGGCGCAGCGGCGGCGTCAGCCAGTGCGCGCCGGGCAGCAGCGAGTGGGGCTCGATCGGGAACGAGCGCGCCGGCGTCTGCACATACCAGCCGCGCGCCACGCGGCGCAGTTCCGCGGCGAAGGCCGCCCGGCGCGCCGGCGGCACGTGTTCGATCACGCTGTTGGCGTAGGCGAGGTCGAACTCGCCGTCGGCAAAGGGGAGGCCGGCCGCGGCGTCGGCGAGGACGAACGGTCCCGGATAGCCGGGTCGCTCGAGCAGATCCACGCCGGTGATGTCGAGCTCCGGCGCCAGGCCGGCGAGTCCCGGTGAGCCGCAGCCGATGTCGACGATCCGCAGCTTTGCGGCGCCTCGCAGAAGCGCGAGCAGGCGCGTGTGCCGGCGCTCGCGGGCCCGCTTGGCGAACGGCTCGGCGAGCCGGGGGAGGGGTCCGCGGGCCGTCGGGTAGACGTCGGGCACGGCCAAGATCGCAGTCTAGTGGGTCTTCTCGGAACGTTGAACGGGAAGCGGCGAGTGGCTGGGGTCGGCTGGCGAGGACGCAGGGAGCGAGCAATGGCGGGGCCATTGCCGCGACTGAGGACGACG